>CABRIF010000024.1 GCA_902470925.1 uncultured Collinsella sp. | reverse complement strand
TCTACACAAGGAGTATCGTCGGCAGCGTCAGATGTGTATAAGAGACAGTATACGACGGCACGTTTTCCGGTCGTCTGGTTCCCGGCAGCGGGGTGACGGCGGAGCTGTTGAGACAGGAGGGGTTCACCGTGGTGGACGAAAAGCTGGTCGAGGCGTGCGAGCCGAGCGTGGAGCATCCGATCGCCATCGTGCTGGGCAGCGGCCTGGGCGCGCTGGCGGGTCGCGTGCAGGTGGTGCGCCATATTCCGTATGAGGATATCGAGGGATTCCCCACCGAGGCGATCCCTGTTGCCGGGCACCGCTTCGAGGTGCTCGTGGGCACGATCGACGAGGTGCCGGTTGTGGTGTATCCGGGCCGCATTCATATGTACCAGGGATATTCCGCATTCGAGGTGACGGCGCTGGTGCGTCACGCCCATAAGCTCGGGTGCCGTAGCATCATGCTGAGCTGCGCCTCGGGTTCGGTGCGCGGGATCGCTCCGGGAACGGTGGGTTTGATCACCGACCAGATCAATCTGACGGGTGCGAATCCGTTGGCGTGCCCGGAGGGCGTGGCCGCGGCGGGGCTCGAGGTGCCCTTCGTGCCGATGGCGGGTGCGTATTCGGCCTATTTGGGCGAGCTGGCACGTGCCGCAGCGCAAGATGCCGGCGTCGAGCTCGCCGAGGGGACCTACGCGGGTCTGCTGGGGCCAACCTACGAGACGGCCGCCGAGATTCGCGCGCTGGGCAACCTCGAGGCCGATTACGTGGGCATGTCCACGGTGTGCGAGACGATCATGGCGCGTGCGCTGGGCATGGAGGTGCTCGGGCTGACGCTCGTGACGAACCAGGCGGGGCGTGCGGACAACAACCATGCCGAGGTGCTCGCCGCGGCCGATGCGGCGGCTGCGGCAACCGAGAGCGTGGCGCTGGGCGTGCTGCGCCTGCTCGGCGGGAACCGGTAGCGCGGACGCGCCGCGTGCCGGGTATGTGCATGTCGTCCGCACTCGCGGCGGCCGGTCGGCGGTTGCCTGCGGGCGCGTGCGCGTCGCCCGCGTCCGTGGCGGCTGGTCGACGGTTTGCCTGTGGGTGCGCGGCGCGCGCGGTGCCGAGGTTGCGTCGAAGCGCGTTCTGGGTACCGGGCGTGCGCCAAGAAATTTTCATCGAGTGGCCCGGCACATCTTGCGCGCAGCGAGGTTTCCACGTACTATTGTCTACCGTTGGCGTGCTTGCGCCGCCAACCTGGTAAAGCCAGCGTAGCTCAGTTGGTAGAGCACCGCTCTCGTAAAGCGGGGGTCACCGGTTCGAGCCCGGTCGCTGGCTCCATTGAATTGAACAGGTCGGATGCCTTGCGCGTCTGGCCTGTTTTGCTTTTAATCCGCTCACATGCAAGCGCTTAGGTAGAATTTGGGTAGAAATTGTTTCTGTGAAGAAAGAGGCTTGCCCAGAGGTTTTCAACGCTTTCCACGGCAGGAGGGCCTTTCAGCCTGCCCGCAGGCTGCGGGCAGGGTTGAAAACCTCCGTGTGCTCTCCGTGATTTAGAATGGGATCAGTCTATTTAACGGAGGTATCCATGGCAGGGACTAAGGCAGACGCCGAGGCGTTCGCCAAGCGCTGGGCGGGCAGGGGCGACGAGACGCAGGAGGGCCGCTCCTACTGGATCGACCTCTTCCAGAACGTGCTGGGCGTCGAGGACGCCGTCGAGCGTCTGAAGTTCGAGGTCCCTGTTCACACCGACTCCGGCTCGTCCCACGCTGGCTACATCGACGTCCTCATCCCCAGCGCCAGCGCACTTGTGGAGATGAAGGGCAGGGACATCGACCTCGACAAGAAAGAAGTCCGTCAGGGGCGTGAAGTCACGCCCGCCGAGCAGGGCAGGGGCTATGCCGTCGGTCTTCCGCTCAACCAGCAGCCCCGCTACGTCATAGCCTGCAACTTCCGCGAGATTCGCGTGTACGACCGCAATGTCAACCCGCTCTGCACAGGCGGCGACTACCTGAGCCTCGAGCTAGAGGACCTGCCCAAGAACCTGCCGGCCCTCAAATTCCTCAGCGGGGGGGGGTCGCTCCTAGAAGCGTCCAACGCGCCGTCTCGATCGAGGCGGGGCGCATCATGGGTCAGATCCATAATGAGATCGCGGGTCTTTATCATGACCCCGACAGCGAGGAGAGCCACCACGCCCTCTCGGTGCTCTGCACTCGTCTCATGTTCCTCATGTTCTGCGAGGACGCGGGCCTGATCGAGCCCGGCCTCTTTCGCGACTACGTCGCATCCGTGGACGGCGCTCACCTGCGTGGTGCGCTCATCGAGCTCTTCGGATGGCTCGACACTGACGACGAGGCTCGCAAGGCGGAGTACCCTACCGAGCTGCTGGCGCGCTTCCCCTACATGAACGGCGGGCTGTTCCGGGAGCGTACCCAGATTCCCCAGCTTAATGAGCAAGTGCACTACGAGATTCTCGTTTCGGGATGTCAGGAGTTCGACTGGTCGGGTGTGGATCCCACCGTTTTCGGCTCCATCTTCGAGGGCGCGCTCAGTCACGACACCCGCCGGAGCGGCGGCATGCACTACACGAGCCCCGAGAACATCCACAAGGTCATCGACCCGCTGTTCCTCGATGGGATGAAAGAAGAGCTCGCAGACATCCTCTCCAAGCAGAACCCTAGCTCCCGTACTCGCGCCCTGCGAGCTTTCCACGACAAGTTGGGATCGCTCACGTTCCTCGACCCTGCGTGCGGGTCGGGCAACTTCCTTACCGAGACCTACGTGTGCCTGCGCAGGCTCGAGAACACGATTCTCATGGAGTTACAGCGTGGGGGCCAGTCAGAGATCTCGTTCGAGGAGGCGGAGGAGGAGAGTCCCGTCAAGGTGACGCTCGCGAACTTCCACGGCATCGAGGTCAACGACTTCGCGTGCTGCGTCGCTCGCACGGCCCTGTGGATCGCCGAGAAGCAGGCCGACATCAACACCGCCAAGGTGGTCCAGCGCGTCTACGATGAGCTGCCGCTCAAGGAGTACGGGACCATCGTGAAGGCGAACGCCCTGCGCATCGACTGGAACGACGTCATCCCTGCGGGCGAGTGCGACTACATCATGGGCAACCCGCCGTTTATTGGTGGTATGCAAATGAGCCGAGAGCAAAAGGAGGACATGAAGGGCGTCTTTGGGGGGCTCAGGGGAGTTGGCGAGCTCGACTATGTGTGCGCTTGGTATTTCAAATCAGCCCAAATGAGCCAAGAGGGAGGGGCCCGGTGCGCCCTTGTGTCCACAAATTCCGTTTGCCAAGGTCTTGCGGTCGGTATCTTTTGGAAGGCCATGAAAGACGCGCTGGGGATGGAGATCGACTTTGCTCATAGGACATTCGTTTGGAATTCCGAGGCAACGGACCAGGCCCACGTTCATTGTGTCATCGTTGGATTCAGCAAAGGCGGCAGGAGCTCAAATAGGAAAACCATCTTTACTGAAGGCGGGGCGATTGCCGCCGCCCATATCAATGGTTATCTTTTTGACGCTGAGGATGTATATGTAACTGAGGTATCTGACCCCCTCTGCACTGTTCCGAAAATGCGGTTCGGATCCATGCCTCGCAGTAAGGGCTTCACACTTAAGCCGCAGGAGAAAGATGAACTTATAGCATCGTTCCCAGCTGCTGAGAAATGGGTCCGAAAGTTCTGGGGTGCCGACGAGTTTCTAAACCGTAAGGAACGTTATTGCCTCTGGTTGAAGGATGCTGATCCATACGAGGTGTCGACTTGTCAGTTTGTTATGGGCCGTATCGAGCAGGTGAGGGACGAACGAGCTGCAAGCAAGGCGGCTGCCACCAGAAAGCTCGCGGATACTCCTATGTTGTTTGCTCAGATTGCTCAGCCCGAAGGGGATGGCAATTATCTGTTGGTGCCATGCGTATCGAGTGAGCGAAGGCCTTATGTTCCGATTGGGTTTGTTTCGAACGAGGTGATTGCAAGTAACTTGGCATACCTTGTTCCCGATGCGTCCCTCTACCACTTCGGAGTTATGAGTTCGCAGTTTCACAATGCCTGGATGCGAATGGTTGCAGGTAGGATGAAAAGCGATTATCGCTACGCGAAGGACTTGGTTTACAACACTTTCATTTGGCCCGATGCCGACGATTCGCATCGCTCTGCTATCGAGCGATGCGCTCAGGAGGTTCTTGATGCACGTGAAGAATGGCCTAATGCTCCGCTAGGAAAGATGTATACCAGCCTTATGCTTTATCCACGCCTGACTAGAGCTCACCGCGAGCTCGACGCGGCGGTCGAGGCCGCATACGGCGTCGACTTCGGCGGGGACGAGGAGAAGATCGTCGCCCACCTGTTCAAGCTCTATGCCGAGAAGGTCGGTGAGTAGCCGTGTCCAAGGGCGTCATCTACATCCTCACCAACCCGAGCTTCCCGCAGTTCGTGAAGATCGGGTACGCGACCAACCTGGAGCAGCGCCTCAGGCAGCTCAACCGCAGCGAGACGCTGCCCTATGCGTTCAGGGCGTATGCGACCTACGAGACTGACCACAAGCTCACCGACAAGGCGCTCCACGACCTCATCGACAGGCTCAACCCGGACCTGCGCACCGTCGAGACCTTCAACGGGCGCACCCGCACCAAGGAGTTCTTCGAGATGTCCAAGGAGGAGGCGTACGCCATCCTGGAGGCCATTGCCAAGATCTCGGGAACCGAGGGGAACCTGCATCGCGTGCAGGCGACCGGCGAGGCCCTCGCCGAGGAGCAGGAGGCCGAGGAGTCCCGCAGGCCCAAGCGCCCTCCCTTCCGCTTTTCGATGGTGGGTATCGAGCCTGGCGAGGAGGTGTGTTTCGCCGGCGACCCGGACAAGAAGGTCGTCGTCGTTGACGACAAGCATGTTAGGCTTGGCAACGTCGTCACCTCGCTCACCGGTGCCGCCCGCGATTTCCTCAGGAAGCCGAAGGACGCAAGGCTCGCGGGTCCGTGCTACTTCACCTACAAGGGAGAGGCTCTGAACGACATCCGCGACCGCGTGGAGGGAACCGGGCGGGAGTAGGGGCGCGGTTCGAATCGGAAAACACGGCGGGATGCCCCATCGTCTGCGGGTTGGAAGGAAGTCATGGGAGATAAGTTGAGCGCGTTCAAGGCGCTCGTGAGTGCCGCGATGGAGCCAAGGCCGGATGAACTGGACGAGATCGACGCGGCGGTAGAAGAGCGATACTTGGCGATACTTAGAATCCGGCTGGGACAGCATGCTCAAGCGGCTATGAGCAGGCATTTCTCCAGGAAAACCAGATTGCCCGGGTCATTCTGGTCGCTTTGCGATACTTGGCGATACTTGGCTGCGTTATGCCCAGAAGGGCACGTAGTGCATGTAGCGAGGGGCGGCGTTCTCGTCGACCGGCTTAATGAACTGGGCAGAAACGGCGTCCTTGATGATGCGGGTCGCCTGGGCCTTCTTCTCCCCGAGGCCGAACGCGCGGCGCACGTCGATGTTGCCGATCGACCCGAAGTTGGCATAGGCGAGGCGCGCCTGCACGCAGCGGGTTCGGATACGGCCCTCCTTGCTCGTGAGCTCGAAGGGCATCTTTGCGAAGAGGACGGCTTTGGTGAACAGGTCCATCTGGTTTTGGACGATGGGAGCGACAAGCTCGTTCTCGCAGGTCGCGGTGATGACCTTGTCGTAGCCGCGGCCGCGTTCCTCGCAGGTGCCGTATTTCCGCATGAACCCGGCAACGCGCTCGTTGGCGTTGAGTCAAACGTGCGTCAGAGCTGGGCCTCGCGGTCCTTGAAACCCGCGAGCGGCTTCACGTTGCTCCCGACCCTTACATAGGCGGAGGACTCGTATTTCGTCGGCTCGTGGGTCGCCGCCGGGATCTCGAGAACGACAACGCGGGCTTCGCCTCCCATGTCGACGTCGTGGAAGGCGAGGTTGAGCTTAGGGTTCACTATTCTCGCGAGCCACGCCTCGAGCTCCTCGCCGCCCTTGCGCAGGCTGCGGTAGGAGAGCGGCGCGCCGGCTATCTCGTGGGTCGAGTCGTCGACTCCCCAGAGGAGGTAGGCTGTGGGCTCGACGCAGAGTGCGGCGGAGTTGCTGAGTGCCGAGACGCACCTTGCGATGCGCCCTGGCTGGTCGTTACTCACCTTGAATTCGACCCATTCGGTCTCGTCAGCCAGCTTGGAGAGCTCTGCGACGAGGCTCCGGTAGCATTCGTCTGGTCGGTTGGCCATCTCTGTCCTCTCAACCGGTTGCCCCATTCTTATCACCCATCGAGTAGGCGGCCGAAAGGGCGAGCGACGGGCGTCTGCATGCCGGTTGCCTGCGTCGAAGAGCCCTGCCCCGCCTGGGCATGCGCTTCGATGTGCTGTGGCATACTTTGAAGGGTCAAAATATTGCGAACGGCGGCTGCGCTGCCTCATTCGTGGTCGTAGGGAAAGACGGTGAGTGTCTGTGGCTATGCCGAAGTGGCATGAGTTCATGCGTCCGGTCATGATCGCTTTGAGCGAGACTGAGGGATCCCTCAGCTCCAAAGACCTTTGCAAATGCATGGTCTCACACTTTTCGCTCACAGAGGAAGAGCAGGCAGAACGGTTGCCGAGTGGCCAGTTGCGTCTCTACAATCGAATGTATTGGGCAATTACAGACCTCGAGAAGGCGGGCCTCCTCTCGTACGGCAATAAGCGTGGCACCTATCACATCACTGCAGAGGGGCGTGAGTTCCTTGCGAGACATAGCGGGCCAATCACTGCCAAAATGCTCATGGCCGAGTGCGAGTCCTTCAAGAAGTGGAGAGATGGCTATCGCACGAACAAGAAGAGCGATGAAGTTCGGGCTGCGGGTGATGCCAGTTCCGATCCAGAGCAACTTTCTCCGCTGGAGACTATGAATGCCGCGTATGGCGAGCTTCGCGAGGCACTTGCGGAGGAACTGCTCGCTGCGATTATGGACAAGGACCCATTTTTCTTCGAGCATCTAGTAGGTAAGGTTCTGTCTGCGATGGGGTACGGCGAGCGAGGCGGATCGGTTGCGGTTACTCAGAAGAGCGGCGACGAGGGAATCGATGGCATCGTAAAGGAAGACAAGCTCGGGTTCGACAGCATCTACTATCAAGCAAAAAGATGGGAACCCTCCCGCACAGTTTCTCGTCCCGATATCCAGGCTTTTGTTGGCGCATTGTCAGGCAAGGGGGCATCGCGTGGTCTGTTTATTACGACGGCGAAGTTTTCCAGCGGGGCCCAATGTTATGTGAGGGAGCTCCATTCGCAAAAAGTCGTGCTGGTGGATGGCCGTATGCTCGCCGATTTGATGATTGACTACGGTGTTGGCGTCAGTGTGAAGTCCACGTTTGACGTAAAGGAAATTGACTCCGACTTTTTTGAGGAAGGGATTTCCTGAAGAAGGGTAGCGGTTGAGGCCATATATGGACATCCGCGTGTGGCGCGTATGGAGTGCTGCGCTGCCCTTATGCACGGGCTACGGCACGTGGTGCCTGCGGTGGGCTTGCGTGGGTGATTCGCTGGTGTTCCGAGGGCGACCTCCCCGGTTATACGATGGATTCATCCTGTTTGCTGCAAAATCGAGGTTTTGCGAAATGCGTTTTCCAGGTGCCATTTCGCGTCCGTTTTCGGCCGAGCGCGACCTGCGGTTTTGCTGATGTCGGACGGCCTGGGGCATGTGACCGAAGCGGTGCCATTTCGCAAAACCTCGATTTTGCAGCAGCAGGGCTGTGCGGGGAGCGCGGGCGGGCACATTGGAGCCAAAAGCCGTGTCTCTCGGCTGCCCGGCTGCTCGGCTGGGGCAGGTTGGTCTGAAGGGTCTGCTCCGGTTGAGCTCCGGGGCCGGCCCTTCGGAAGGCAGGAAATTATGGGCACTGCATTCGAGGTCTGGGGAACAGCTCACTGCGTGTCTCGGACTTTGTCTGCGTGCTGCGGGCGACCCGTTACATTAGCCGTTGAGAATCTGTCGCTTCTTGGCGTCGAATTCTTCTTGAGTAAGGATGCCCTCATCGAGCAGGGCCTTAAACCGGCGAAGTTCAGCAACGGGATCGTTGCCCGCCTCGAGCAGGCTGGCTTCGCAATCGGTGCCCTGTGAAGGGGTGCTGGCCTGTGGTTCATTCGTAATGGCCTGGAGCTTCGAGAGGATTTCTTGGGCGTGCTCGAAGCTCATTCTGTAGCTAAAGCTGTCGGTCTTGGTTTCGGCCGTGATGAGCTTCACGTAGAGCGTTGGCCGAGAAGGGTTGCTAAGCGTCAGCTTGATCTGCATCGACTTGCACGTTGACTTGGTTCTCTTTTTTCCCGTTGAGCCACCAACGATGGCTCCGACGGGGCCGAACAGCAAGCCGCCGGCCACCGCGCGCCCAAGACCGCCTTGGGAGACGGAGTCACCATCTTCGAGCAGGTCAAATGCAACGATTTCGTTATAGCGTACAAGCGTGTAGTGCTCGGGTTTATAGCTCATATGGGATTGGTCGGCAAGCAATAGCAGCCTATGAACATCGTCGAACAGGGCAAGTTCACTGACAGCAAACGTTTTTTCAAAGGATGACCGTAGCTCCGTTATGGTTCGAAGCTCGCGTGTGGCGCTATCGATGTTATTCAAAAGGACGGGACTAAAGATCGCATTAATATCAGAGAGATGAATTCCGGCATCAAGCGCCTCCTGAACTCCCCATTCACTTGCGCATGAGAGGCACACGGGGCCGTCTGCAACTGTGAGATGCTTGGAGAACAGTCCAATTTTGCCGCCGCATACAAGACATTTCTTTGCCATGGGGCCTCCCAGTGTTGTAAGGGGTATATGCGCGAATCATAGCTAAGGGCAGCGATTGCTGCATTAGCTCGCAGCTAAACCTGAACGACCGGTTGACAAACAGGCGCCGACTTTGTAAATCTAGCTGCATAAATGCCCGAGGAAGGGAAGCGCCATGCCGGGTAAACGCGAAGATGTCATCAGCTGGGACGAGTTCTTCATGCGAGCCGCCATCGCGGCGAGTCTGCGCAGCAAAGATCCGAACACCCAGGTAGGCGCCTGCATCGCCGACACTAACCAGCGCATCCTCTCGGTTGGATACAACGGCACGCCCTCGGGCCTCGACGACGACGAGTTCCCTTGGGGCACGGCGGACGACCCGCTGCACGACAAGCACAACTACGTGATCCATGCCGAGGCCAACGCCATTCTCAACTATCGCGGCTCGCTCAAGGACATGGCCCGCGCCACCGTCTACGTGACGCTGTTCCCCTGCCACGAATGCGCCAAAACGCTGGTGCAGGCGGGCATCGGTGAGGTTGTGTACCTGGATGACAAATACAGCGGCACCGAGGACAACCTCATTGCGAAAAACATCCTGGATCGCTGCGGGGTCAGCTACCGCCAGATCCGCCTGGAGGAGGACCGGTAAGAGCCGGCCCCGCATCGGGTGGGGCAAAACGGCCGCTGCCGCCGGCGGCGAAAAACCGACCGTTTGCCGAATGGTGTGGTTTTGCCTGGAAATGTATCAACTAGGCAAGCCACCTGTAGTAATGCTGCCATATATGCATATAGCAGGATATGGGAGCGAAAACCTGCCGAATCGCATACGAGCGCGAGTGGAAAACCGGCAGGCCAGGCCTACCGCCCCGAGGCGCCCCGCACCTGAGGTATTGAAACAAACATACCAATCTAGCTGGGCATATTCTGCATAAAGACCATTCGGGACTTCCAGAATGACCCAGCGGTCCCGTCGCGCGCTTCTTCATCATGGTACGCACGCACCCTTCTGCTGTATGGGGGTGGAGGGGGCGTCCGTATGAAGGAGGGAGAAGCACATGCACAAACGTGTACGGCATGCGCTTGCGGCAACGATGGCTGCGGCGGCGCTTGCGTTGAGCTGTTGGGGGGTAGGCTCACCTGCAGCTGCGTACGCTGAGGCAACAAATGTCGCCCTGAATAAAAAGGTGACGGTGAGCCAGGCGCCGTATGACACGCTGCCCGCCACCGCACTGGTCGATGGCGACCACGCAACCCGCTGGTCGGCCGAGGCCAAACCCACGCAATGGGCCTATGTCGATCTGGGCGCCACCACCGAGGTGTCCCAGGTCAAGCTGTGGTGGGAGAGCAACACCGAGTACGCCACCGATTTCAACATCTACGTATCGGACAGCACCACCGATTGGGGCAAGCCGGCGAAAGCCGTGACGGGTGCCAAGGGCGCCACCTCCGAGGTGACGCTCGACAAGCCCGTGTCCGGCCGTTACGTCAAGCTTGAGGTCACGAAGGTCTCCAGCTACCCGAGCGTGTCCTGCGGCGAGATGGAGGTGTGGAACGAGGTGCCCCCGACGCCCGACAAGCAGCCGGAGGACTATCTCGACGACATCACGGTCGACCCCGTGACGGCGAGCACCAAAACGCTTTCCTACCATCTGCCCGAGGCGCCCGCCGGCTATGATATCAAATACAACGGCACCGACTACGAGCAGGTAATCGACACCGACGGCACGATCTACCATCCCATCTCCACCGTGACGGTGAAGGCCTCGTTCAAGATCTCCAACACCGCGGACGCCACCGACTACGCCTTCCGCGAGATCGAGGTCGAGGTTCCGGGCACCATGACCGCCCCGGCGGGCGCGAACCCGGCGCCGAAGATCCTGCCCGAGCTGCGCGAGTGGGTTGGCGGCACCGGGACCTTTGCCAACGCCCGGCGCGTGCTCTATGCCGACGCCTCCCTGAAGGAGATGGCCGAGCAGTTCGCGAGCGATTACGCCGCGGTGACCGGCAAGACGCTCACGGTTGCCGAGGGCGCCGATGCCGGTGCCGGTGACATCCTGTTCGCCCTGACCGACGACACCTCGCTCGGTCTGAAAGACGAGGGCTACCTGCTCTCCGCAACCGCCCAGAGCATCACCGTGACCGCCGAGGAGGTCGCCGGCGCCAACTGGGGCGGCAAGACCATCCTGCAGGGCATGAAGCAGTCGGGCAACGCCACCTTCCCGGCGGGCACCTCGCGCGACTACCCGCTCTACCGCGTGCGCGGCCTGATCCTCGACGTGGGCCGCAAGACCTTCACCCTCGACTGGCTCAAGCAGATGACCCAGGAGATGGCCTGGTACAAGATGAACGACTTCCAGGTTCATCTGAACGACAATCTCATTCCGCTGGAGAACTACACCAACGCGAACCAGGACGCCATGCAGGCCTACTCGGGCTTCCGCCTGGAGTCCGACATCAAGAAGGGCGGCAACAACGGGCTCAACCAGGCCGACCTCACCTCCACCGACGTGTGGTACTCCAAGGCCGACTTCAAGGAGTTCATCGAGCAGTCCAAGGCCTTGGGCGTCAACATCGTGCCCGAGATCGACACGCCGGCGCATTCGCTGGCCCTCACCAAGGTGCGCCCCGACCTGCGCTACGGCACGAGCGGCCGCCAGAACGACCATCTCGACCTGCGCGGTGACAAGTTCGAGCAGAGCCTGGCGTTCGTGACGAGCATCTTCAACGAGTACGTCAAGGGCGGCGACAGCGCGGTGTTTGCCGACGCCGACGTGATCCATGTGGGCGCCGACGAGTACAACGTGGGCTCCAACGCGGAGTCCAGCCCGCTGTACCGCAAGTTCGTCAACGAGATGTTCGACTACGCCTATGAGAACGGCCACACCCCGCGCGTGTGGGGCTCGCTGTCCCAGTACACCACGGGCGACGCCATCCACACCGGCGGCGAGAACGATCAGCCCCGTGCCCAGATCAACCTCTGGAACTGGGGCTATGCCAACATGGACAAGATGTACGAGATGGGTTTCGACCTGATCGACTGCAACGACGGCCATTTCTACATCGTGCCCAACGCCGGCTACTACTACGACTACCTGAACGACGACATCTGCTACAACAACGCGCTCAACAGCATCGGCGAGGTCACGATCCCCGCGGGCGACCCGCAGATCGCGGGCGGCGCCTTCGCCGTGTGGAACGACATGTGCGACATGCTGGAGAACGGCATGTCCGAGTACGATGTCTACGACCGCGTCTCGAACTCCATGGGCCTGTTCGCCGCGAACGGCTGGGGCACCGGCGCGCTCACCACGGCGCAGGCCAAGGAGCGCGCCGGCGAGCTGGCCGATGCGCCCTCCACGAACTTCGGCTACGAGGCCGAGGCCACCGAGGACGGCGTGTTCGCCCAGTGGAACATGGATGATCTGGCCGACGCCTCCGGCATGGGTCGCGACCTGGTGGCAACCGATGCCGCAATCGAGCAGGTCGACGGGCGCTCCGCGCTCAAGCTCGGCGGCGGATCCTCCTATGCCGAGGTGAAAGACGGCGCCCTCACCACGCTCGGGCTGGGCAACGACCTGCGCGTGAAGGTCAAGCGCACGAGCGCCGCAACCGACGACCAGATCCTGTTCGAGTCGGCGTACGGCACCATCAAGGCCGTGCAGGCCGACACCGGCTGCGTGGGCATCACCCGTGAGAACCACGATTACTCCTTCAACTACACCCTGCCGGTGAACGAGTGGGTGGAGCTTGAGATCAAAAACGAGTTCGAGCTCACGCACCTGTACGTGAACGGCGAGCTGGTGGACACCATCGGGTCGCATGACCTCAAGAGCGTCAAGGCAACCTGCATGCTGCCGGTGGGCCGCATCGGCTCCACCGAGCATGCGTTTGAGGGCTACGTTGACGACGTGCGCCTGACCACGCAGGCTGCCGCGGGCGAGGGATTCGACTCCACGATGGAGCTCGACCATGCGGTCATCTCCGCCGAGGCCGTGCTCGCCGAGCGGGACGTACCCGGTCTGCGCGCCCTGCTCGACCAGGCTTACGAGCTGTTCGACCAGGTCAACCCCGATAAGGACCAGATCGCCGCGCTCACCCGCCAGATCGATGAGCTGCTGAGCGCCACCGATTACGAGAAGGCCGACTACCGTCGCGTGGAGGCCTACCTGCAGCTGCAGCCAGCCGACGACGGTCAATTTGCCGATCTGTTCACCGACGAGAGCCTTGCCCGTACGCAGGCGGCTGCCGCGATGATTCGCCCCGACCTGCCCACCGGCATGCAGGACACCGTTGACGGCTACGAGCACGCCCTGGTGGAGGCGCTCGATGCGCTTGAACTCAAGGACGGCGGTGAGCTCGCCTTCGTCGACCCGGCGACGCTTACGGCCACCGCGAGCGACTTCCAGGCCGACGGCTCTGATCCCGCCAACGTTCTCGACGGCGATCTGGACACCATGTGGCACAGCAACTGGAACATCACCTCGGGTGAGCATTGGCTGAGCCTGGCCTCCGAGACGCCCATGAGCGTGAACGGCATCGTCTATACGCCGCGCCAGACGGGCACCAACGGCAATATCCAGCAGTACCGCATCGAGGTCAGCACCGACGGCACCACCTTCAAGCAGGTTGCCGACGGCAAGCTCGAGGTGAAGGGCACCGATCCTATCACGCTGTCGTTCGATCGGCAGGACAATGTGCGGGCCGTGCGCCTGGTGTGGGTGAAGGGCCTGAACGGCAACGCAGCGGCCTCCGAGATCCGCCTGCTCGATGCCGCAGCGGCGCCCGACTACGAGCGCCTGCAGGCCGTGATCGACGCAGCCGAGGCGGTGTCGCGCGGCGAGGAGCCGGCGCGCTTCACCGATGCCACCTGGGATGCCATGCACAAGAAGCTCGCCGAGGCCAAGGCGTGCGTGAAGGACCAGACCGGTGACATCGAGAGCGTGTATGCGCTGAGCGGCGAGCTGGCTAAGAGCGTGGTGTCGCTGCGCCTGGACGAGGCACCTGCGCCCGATCCGGATCCCGACGAGACGACCTTCACGGTCACGATCGACGATCGTGTGCCCGGCCATGAGGACGTGGTGCTTACGGTCAAGAAGGGCGACAAGGTTCCCGCGCAGCCCGACCCCGAGCTTGCCGGCTGGGTGTTCGGCGGCTGGTACACCGATGGCCGCGACGGCGGCTGGCAGCATGCGTGGAACTTCGATGACCCGGTGACCTCCGACCTGCGGCTGACCGCCAAGTGGACGAAGGCCGACGGCGGCTCCGACGATACCGGCTCGGATAGCAACGGCGGCGGATCCGGCGTGGAGCCGGACGCCCCGGGCTCCGCGCACGGGTCCACAGGCGCTCTGCCGCATACCGGTGATGCCGCGCTGGCGACGGTATGCGTGGCGGCTGCCGTGGCGGTCGCGAGCGTGGGTGCCGGTGTGGCCCTGCGCCGTCGCCAGCAGCGCTAAGCGCTTCTCGCAGCATGCGTTGACCGCTGCTGCAACAGGGCGTTGAGCTGCGCCCATCCCAAGGATGCCCCGTCCCGTTCGCGTGCCGCAGGGCCGCGCGCGGGGCGGGGCGTTTTTTGCTGTGCCGAAGGACCGCGCACAAGGTAAGGCACGCGCGGGACCCGCGGCAGGGCTGCCGGGTGCACGCGGCAGGGCGAGCCGCGTGCCTGCGGATGCTGAGCGGCGACGGGACGACGAGTGCCCGCGGGTCCCGCGCGGCAGCGGGGCCGCACGCGCTGCGCCCCCGCCTTTGGAACCACGAGAAATGCGAGCCAGTTCGCTCTCGAGCCCACAGGCCCATGCGGTTCTCCGCTTTAGTGACGGAAAGTGTTCGACATGCATAGGTATGCACGCATGTCAAGTACATGAAGCCATTTCTGCAATAAAAAGCCGCTGGTGCAGTGGTTGTAACCAGCTATTGCAGCTGGTAGGTACCTCTTTTTAACCCCCACAGTATCCGATACTTACCAGATAAGCTGGGAAAAGGGCTACATACCGTTCACCGACGAAAACCTACCGTTTGCAGACCACTGCACAAGGTGAGCACATTTTTCGAAATTTGTGTCACAATAGGTCACAGCGACCGGGAACGCACTCAGCGCATGCGTCCCAAATCGCGTGACCTATTGAGCGAATGCAAAGGAGCGGCATGCACACCTTCGAGGTAAAAGATACGTTTTTGCTCGACGGCGAGCCGTTTACTATTCTCTCCGGTGCTATCCACAACACGCGCGTGCACCCCACCGATTGGCACCATTCTCTCTACAACCTGAAGGCCATGGGCTTCAACACGGTTGAAACCTACTTCACCTGGAACACCATCGAGCCCCGCCCGGGCGAGTTCGACTTCACCGGCTTCAACGACATCGCGGCATTTCTCGACGAGGCTGCGTCGCTGGGCCTGTGGGCCATCGTGCGTCCGTCGCCGTTCATCTGCGGCGAGTGGGAGTGGGGCGGCATGCCGTCCTGGCTCATGAAGGACCGTTCCCTGCGCCCGCGCTCGCGCGACCCGAAGTTCCTCGAGCTCGTGGCTGCCTACTACGACCAGCTCATGCCGCTGCTCGTGCCCCGTCAGATCACGCACGGCGGCAACATCCTCATGATGCAGATCGAGAACGAGTACGGCTCCTACTGCGAGGACAAGGAGTACCTGCGCGCCATCCGCGACCTTATGGTCGAGCGCGGGGTCGACGTCCCGCTGTGCACCTCCGACGGTCCGTGGCGTGGCTGCCTGCGCGCCGGCACCCTCATCGACGACGGTGTCCTGGCCACCGGCAACTTCGGTTCCCGCTCCGCGGAGAACCTCGCCGCCCTCAAGGCGTTCCACGAGGAGCACGGCAAGAACTGGCCGCTCATGTGCATGGAGTTCTGGGACGGCTGGTTCAACCGCTATGCCGAGAACGTCATCCGCCGCGACGGCGAAGAGCTGGCCGATTCGGTGCGCGAGTGCCTGGAGATCGGCGACGGCGTGAACCTCTACATGTTCCACGGCGGCACCAACTTCGGCTTCATGAACGGCTGCTCGGCGCGCCACACCCACGATCTGCCGCAGGTCACCTCCTACGACTACGACGCGCCGCTGAACGAGGAAGGCAACCCCACGCCCAAGTACTTCGCCCTGCAGCGCATGATTCACGAGCTGTACCCGGATGCTTGGCAGGCCGAGCCCCTCGTGAAGCAGGCGGTGGCCCAGGATGCCATCCCGGCAACCGACCATGTGAGCCTCTTCAACGTGCTCGACGCGCTGTCCGAGCCGGTGTCCTCGCAGTATCCTCAAACCATGGAGGATATGGACCAGGCGTTCGGCTACATCCTGTATACCACGCAGATCGAGCGCGACCGCACCGACGAGGAGCGCATCCGCGTGGTGGATGGGCGCGACCGCGCGCAGGTGTTCGTTGAGGGCACGCACGTGGCCACGCAGTACCAGGAGCACATCGGCGAGGACATCAAGTGCGTCCTGCCCGCCGAGCACAATCGCCTGGACATCCTCGTGGAGAACATGGGGCGCGTGGGCTACGGCCACAAGCTGCTCGCCGACACGCAGCACAAGGGCATCCGCACCGGTGTCTGCGTCGACCTTCACTTCATTACCGGCTGGGACATCCGTTGCCTGCCGCTTGACGATATTTCCCGGATCGACTTTTCCGCGGGCATGGTCGAGGGCCAACCGGCCTTCCACCGCTTCGAGTTCACGCTCGATGAGCCCGCCGATACGTTCATCGACACCACGGGCTTTGGCAAGGGCTGCGCGTTCGTGAATGGGGTGAACGTCGGGCGCTATTGGGAGAAGGGTCCCATCATGACGCTCTACGTCCCGCACGGCTTCACGCGCGCCGGCGTCAATGAGCTCGTTATGTTCGAAACCGAGGGTGTGTACGAAAGCACGATCTCCCTGCGATCGGAGCCCCTCATCCATCACCTCGACAAAGAAGGAGTTGAGTAACATGATCGTTGGAGCCCGTATTGACTTCCGCCTGATCCACGGCCAGGTGGCCAACCTCTGGTCCACCGCCCGCCAGGTCAGCCGCATCATGGTCGTTGACGATGAGGCCTCTCAGGATGACACCCAGAAGCAGGTTCTGCGCATGGCTTGCCCGGCTACGGTCAAGCTGTCGGTGCTGCCTGTGGAGAAGGCCGCCAACAACATCAACGCTGGCAAGTATGACGCCCAGCGCCTGTTCATCGTTGCCAAGAAGCCCGAGACCTACGTCCGCCTGCTCAAGGCCGGCGTCAAGCTCGACGAGATCATCCTCGGCAACATGACGACCATGGATTCGGTCAAGAAGTTCAGCCGCAACATCAACTGCGACCAGGGCGACCTGGACGCGTTCGCCGAGATCAAGGCTATGGGCGTGCCCATGGTCGTGCAGCTCACGCCCCAGGACAACCCCGAGAAGTTCGAGGGCTAAATCCCATTTGGCGCTGAGGCCGCGAAGGGAGATGCGCGGCTTGCATATAGCGTGTTCGTATTGTTGGAACTGTAAATCGTTTTAGAAGGAGGAAAACCATGTTTGCTTGGTGGCAGATTCTTCTGTTGACCCTGTACGCAGGCTACCAGATCA
Organism: uncultured Collinsella sp.; assembly: GCA_902470925.1. Taxonomy (GTDB): domain Bacteria; phylum Actinomycetota; class Coriobacteriia; order Coriobacteriales; family Coriobacteriaceae; genus Collinsella. The sequence goes on along the minus strand of CABRIF010000024.1, from coordinate 8,067 downwards.
TGGACGAGCTGCACTGGTACACCAGTGCCGGTTCCGCCGTGTTCGCTGGTATGATCACCGGTCTTATCATGGGCGACCTGACGACTGGCCTCTACATCGGTGGTAGCATGCAGCTCACCATCCTCGGTGTCGGTACCTTCGGCGGTGCTTCCCGCATCGACGCCAACTCCGGTACCCTCATCGCCACGGCCTTCGCCGTGGGCGCCAACATGGACCCCGAGCAGGCTCTGGCCGCCATTGGCGTGCCCGTCGCCGCCATCCTGGTGTACACCGACATCGCCGGTCGTTTCGCCAACACGTTCTTCGGTCACATGTGCGACGCTGACGTCGAGAAGATGAACTGGAGTGCCTACAACGTGCACTACTGGCTCGGCGCCGTGTCCTGGATGCTGTCCCGTATGGTCCCGGTCTTCCTGGCTCTGGCCTTCGGCCAGCCGCTGGTTGAGTCCGTTACCGCCGCTCTGAACGGTGACTTCGCGTGGCTCGGCAAGGGCCTCACGGTTGCCGGCGGCTGCCTGCCTGCGGTCGGCTTTGCCATCCTGCTTCGCTACCTGCCGGTTAAGAAGCACATTGCGTACCTGTTCCTCGGCTTCGTGATCGCTGCTCTCATGGGCACCCTGTTCACGAACGTCGGTACCCTGAACACTGGCCTCGTTGCCATCAACGGTACCCTCGGCGACTCCGCTGTCGAGCTCGGTGGCGTCATCAGCACCATGTCGATGCTGACCATCGCCCTCATCGGCTTCGCGCTGTCCCTGATCTACTACAAGAACAACCAGCGCCCCGTCGCTGCTGCTGACGTGGAGGGAGACGACGACGATGAGCTCTAATCAGAAGCTTGCCAATGGCACCACGGGCTACAAGCTCACCAAGGAAGATCTTCGTCAGATCAACGTGCGCAACCTCCTCGGCTTCCAGGCTGGCTGGAACTACGAGCGTATGCAGCACTCCGGTTATCTGTGGATCATCCTGCCCCAGCTGCGTAAGATCTACGGGGACAACACCCCCGAGCTGCAGCAGGCTGCCCGCACCCACTGCGGTCCGTTCTTCAACACCTCGAACTTCCTCAACACGATCATCACCGGTATCGACCTGGCGATCGAGGAGACCGACGGTGTGGATGGCCTCGACGCTGTCGCTGGCCTGAAGACCGGCCTCATGGGCCCGCTGGCCTCCATCGGCGACTCGATCTTCGGTTCGCTGCTGCCCACCATCTTCGGTGCTCTGGCCGCCAACATGGCCATCGCCGGCAACCCGCTGGGCATCTTCATCTGGGTCGCCGTCAACATCGTTGTTGACTGGTTCCGCTGCAAGCAGACCCACATGGCCTACGAGCAGGGCATGAAGCTCGTCACCACGATGAGCGACAAGCTCAACGCCATCACCGATGCCGCTACCGTCATGGGCGTCTTCATGGTCGGTGCGCTGGTGGCCACGAACGTCGGCATTGTGTTCTCCTGGGCTCCCGAGATTGGCGGCGTTACCGTCAACATCCAGTCCATCTGCAACAACATCTGCCCGAAGCTCGTTCCCGCCGCCCTCGTTGGCTTCGTGTACTGGCTGCTCGGCAAGAAGGGCATGACCTCCACCAAGGCGATCTTCATCGTGCTGGTGCTGGCCATCGGCCTGGGCGCTCTCGGCATCATCGCCAAGGGCTAAGGACCAGATCGGTTCTTCGTGGTGCTCGCGCTTGCGGGCGCGGGCACCACAGCATGTTGTCCGCAAGGACGGTTTGACGCGCGCTTCCAAGACGGCTTGTCTGTCGCATTCTCCCGGAGGCGCGCGTCTTATGCTATCGAGGGGGCCTGTTGAGGTCCTCGGTGGGTCCGTATGCGGTCCACGCCCTGCTAAGATGTGAGGCTTGAGCATGTAAGGCTTGAGCGCGGCGCCCAAGGCGATCGCGGCCGTGGCTGCGCTGCGATGTGACGCGTTGCGTTGTGTTGCGCTGCGCGAGGCCGCTGCGTATGTCTTGGTAGGGCGAGTACCGCAACAGAAAGGCAAGATAATCGTGATGAAGCCGGAAGTCGTAGTTTTTATCGTCGTCGTCGTGGTGTACTTCCTAGGCACCGAGGGCCTGAAGAAGTACTTCGACCTGAAGCTGCAGGTCCTCTACGCCGGGGGCCTCTACAAGGAGTGCATCGAACTGCTCGATCGGCGCCTGGCGCGCATCGTCATGACCACCTATAAGCAGTATTACATGCGCTTCGTCATCTACGAGGCCGAGGGCAACACCGTGGCGGCCGAGCGTATGCTGGAGCACGTGCTCAACATGAAGAGCTCCAAGAGCAAGCGCGCCGGGCTGGTGGCGCAGGCGTTCAACTTCTACGTGATGGCGGGCAACCGCAAGCAGGCCAAGGCCATGCTGCAGGAGCTCAAGGCCGGCGAACAGAAGGCGGTGGCCGCCGATTGCCAGCTCACCTACGACATCGTGTTCGGCAAGCGCTGCGACGAGATCGAGCGCATGGAGGCCATGCTCGACCGCGCGGATCCGGCCATGAAGACCAAGCTCTATATGCTGCTGTCGCACCAGTACGCCAACGCCGGCGACAAGCAGCGGGCGCGCAAGTACCGTCGCCTGTGCGATGAGCAGGTGGAGAAGAACCGTCCGCACGTGCCGGCGAGCAGGCAGTAGGTGCTCGGGGCGGGAGCGGTCCCGCCCGCGCCGCGCGCGACGGATCCTGACTGGTTCCACAAGTGATACCAGTCCATAGAAACAACGTAAAATAGACCATACGAAACGGGGATGCTGCAAGGCGATTGTGGCATCCCTTTTTGCGCAAACGTGAGTGAACCGTGGATACGATTGCAAGGTACACAGGTGAACGGTATAAAAACGGCGGTGAACGGTCAAAAATGCTCAAGGGTGGTGATTTTTGCGCACGCAAGCCCTCAAGTTGCTATGATGGAAATGAATATTGTGGTTACTACCAGTGAGCGACGGAACCGACGCCGTCGGAACGCATCGCTCACCAACGCAGAAAGGAGCCCGGCATGATCGGTTTCGTTCTCACGGGTCATGGTCATTTCTCCAATGGTTTGAAGAGCGCGGTGGATATGGTCGCGGGCGAGCAGCCGGCGTTCACCATCGTCCCGTTCGAGGGGTCCGAGGCCGCAACCTACGGTGACTCCCTGCGCGCTGCCATCACCGAGATGCGCGCCGAGTGCGAGGGCGTCCTCGTGTTCGTCGACCTGCTGGGCGGCACGCCGTTCAACCAGGCCATGCTCGTCACGGCCGATGTCGACAACGTCGAGGTCGTGACCGGCACCAACCTGCCCATGCTCATCGAGCTCATCATGACCCGCGCTATGGGCGAGCCCACGCTGGCCGAGCTGTCCGAGCGCGCGGTGACGGTGGGCAAGGAGGGCGTTGACTGCAAGCGCCTGGAGCCCGCCGCTGCCGACGATGACGACGAGATGTAATTCGCGGCAACGCATGTAATCACATCGTTTATTTGAAGAGGCTCGCGGTGCCCGGGTAATCCGGATGGGCATCGCGGCCTTTTTCGTATGAACGATGCGGCGCACGGACCAACCAAAGGGGAGCACATCATGGCGATGGGAGCACGCAGGCAGCCGCTGTACGACCAGCTCGTCGACATCCTGACTGAAAAAATCGAGCATGAGTACCGCGCCGGCGATCTCATGCCGTCGGAGCGCGAGCTGTCGGAGCGCTATGGGCTGTCGCGCACGACGGTGCGCCTGGCCCTGCAGGAGCTGGAGCGGCTGGGGCTTGTGGTGCGCCAGCACGGGCGCGGGACGTTCGTGTCGGACCGCTCCGCGCAGACCACGAACCTCATGCAGTCCTACAGCTTCACCGAGCAGATGCGCGCGCTCGGCCGCGATCCGCTTACCACGATCTTGGAGTTCAGCGAAGTTGAGGCCGACAAGAACCTTGCCGAGCACATGAGCACCCGCATCGGCGAGCGTCTGTACAAGCTCAAGCGCCTGCGTTCAGCCGACGGCATGCCCATGATGGTGGAGCGCACCTACCTGCCGGTGCGCAAGTTCCTCACGCTCAAACGCCCCATGCTGGAGCACAAGCCGCTCTACGACGTGATCGAGGGCGACTATCGCGAGAAGATCAGCGTGGCCGAGGAGGAGTTCTTCGCCAGTATCGCCCGTCCGGCCGACGCGCATCTGCTCGACATCTCCGAGGGCGCGCCGGTGCTCGACCTGATTCGCACCACCTATAACGCGCGCAACGAGATCTTGGAGTACACCCTGTCCGTGGCCCGCGCCGACCAGTTCAAGTACAAGGTCTTCCATCGCCGCGGTGAGTGACCGTGTGCGGTTGGGGGTTGAGCGGGGGCGCAGTCGCTGGGCGCACCCGCGGTCGTCGGTCGGCTGGGCGTATGGCCGCCTGCCGGGGCGCCGGTGCACCGCGAGCGGCCCGTGCGCTGCGAACGGGCGGCTCGCCGTAGGTGGCATGCACTCTGCGGGGCGACGACGCCGTTGTCAGCATGCGTGTTGCGAACGGACGGCATGCCGCAGGCAGCTTGCGTGCCGCGTGCAGGCTGCCCCGCAGTGGGTGGCTCGCCGTAGGCGGCGTGCACGCTGCGGGTGGCCTGCGTGCTGCAGGGCGATGACGCCGTAGTCAGCACGCGTGCCGCGGGCGCCGAGGTACCGCGGACAGCCTGCGTGCTGCGAGCGGTCCGTGCGTTGCGAACGGGCTGTATGCCGGTTCGTGTCGAATCTGTGCGCTTGCGGAATCGTTTGGGTTCAACTGGTTATAACCAGATGACCAATATAGAATGGAAACAGCAAGTAAAAACCGTTATTCGGGAGAGAGGTATTAACGATGTTCGAGAAAGATCAGCAGGAGCTCGCCGCGCTGGGCGCCGACATCACCACGGCTGAGATCAAGCAGCAGCCGGAGCTGTGGCGCGACACGTTCGAGATCTACCGCAGCAACAAGGAGGCCATCGAGACCCTCCTCGCCGAGGCCCGCGCCATGGCCGACGGCCAGCGCGTGTCTGTCATCTTCACCGGTGCCGGCACCTCCGATTACGTGGGCGACACCTGCGCTCCGTACCTGCGCCACGCGGGCGACACCAGCCAGTTCGACTTCAAGCCGATCGCCACCACCGACATCGTGAGCGCCCCGCGCGACTTCCTGCGCCCGGAGGACCCCACGATCCTGGTGTCCTTCGCCCGCTCCGGCAACAGCCCCGAGAGCCTGGCCGCCGTCGAGATCGCCGGCACGTTCGTCAAGAACATCAAATTCCTGAACATCACCTGCGCCCCCGAGGGCAAGCTCGCCGTCGAGTCCGCTGACGACCCGCGCGCCCTTACGCTGCTGATCCCGCGCGCCAACGACCGCGGTTTCGCCATGACCGGGTCCTACAGCTGCATGACGCTGCTGGCCACCCTGATTTTCGACTCCGCAACCGACGAGCAGAAGCAGGCGTGGGTCGAGCAGGCCGCCCTCATGGGCGAGGAGGTCGTGTCCCGCGAGGCCGAGGTCGCCGACTTCCTTTCGGGCGACTTCAACCGCGTGACCTACCTGGGCTCCGGCTCCTTCGGCGGCCTGGCTCAGGAGGCCCAGCTCAAGATTCTCGAGCTTGCGCACGGCCTGGTTGCCACGTCTTACGACACCTCCATGGGGTACCGTCACGGGCCGAAGTCCTTCGTGGATGACAAGACGCTCGTGTTTGTGTTCATGAACAACGACGCCTACACCCGCCAGTACGACCTGGACATCCTGAACGAAATCGACGGCGACGGCATCGCCCAGAAGACCATCGCCGTGCAGCAGGACATCGCCCCGGCGTTCGAGCACACCGCCTTCACCTTCGCCGGCCGCGATGCGCTGCCCGAGGGCTATCTGGCGCTGCCGTTTGTCATGGTGGCGCAGGTTGTCTCGCTGCTGAACTCGGTGCGCGTGGGCAACACGCCCGACACCCCGAGCCCCACCGGCACCGTGAACCGCGTGGTGAAGGGCGTGACGATTCACCCATTCGAGGCGTAAGCGCGTCTCGCTTTCCATACATCGAGGGCCGCCTGTTGCGGCGGCCCTGAGGCATTTGCGCCCGCCTGGTCGATGTGGACGGGCGGGCGCGCCTTTTTGGGTACACATCAGCTGTGGAAGCTCAGGGTCGCCGTGGCGACCGTGTTCGTAAAAGGAGAAACGCACATGAGCACCTATGCAATCAAGGCCGATACGTTCTTCATGCCCACCGGCCCGGTGTCCGGCGGCTATCTGCTGGTTGAGGATGGGGTCTTTGGGGCCCACGTGGCCGAGGAGCCCAGCTGCCAGATCGTAGACCTGACCGGCAAGCAGATCGCCCCCGGGTTTGTGGATACGCACATCCACGGGTTCGACGGCTGCGACATCATGGACGGCACGACCGAGAGCGTAGCCACCGTCTCGCGCGGGCTGCTGCGCAACGGCGTGACGTCGTACCTGCCCACCACACTCACCGCCACGGTTGAGCAGCTGGAGCAGGCATGCGCCAGCGTCGCCGCCTACGTTGAGCAGGCCGATGAGACCGCGCATGCGCGCATCGAGGGCATCTTCTTGGAGGGGCCGTTCTTCACCGAGAAGTTCAAGGGCGCTCAAAACCCTGCGTATCTGTCGGCGCCGTCCCTCGAGGCGCTCAAGCGCTGGCAGGATGCTGCCCATGGCCTGGTGAAGAAGATCGCCGTGGCCGCCGAGTATCCCGAGACGCCGGCGTTTATCCGCGGTGCCCGCGAAATGGGCGTCGTGGTGGCGCTCGGCCACTCCAACGCGACGGCTCGCCAGGCGCTTGACTGCCTGAACGCGGGCGCGAGCGTGTTCGTGCACACCTATAACGGCATGAGCCCGCTGCATCATCGCGAGCCTGGCATGGTGGGCGCGGCGCTGTATTCCGCCGAGCGCTCCTACTCCGAGATCATCTGCGACGGGCACCATGTGAACCCGATCGCGGCCGGTATCGTGATGAACGCCAAGGGTCACGACCACACGGCGCTTATCACGGACTGCATGTGCGCGGGCGGCATGCCCGATGGCGAGTACAAGCTGGGTGAGCTGCCGGTTGTGGTGAAGGACGGCACGGCGCGTCTGACCGATTCGGGGTCGCTCGCCGGCTCGATCCTGCGCATGAACAACGCGGTGAAGAACGTGGTCGATTGGGGTATCGCAAGCCAGGCGGAGGCTGTGTACATGGCCACGCAGGCACCGGCCGAGGCCAACGAGATCGACGACGTGTGCGGTTCGATCCGTGCCGGCCGCAACGCCGACTTCGTGGTGCTCGACCATGCGCTCAACCTCGAGGCAACCTATTTGGGCGGCGAGCAGGTCTATACGGCCTAAGCTGGGACTCGAGGTGTCTGTGCATCCGTGCGTGCCCTCGCGTGTTAGCGCGCCGTGCGGCGCGCGCCCGTGCACCAGCTCGGCACTCGCCGGAACGCGAATGCCCCGTACCAGCTCGGCACTCCCTGGAACGCGTATGCCCCGCGCATTGGCTTGACGCTCGCAGGAACGCAGTGGGCCCCATGCGCTTGCATGGCATGAGGTGCTTTCGACGTTCGGATTATTCGATGAGACCGCGGCCCGTTGGGCTGCGGTCTTTTTCATGAGGCGGCCAAGACGCTGTCGGGATACGGATGCAGCCCGACAGCTTAGCGCTGAGCATCTCTGTTCAAAGACGCCTGTGCTTCCGCGGCGGTCGATCATCGCAGGCCGCACTATAGTCTTTACATACAATCAGATATAACTGAAGGAATAACCAGAAAAGCGAATCACGTTAGAGAGGGGCGCGTGTCGAGGGTGGGAATGGACGAGTTGGGCCTGCTGCTGTGGTCGCAAATGGCATCTAATGGGTCTTTGTGGCTCGAAATACGCTATTCACGACGCGCGCTGGGCGTCTTGGAGAGCCGTTTCGGCCTCCATGGGGCGTTTGGAAGCCGCCACACAGGCATTTGGAGCGATATGCAAGCGATATTGAGCAGGGTCGATGTTCGCAAAAACCCATTAGATGCCATTTGCGACCACCCTACATCCGATCAATCAATTTAGCAACCCCTCAGTAAAACACCTGTCTCTTATACACATCTGACGCTGCCGACGATACCCCTTGTGTAGAT
>CABRIF010000023.1 GCA_902470925.1 uncultured Collinsella sp. | reverse complement strand
ACAAGGAGTATCGTCGGCAGCGTCAGATGTGTATAAGAGACAGGGCGGGCGGCGTCCGAGCCCTGGGCGGCGTCCGGCCCGGCAGCTGCGCTCGGCGCGGAGCCGGCTCCGCGCACCCGGCCGGCATCCGCCGTGCTGTCGGCATCCACCGTACTGTCACCATCCGGCATGCGGCCGGCACTCGTCATGCTATCGGGCCCATCCATGGGAGCGTGCGGTCCCTTACGCGCCATCGCGGCGCAGGTGCGCACGCGCGCCCTTGAGGCCCACGAGCGCCCGGTAGAACACGCGGTTGAGCGGCAGGTCGCGGTCGGGGGCCACATGGCGCACGCCGTCTTTGGCGAACTTCGTCTTGAACTCGTTCAGCCCCATGGTCGCCGGCTGGAACTCGCTGCCGATGCCCATGAGGTCGTAGACGGCCACGCCGCGCTCGGACAGTGCGCAGCTCTCGAACAGCACGAGCTTGTCGGTGGCATGACGGCGCCCCTCGCTGCGGGAAGCGCCGTAGTAGCGCGTGGCGACGTCGCCCGAGATGGTCACGATCGACCAGGTGACCACGCGGCCGTCCACGCGGCCGGCGAACACGCGGCAGCGCTCGGGGCCCAGCAGGGCGATCATGTTGCGGTAATCGTCGATCGGCGCCGGAGCGAAGCCGTCGCGCGCGCCGGTTTCCCGCATGATCTCGTAGTACTCCTCGAACGAGGCGGCGGCGCGCTCGGTCTCATCGGCGCAGACCGCCTCGCTTTCGCGCAGGGCCTTGCGGACATCGCGACGGCCGCGCGGCTTCATGCGGGCCAAGATCTCGTCCTCCCCGCCGGCGAGCTCGATCACGGCCGTGGTGTCATAGGGCAGCGTGGAGAGGCACGGACGCGTCTCGGGGAGCTCGGCGTCTACCGCCAGGCGGATAAAGACCTGCTTTTTGTCCTTGGCGCGCACGAAGGAGGCGAGCGCCTGGAGCGCCGCCGACTCGCGCGCCGCATCGGGAGCCTGCGCCCACACCGGCGCATGGCGGGCGCGCAGGTACCGGTACCCGTGCGTCTCGTACTGCTGCAGGGCGGCCACCGCCGCAACCTCATCGCCCTCGTAGAAGGCCACATAGCCCCAGAAACTGCGGCCGGGGATCGTCGCCTCGTACTCCTGCCATACCGGCAGCTGCTCGATCGGCGGGTGCGAACTCATACCCGTCAGGATACGCTCGTACTCCTCGCCCGACAGCTCCTTGACCTGCATCCGGCATCGCTCCGTTCATCGGTGTTGAATCGCATATGTTCATCATCCTACCCGAGCTCGGCCCCGCGCGCCCAAGGGCGGAGGCCGTTTCTATGAAGAGACCACGCCGCAGCGAGGGTATTGGCGGGCGGGCGCGAGGACGGGGCGCGGCGACAGTGGGCGCATGCGGGTTCCCCACCCGTGCAGCGGGCGCCGCGCTCCCAGCACCCCCGCGGCACGCCGGCACGCGCGCACACGCGCCTGCAGCGCCCCCAGCATGCGCGCACGCCTGCAGCGCCCTCGGCATGCGCGCACGCCCACCGCGCCCCCGCGGCACCCCAGCACGCGTGCACGCCCGCTGCGCTCCCACGCGATGCCGGGCCGCACCGCGCATCCACACCATCCCCGCGACCGACGACCCGGCGCAGCCGTGCGTGCGTCCATGCGCTATCATGTCTGCTGCAACGACCCGCCTGATAGGAGCAGCTATGGCCACACCGCCGAACCAGCCTTCGTTCGTACCCGTCATCCTGGGCGGCGACATCGGCGCCTACGCGCTCGGCCGTGAGTTCCATGAAGCCTACGGTGTGCGCTCCTACGCGGTTATCCAGGAGCCCATCGGCATCATCAAGCATTCCCGCATCTTCGAGCACGAGCCGATCGCGGAGCTGAGCACCCAGGCGGTCCGGGCCGCCATCGAGCGCATCGAGGCGCGCCATCCCGGCAAGAAGATCCTGCTCATAACCAACTCCGAGTCGTGCATTCCCGCGCTCGCCGAGGTGCGCGCCGAGCGTCCCGACATCGTGAGCCCCACACCGGACCTGTCCGTCATCGAGCAGACCTCCGACAAGTTCCGCTTCGGCGAGCTCTGCGCCGCCCACGGCCTTGCAACCCCTGCCACCGAGCGCGTCGAGCTGGCCGGGAACGCGCCCATCGCCCCCAGCGCACTGCCGTTCCCCGTGGTGGCAAAGCCGGCGTTCTCCCCCGAGTACGCGGCGTATCTGAATCAGGGCTTCAAGAAGGTGTATTTCATCGAGCGGCCCGAGCAGCTCGACGAGCTGTGGGCAGCGCTGCGCGCGGCGGGATTCACCGGGACGTTTTTGGTGCAGGAGCTCATCGGCGGCGATGACACCCATATGGACTCCATCACCCTCTACATCGACAGCCGCGGCGTACCCACGCTGTTCGGCGGCGCGAACGTCCTGCTCGAGGACCACGCGCCCTCCATGCTGGGCAACCCCGTGGCCATGATCACCGCACCCATGCCCGGACTGTGGGAGCGGTGCGCCGAGATGCTCGTGAGCATCGGCTACCGCGGATTCGCCAATTTCGACATCAAGCGCGACCCCGCCAGCGGCCGCACCCTGCTGTTCGAGGTGAACCCGCGCATCGGGCGCAACTCCTATTACAACTGCGCCGCAGGGGCAAACCCCATGCGCTTCTGCGTGGAAGACCTGGTCTGCGGGCGCACGGTCGAGCCGGTGCGCATCGAGCGCGAAGTGCTCTACTCCCTGGTGCCCCTTCGCCTGGTGCGCCGCTACCTGCGCGACCCGCAGCTGCTGGCGCGCTTCGACGCCCTCGTGACGCGTGGGGACGTGTTCGATCCGCAACGTTACGAGCGCGACCGCGGCCTGCGGCGCCAGCTCGAGGTGATCCTCACGGAGCTGAACCAGTATCGCAAGTTCAAGCGCTACTACCCCGAGGCCACCGAGACCTCGTTCTAACGTTGCAGGCGCGCCGAGGCACCCATCTGCAATGGGATGCCCGGCGCAGCCGCCCGTGCCGGCAACCGCCGTGAACGGGCGTCGGCACGGGGCGCATCGCCGCCGCAGCTGCCCGCATGGGACAACCGGCGCGCGGGCAGCCGCACCGCGCGACCTCCCGCGCAGCTCAGCTTGCCGCTATCGCGCGCGATGCAGCATCCGCCCGACGCGACCGAACAGCGCATCGAAAAACGGCGCCTCCGACACATGTGCCGCATACGCGCCGCCGAACGCCACGAGCAACGCCGGGATACCGGCGGCCGCGGTGTAGAGCAGGTTGCGCAGCATGCCGCTCGCCGGGCCGAGCGCTGCGGTCAGACCGTGCAGGATCAGCCAGCCCGCCGCCGCGCCAATCACCCCGAACACCAGCGCGTGCAGGCTGGAGCGCACCACGGACCCCATGCCGAACGAACCGATCTCGCGCCGGATGTGCCAGATGGTCACCACATCGACGGCGATGAAGAAAAACGTCGAGCTCGCCGGCACCACGTACAGACCGTACACCGGCGTCAGCACGATGCAGAACACCACCTGGACCGCCGCCGCCACGCAGGTGGCGATCGCGTAGAACTTCATGCGCATGAGCGAGGAGCACACCTTCTGCAGATAGGTCGAGATGCCGTAGAAGGGCAGCGCAATCGCCTGCACCTGCAGGTAGGTGGCCGTGAGCGCGGCGTCGGATGCATCGAAGCCACCGATAATCGCGATGAGCTGCGGGGCGAAAATCGCCAGCAGCAGCACGCAGGGAATCATCGTGAACGAGATCTTGCGGATACCCGAGGCAACCGTCCGGCGATAGGCGTCCATGCGGCCCGCGACGCGGAAATTCGACAGCTCGGTGAACATCGTGGTGGAGATGGGGATCGCCAGGATCGAGAACGGCAGCACGTACCAGACGCGCGAATAATAGGCGATCGCCGCGCCATTGGCGGTCACCTGCAGCGCGCAGGATGACTGGACGGCGTTCGTGGGGAACGACGCAAACGTGACCAGCAGCGTCGGCAGACCGATCGCCAGGGTCTCCTTGATGGCCGGGTCGTGGATATCCACCCTGAACCGCAGCCGCACGCCATGGCGGCGCAGAGCGGGCACCTGGATGAGCACCTGCGAGGCCACGCCGAGCGGATTGCCGACCGCCAAGATGATCAGCGCCTGCTCCCAACCCATGATGCCCCGCTTCACCATGAACGCATAGATGCTGAACGACGCGATCGTAATGATGTTGTTCACGATAGGGGCGGCGTTGCTCCACACGTAGTCGCGCTCGGCATTGAGCACGCCGGAGATGATGGAGGAGGCGCCGTAGAGCACGACCTCGAAGGCGAAGAACCGGAAGAACCAGACCGCGAGGTCGAAATCGAAGTCCGCGCTGGCGCCCGCCGACTGGGTCCACACGAGCGGGACCGCGAAGGCGAAGCACAGGACGGACAGCACACCCATGACGATCAGCACGAGGGAAAGCAGGTTGGAAGCGTAGGCGGCTGCGCCCTGGGCCCCGGCCCGCTTACGCACCGCCAGGTACACCGGCAAAAACGAGGTGATGAGCATGCCGCCCACCACAAGCTCGTAAAGGAAGTTCGGCAACGTCGAGGCAACCGTATAACAGCTCGCAACCGCCATGAGGGCCCCCGAGAGCGCATTGGCCTGCGCCATCGTGCGACCGAACCCGGTAATGCGGCTAATGAGCACGAGCAGGGACGCGCCGTTTGCCTTGCGCGCGGCCAGCTGCTCGACCTCCTCCTCGGTCTCCTCGACCTCCGCTGCTTGCGTAGCGGGGGCAGGCGCCTGTGCAGCCGCAGGGGCAGCGGTGCCGACGCGCGCCGCATGGCCATCAGCCACCCGCGCGCCCGCTGCATGCATCGACGCTGCGGGCAGCGGCGCATCGGGCCGCATGCCCCGCTCCAGGCTCTGCACCTGCGGCGTTGCCAAACCGATGTACTGTGCCGTCTCGTCGGGACGCGCCGTGGCCGCCGCCGACTCGATGCGTGACGCCTCGGCGAGCGCGATGAACACCGCGGTCTCATCGGGCCGCGGGCGGCTCACCTCCGGCGCTGCCATATGGGCCGCAGCGGACATGGCAGATTGAGGGCGCTCCTCCTCCGACACCGACATATGGGCCGTCGCGCGCGTGGCCGCGCCGGCGCCGACGGCAGGCGCGGTCCCGGCGGCGGGTGCAGCACCGCCGGAGCGCCCCGAGGCCCCGCGGTAGCCGTAATCGACGACATCGTCCTCAAGGCGCGGAAACAGGCCCGTCTCCCCGTCATGGGCATCTGCCGGCACAGCGGACGCGACTGCAGGAGCGCCCCGATGGCGCCCGAGCGCTCCGCTGCCTTCCGAATCTGCAACGGCGCCTCCGCGCTCCTTCGAGCCAGCCGGGGCAAAATGCGCACCGCGCGGTCGCGTGTCCTCGCTCATCGATTCAAGCTCCCCGTTTCAAGAGTTTTAAAAAGCCCCCGGGCCATGCCGGGGGCTTCGCGTACGCTTCGATTTCGAACGGGCCGCCGACTACACCGGCGAGCCTCCGCCCACGTAGTTGCCGCCCGTGTAGAGGGTCGCCGTGACCACACCCACGCCGGGCATGGAGGCGTGCACATACTGGCCGTTGCCGATGTAGATGCCCACGTGGTAGATCCTACTGCCGGAACCGCCGGTTCCCCAGAACACCAGGTCGCCCGCCTTCAGGCTGCTGATGTTGTACACCAGATGGCCCTTGCTCTTAACCAAGTTGTACTGCTGCTGGGACTGATGCGGGATCGAGTAGCCAACCTGTGCGTAGGAATACGAGGTCAGTCCCGAGCAGTCGAACGAGCTGGGGCCGCCCGCCCCCCACACATAGGGCTTGCCGACCTGTGCGAGCGCCACGGAGACCACGCTGGAGGGTGCGTTGCCGGAATCGGTGTTTCCGTTATCGCTCGGCTTGTTGGTGTTGTTGTTGGAGTTGTTGTTCCCACCGTTATTGTTGGAACCACCGTTGTTGTTGGAGCTGTTGTTCCCGCCGTTATTGTTGGAACCGCCATTGCTGTTCGAACCGTTGTTGCTCGAGTTGCCGCTGTTCGAGGTTCCGCTGTTGGAGTTCTGCTGCTCCTTGGCCTCCTGCTCGGCCTGCTGGCGGGCCGCCTCCTCAGCGGCCTTGCGCGCCGCCTCCTGGGCAAGCTGCTCCTTGAGCTGCGTGTCGAGACCGTTGTAGTAGCTCTGCTGCTGATTGAGCTTCGAGCTCACCTCGGCGGTCTTGGTCTCCTGATCGGACACGAGCTGCTTTTGCTGTGCCTCCTGCTCGGCAAGCTCCGCTTCCTTCTTCTTGAGCTCCTCGACGTCGGCCTTGACCTGCTCAACAACGGCCGCGTCGGCATCGGCGACCTTGTTAGCGTAGAACACGCGCGAGAACAGGTCATCGAAGCTCGAGGCGCCGAGGACCATGGTCAGCAGGTTCGCATTGCCCTGCTTGTAGGTGGTGGACAAGCGATCGGAGATGACCTTCTGCCCGTCGGCGACCTCGGCCTTCTTCGTATCGATATCCGATTGGGTTTGGGTGATCTGCTCCTGCACGTCGGAGAGGTTCTGCTTCACCGTCTCGAGCTCGGCATTAGCCTGCTCGAGCTCAGTGGTGTAAGACTGAAGCGTTGCATACGCCTCATTGACGCGCTGCTGGAGCTCGTCGGTGTCATCGGCAAAGGCTGCCGCAGGCATGCCGGCGGCAACGAGCGCCGCCGAAAGCATAAACGTGGTGACAACGACCTTGGTACGTTTGAATTTCATAGCAAGAATTCCTTACGTCGTCGGACCCCACAAGGATAACAACCCGGGAGCCGGCAGACCAGCCATCACGCCTATCCGGCAGATAGCTTTCACAACCGCTACGTTTCCGCAGGCAGATCGATTGCAACTGGGTGACCCACTGAAAGAACCACCCGCGCCCGACGATCCGCAGCGCTCCGGGCCCCAGCGCCCGCACGCGAACCGCCCGCCGCATACGCCCCGTTCGCACCTGCATCCATGGGGCTTCACGACTCCGCGCATGCGGCTCGCGCGCAAATCGAACGCGATTCAAACGCACATCGAAGGCGAATCGAACGCAAGTTGCGCTGCTGAAACGGGCTCATCCGATCGAGCTGCCATCAATAGCGCCACCGTCGATCGGGCCTCCCTCGATCGGGCCGCCGTCAATAGCGCTACTGCCGATCGCCCCCTTCGATCGCGTTGCCATCGATCGCGCCATCGTCGATTGGGCTGCCGTCGATCAGCCCTGCAAGCCATCCTGCGGGGCGTGGACCACGGGGGCCACGATGGCTTTGGTCTGGGCAATCAGATCTTGCGGAGCGAGCTCCAACTGCACCCCGCAGCGCCCACCGGAAATATAGATGCGGTCGAATGCCATGCACGATGCATCGATCACCACGGGGAAGCGCTTGCGCATCCCCACGGGCGATACGCCGCCGCGCACATAGCCGGTCGTCGCCGTCAGCTCCTTGGTGGGCAGCATGGCAAGTGACTTCACCCCCACCGCGCGAGCCGCCGCCTTGAAGTCGATCTCCGCGGCAACGGGCACGCAGCACACCACCGGAGAGCCGGATGGGTCGAGCGCCACCAGGGTCTTGAACCCGCGGCGCGGATCCTCCCCCAGCTGCTGAGAGATCGCGACGCCCAGGCCGCGCGCGTGCTCCCCGTCGTCCTCATAGGTGTGCACGCAATAGGCGACACCCGCTCGATCGAGCTCGCGCATCGCGTTGGTTTTCTGCACCTTCGCCGCTTTTGCCATACCGTCGTTCCCCTTCTTCGATATGAAGCTTGCCCCCACACATGTCGTCCGCATCGCGAACGACGAACAGGCGCTTCCCGCAGGCGACACAACCGACCACACCTGCCGACCAGTCGCGTCCCACCGGCAGACGGCGCAACCGGTCACGCCTGCCGACCGGTCGTGCCCCATCGGCACAAGACCCGACCGACCGCATCTGCTGACCGGCCGTACCCCGTCGGCAGGCGGCACGGCCACCGTGCCGTGGGAGGCACGCTGCCCATCCCCACGCAACGCCCATCCGCGCACGCTGCTTCGCGCGCCGAACCGGCACGCACCGAGCTTATGCCTGCTGCTCCGCCTGCGCCATGCGCGCTCGATCGCGCTTCAGCAAGGGCGCCAGGAAGCGCCCCGTATAGCTCTTCTTACACGCGGCCACCTTCTCGGGCGTGCCCGACACCACGATGCGGCCACCGCCGTTGCCACCCTCGGGGCCAAGGTCGATCAGGCGGTCGGCCACCTTGATCACATCAAGGTTGTGCTCAATCACCAGCACCGTGTTACCGGCATCCACCAGGCGCTGCAGCACGTCGAGCAGCTGGCGCACATCCTCGAAATGCAAGCCGGTGGTGGGCTCGTCGAGAATGTAGAAGGTCTTCCCCGTTTGACGGCGGTGCAGCTCCTTGGCGAGCTTCACGCGCTGTGCCTCGCCGCCGGACAACGTCGTTGCCGGCTGCCCCAGGCGCACATACCCCAAGCCGACATCGAACAGCGTCTGCAGCTTGCGCTTGATCTGCGGGATGTTGCCGAAAAACGCCAGCGCCTCGGTCACGCTCATGTCGAGCACGTCGGCGATCGTCTTGTTGCGGTACCTGACCTCAAGCGTCTCACGGTTGTAGCGCTTGCCGCCGCACACCTCGCAGGGCACATAGATGTCGGGCAGGAAGTGCATCTCGATCTTGATCTGCCCGTCACCCTTGCATGCCTCGCACCGACCGCCCGGCACGTTGAAGGAGAAGCGGCCCGGCGAGTAGCCGCGCGCCTTGGACTCCGGCACGCTGGCGAACAGGGCGCGCAGGTCATCCCACAGGCCGATATAGGTAGCAGGATTGGAGCGCGGGGTTCGTCCGATCGGGCTTTGGTCGATGTCGATGACCTTGTCGATCTCCTCGATACCCTCGATCGATTTATACGGACCCACCGGGCGCGTCGAATGGTGCACGGCGTTGGTGAGCGCGGGTGCAATCGTGTCGGTCACCAGCGAGCTCTTGCCCGAGCCGGAAACACCCGTCACCACCGTCAGCGTACCGAACTCGATCTCGGCATTCACGTTGTGCAGGTTGTTGGCGGACGCACCGCGGATCTTGAGCGCTCCGCGCCCGGGCTGCCGGCGCTCAGCGGGCAGCTTCACCATGCGCTTGCCCGTAAGATACGCGCCCGTCAGCGAATCGGAGCACGCCATGATCTCGGCCGGAGTGCCCGCGCACACGACCTTGCCGCCGTGCTCGCCCGCGCCGGGTCCCATGTCCACCACGTAGTCGGCTGCCCGGATCGTGTCCTCGTCATGCTCGACCACGATCACCGTGTTCCCCAGGTCACGCAGGCGCTCAAGCGTGGCGATCAGACGCTCGTTGTCGCGCTGGTGTAAACCGATCGACGGCTCATCGAGGATGTAAAGCACACCCATGAGGCCCGCGCCGATCTGCGTGGCCAGGCGGATGCGCTGCGCCTCACCGCCGGACAGCGTTGCCGAGGCTCGGTCGAGCGTCAAGTAGTCCAGACCCACATCGACCAGGAACCGCAGGCGCTCGATCACCTCCTTGACGATGGCGCGCCCAATGAACTCCTCGCGTTCCGTGAGCTCAAGCCCCTGGAAAAAGCCCAAGGACTCTCGGCAGCTCATGCAGCAGACCTCATAGATTGAGCGCCCGCCCACCGTCACCGCCAGCATCTCCGGCCGCAGGCGCGCACCATGGCAGGTGCGGCATGGCTCCTCGCGAATATAGCGTTCGAGCTTGGCCTTCGTGTTCTCATTTGTCGTTTCGATATAGCGCTCGTACAGGATGTTGCGCACGCCAGAATACTTCGTGAACCAGTGGGTATCCCGCCCATCCTGGGTGTGGTAGTCCACCCGCATCTTCTTGTCACCCAGGCCGTCCAAAAACACCTTCCGCACGCGTGTGGGCAGGTCCTTCCACGGCGTAGACGAATCCACCTTCAGATGCTTGCACAGCGCCCGGAAGATCTGGGGATAGTAGTTCGACTTGCCGAAAAAGCTGCCGAACACCCCTTCATCGATCGAGAGATTCGGATCCTCGATCAGCGCTTCGGCATCGACGACCTTCTTGAAACCCAGGCCGTCGCACTCGGGGCAGGCACCGTAGGGGGCGTTGAACGAGAAATCACGCGGCTGCAGGTCGTCGATGGAGTGACCGTGTTCGGGGCAGGCCAGGGCGAGAGAATAGGAAAGCAGGTCGCCTTCGGCACCCTCGGGAGCGTCACGCTGCGGAAGCAGGTACACCGCCACGTTGCCGTGCGCAAGCTTCGTTGCCTGCTCCACGGCCTCGGCAATGCGCCCCAGGCTATCGGCGCGGATAACGATGCGGTCCACCACGACCTCGATCGTGTGCTTGAACTTCTTATCGAGCTCGATCGTCTCGTCGAGACCGCGCACCTCCCCGTCGATCCGCACACGCGAGAACCCTTCGGCACGCAGGTCGTCCAGCAGCTTGGTGAACTCGCCCTTGCGCCCCACAACCACCGGTGCCAGCATGAACGCGCGGCGCCCCTCGCCCGCCTCGAGAATCTTGTCCGCCACCTGGTCGGTGGTCTGGCGTTCGATCTCGCGGCCGCATTCGGGACAGTGCGGTATACCGATGCGCGCGTACAGCAAGCGCAGGTAGTCGTAAATCTCGGTAACGGTTCCCACCGTCGACCGGGGGTTTTTCGACGTGGTCTTCTGGTCGATCGAAACCGCAGGCGACAACCCGTCGATTGAATCGAGGTCGGGCTTGTCCATCTGACCCAGGAACTGGCGCGCGTAGCTCGAGAGGCTCTCGACATACCGGCGCTGCCCCTCGGCATAGATGGTATCGAACGCCAAGCTCGACTTGCCCGAACCGGACAGCCCCGTGATGACCGCCAGCCGATCGCGCGGAATGCTGACATCGATGTCGCGAAGGTTGTGCTCGCGTGCGCCCTTGATGACGATAGAGGAATCAGACATGGGGCCCCTTCCGGAACCGTTGCGAATACCGAACGACGGCCTTTGCGTGTCGTCTGCTTCAGTGTACCCTAAAACAACGGACATGTGTTCGTATTTTTCGATTTCTCCTATCTTGTACCCAACCGTCGGCATCCCGACCAGGCGTCTTGGATGCTTGTCATCGAACAAATATTGTAGAACGTGTGTTCGTTCGTCTAGGCGCAGTGCCCGCGGGTACAATGGGTCCATTCAAACGCACAGCCCGGCTCCGCTGAGCTGTTTTACCGAAGGGATGCATATGGGTTGCGAGCACGCTCAGGCAGCCGGCGGCAAGGCCGCACCGCAACAATTCGACGAGAACGCCCTTTCCCGCGCAAAGCGCGTCATCGCGGTTCTCTCTGGCAAAGGCGGCGTCGGCAAATCGCTGGTCACCGGCTCGCTCGCTATTGAACTCGCCCGCGCCGGCAACACGGTGGGCATCCTCGACGCCGACATCACCGGGCCCTCCATTCCCAAGATGTTCGGGATGAGCGGGCGCCGGGCCGGTGCGCTTGGAAAACTGCTGCTCCCCGAGCTGTCGGCAGGGGGCATCAAGGTCATGTCGAGCAATCTGCTGCTCGAGCATGAAACCGACCCCGTCCTGTGGCGCGGCCCGGTAATCGCCGGCGCCATCCGCCAGTTCTGGAGCGAGACCTCCTGGGGCCCGCTCGACTACCTGCTCATCGACATGCCCCCGGGCACCGGGGACGTGGCGCTCACCGTATTCCAGTCGCTGCCGGTTGACGGCATCGTCATCGTCACCAGTCCCCAGGACCTCGTATCCATGATCGTGGCAAAAGCGGTCAACATGGCCGACAAGATGCACGTCCCCGTCCTCGGCGTAGTCGAGAACATGAGCTACGCCACCTGCCCGGACTGCGGGCGCAAGCTTGAAATCTTCGGGCGCAGCAAACTCGACAGCGTGGCGGCGGAATACGGCGTCAGCGTCTTGGGACGCCTGCCGATCGACCCCGCCCTCGCCGCCGCCTGCGATGCCGGCACCATCGAAGAGGCCTTGCCGCACGGCCTGCTGGACACCGCCGTGCAAGCCGTGCAGGCCGTGCCCGCCCATGAGGAGAGCCGCGCCGAAGAAGCGGCCCACATGGATGGCGCTACCGACGAGCAACCCTCGCCGTCCGCGCAATAGCGCCGAGACCAACCATGACCGCGCACCGAGCACATACCTCCTCAGCCACCGCCCCCTATGACGTGGTCGTGCTGGGCGGAGGCGCTTCCGGGCTTGCCGCCGCCATCAGCGCAACGCACGCGGGGGCGCGAACCTGCGTGCTCGAACGAGATGTGGCGGCGGGCCTGCCGATCCTCGCAACCGGCAACGGGCGCTGCAACATCTCGAACGCCCATCTTGAAACCGCGCGCTATCGGCACCCAGACGTCGCCGCCTCGATCATGGGCGCGTCTCCGGAGCACACGGTCACCCGCTTTTTCGAGCAGCTGGGGCTGCTCACCATCGAAGAGGATGAGGGCCGTCTCTACCCCATCACGAGGCGCGCCGAGTCGGTGCGCGATGTCCTGCTCGGCGCCTGCGCGCGTCTCGGCATAGACCTGCGCTGCTCCGCCGAGCTGGTCGAGGTGCACCCAACAAACGGGAGCGCATGGCAGCTCACGTTGAGCGAGCCGTCCTCGCCCCCGCGCGTACGACCAGGCAAAGACGCCAAAACGGCCATTCGCCAGGCACGTCGGGCACGCGAGACGGCAGCCCGTAAAACCCGCGACATACACGCCCGCAGCATGGTGGTGGCGGTCGGCGGCGCATCGGAGGAGGCCTGCCGCCTGCTCGGCCTTCCCCATCTGCCCGAGCAGGCAGTCCTCTGCCCCATCGGATGCACGGCGGCCCTGCCGAGCGCGCCCGCACTCGCCGAGCTCGATGGCCTGCGCTGCCACGCCGCCCTTTCCCTCATGCGCCACGGTGCCGCCGTTGCCTTCGAGGCGGGCGAGGTCCTCTTCCGTCCCTACGGCATCTCGGGCATCGCCGCCTTCAACCTTTCCCGCCGCATCAAGCCGCACGATCGGATCGAACTCGACCTGCTTCCCCACCTGGGAACAGGCAAGACCCTGGACCTGCTGAACGCCCGTGAAGAGATGGTCGGGCCATTCGATGGCGACCCGGCGTGGTTCGACGGCTTGCTGGCACGACCGCTCGCCTCCTATATGTGCCACACAGCCGGCGGAAATACGGCTACGCTCGCGCGCGTCGCGACGCTGCTACAGCGCTTACCCCTGTTGGTTGAGGGAACCGCGGAAACCAGACAGGCCCAAGTTCGGCGCGGCGGCATCCCGCTCGACGCGATCGACCCTTCCTCGCTGCGCCTTGCGACTCGCACGGACACGCTGGCGCTGTTCGCATGCGGCGAGGCGCTCGATATGGACGCCGATTGCGGAGGCTACAACCTCGCGTGGGCATGGCTCACCGGCATGCGGGCGGGAACGGAAGCCGCTCGCGCCGCACGGGCGCCGAGCTATTGACCGCCTCAATCGGCCGCCTGACCCCCTGCGAAGACCGAGCGTTCTTGCAACCACGAAGGGACCCCATGCTCGACATCTCTGAGATCAACGTCAATCTGTCCGATGCCGTGAGTGAGGCGTCCTGCCTGGACGCAGCGCGCGCAACCATCGCCAAGCTGCTCGGATGCCGGGTGAGCGAGCTTAGCCGCTTGGAACTCAGGCGCAAGTCCATCGACGCGCGCAAGCGTGACCGCGTCCACTGCATGCTCACGATTCGCGTCACTTTGGCCGACGGACTTGATGAGGACACCGTCCTCTCACGCATTCCACCGCGCGAACAGCGCCGCGTGCGGCAGGTGACGAAGGCCGAACCGTCATTTCCCACCGCGCTGCCCACAGCGCCCCTCAATCGGCCCGTCGTTGTGGGAGCTGGCTGCGCCGGCCTTTTCGCCGCGCTCACGCTTGCGGAGGCGGGGCTTGAGCCCCTGCTCATCGAGCAGGGGGACGATGCCGGGCGCCGCGGCCGCGCCGTCGAGCGCTTCAACCGCACCGGCGAGCTCGACACATCAAGCAACATCCAATTCGGCCTCGGCGGCGCGGGAACGTTTTCCGACGGCAAGCTCTCCACCGGGACCAAAAATCCCGCGCATCGCCTCATCTTGCAAACGCTCGTCGAGGCGGGCGCGGCGCGCGACATCCTCTGGGACGCCAAGCCGCACATTGGATCGGACATCCTGCCCCAGGTGGTCACCAACCTCGTTGCGCGCATCGAGCGGCTCGGCGGCACGGTGCGGTTCCGCACCCGCCTGGTCGATCTGGAGCGGGCGGGCTCAGGATGCATCCGCGGCATCACGGTTGAGTTCGATGGCCGCCGCGAGCACATCGCATGTACCCAGCTCATCCTCGCCTGCGGCCACTCTGCGCGCGACGTCTTCGCCCTCCTGCAGCGGCGGGAGATCGCATTGAAGCGCAAGACCTTCGCCATGGGCGTGCGCATCGAGCATCTGCAGCGCGACATCGATCGAGCCCTATACGGCAGCGCCGCCGGCCATCCAGCGCTCGGCGCGGCACCCTACAGCCTTGTAGCGCATCTGCCGAACGGGCGCAGCCTGTTTTCCTTCTGCATGTGTCCCGGAGGCGAGGTGGTTGCCGCAGCGTCCGAGGAGGGCGGCGTGGTGACGAACGGAGCGAGTTTGCATGCGCGCGCCGGCGTCAACGCCAACGCCGCGCTGCTCGTCAACATCACCGATGAGGATCTGCCTGGCGCCGATCCTCTTGAGGGTGTGCGCCTGCAGCGGGCCTGCGAGCAAGCCGCCTTCGCGCTGGGCGGCGGGGCCTATCGTGCCCCCGCTCAGCTGGTGGGGGATTTTCTCGCCCAGCGCCCCAGCACGCATGGGGGCCGTATCGCACCCACCTACCCGCGTGGTGTCACCTGGTGCGACCTCGACAAGGCGCTGCCTGCACACGTTATCGAGACGCTGCGCCTGGGCATCCCCGCCCTCGGTCGCAAGCTGCGCGGCTACAACGATCCGGAGGCCGTGCTGACCGGCGTCGAAACCCGATCGAGCTCGCCGGTCACCGTCGTTCGCGCCAAAGACTGCCAGGCAGCGGGATGCGATGGCCTCTATCCCTGCGGCGAGGGTGCCGGATATGCCGGCGGCATCATGAGCGCCGCTACCGATGGCATCCGCTGCGCCGAAGCGCTCATCGCCGCAATCGCATCATAGCGCGAGCTACCGCACGGCGTGTATGCCGTGCGGCTTCGTCCCCACCGAAGCGTCCGGCAGTCGATCGACGCGCAGCAGCTGAGTCTGGCGGGCTTTCATAGTGCATCGGGCCCGAAGCGGCCTAGCGTGCCATATGGGCGCCGCGCACCGCATAGTCACGGCGCGCGCGAGCCAGGCAATCGTAATGGTCGATACGGTGGGCATCGCTGGCGATGTAGCGGTACAGGAGCTCATCGAACATGCGCTTCGCCGGCTTCTTCTCCTTGCCCAGGCGGCCACCCGCCACAAAGTCGGCACTCGCCTGCAGGTGGCAGCCCATCTGCAGCAAATGCCGCGCGATACCGATATCCTCCTGGATAGCGCGGTACCGCTCGGGGTGCGCGATGATGACCTGATACCCCATCCCCTGCAGCTGGAAGATCGTGCGCTCGTATTCGCGGAAGTCATTGGCGGTGCAGCGGCTCGAAAGCTCGAGCAGGAACTCGTTGCTTCCGTCAAAATGCAGGTACTCGGCCCATTCCATGCCGAGCTCCATGAGCTTGGCATGGTTGACCTCGAACCCCATGGTGAGGGGGAACCCGTTCGCATGCGCCTGCAGCAGCTCGAAGGCATCCCACATCTTGTCGTAATCGAAATACGGGTCGCGGCAGTGCGGCGTACACACGATGCTCGTCACGCCGACGCGCTTGGCCGCTTCGAGCATCTGCAGGCTATACTCCAAATCCGGAGAACCGTCGTCCACTCCGGGCAAGATATGACAATGGATGTCGCGCATATTCACCTTCCTGCTAACTTGAACACGGGTACGAACAGGCGCCATGCGCCCCAGGGTGCCGACGCAAACGGGGGCGTCACCTGAACAGACGCACGGGCGCGAACAGACGCCATCTGCATGGACACACGGGCACGGGCGCAGGCGTGCGCGCCCAGGCAGGGGCACCTGCGCAAGCATGCAAGCATGAGCCGTGCGTCGTCTGCACGAGTGCGCCGACATAGGGCCGAACGCCCCGCTCCCACGCGTGCGGGCGCGGGCGGACCACCACGCCCTCGCTCATGTGGATACGAACGGAACGACACACTCCCGAACGCGCCCGAGCGGGAACCCGTTCTCGCCTACGCCCGCGCGGGCACCGCACATATCGTAGCGAATCCGCCCCGGCCGCGCAGGCGCCTTCAGCACAGCACAAGCAGGCCCGCCATCTTCATGCTCGAAAGCAGAGGATGGCGGGCCCAAACGGTCCTACCGCTTGAAGCGGCTACCGCTTTGCAGCGCAGACGCGGGCGACTGGGCACCGCGACGCTGCGGCATGGCGTTACCGGCCGCGCGTTCGACCGGCGCCGAGGATGCATCCTTCTTCGCACGCTTGCCGTCTTTGGTGTAGTACTCGTAGTAGTACTCGCTCGACTCGGCTTCGCAGAAGTTCATAACCGCACCGATCACATGCGCCCCGGCCTTCTGCAGCTGCTCATAGGCCTTCTGCACCTCGGCGCGCGGCGTGAACTTTTCGCGCACAACCAGCGCCGCACCATCGGCCAGCGCCGAGATGACGGCGGCGTCGACGAACGTACCCACCGGCGGCGTATCGAGAATCACCAGGTCGTAGGCATCCTCCATGGTGGCAAGCAGGTGCTTGAAACGCTTGGAGCTCACAATATCGGCAGGATTCGGAATATGGGGCTCGGAATCGAGCAGGTACATCCCGTTGGTGGGAGTGGCAACCACCGCCTGATCGAGCGGGACCTGGCCGGACAGCACCGCATAAATACCCGACTGGGCGTGCACGCCGATCAGATTCGCAAGCGTGCGACGGCGCATGTCGCACTCAACCAGCAGCACGCGCATGCCCGAGGTCGCGGCGGCCTGGGCCAAGTTCACCGCCACCGTGGACTTGCCCTCGTTCGGGACGCTCGACGTCATGAGCAGCGAACGGATGGGGTTGTCGACGCTGGCGAAGCGGATGTTGGCCAGCAGCGTCTTGGCGGCGTTTTGGATCAGCAGCTGATCGGAGTTCGCTTTGCGTGCCATGATTAGTTACCTCCCTTGATGGCGGGGATGCGGCCGATGACCGGAATCTCGAGCAGGTTCTCCAGGTCCTCGGCATCACGCACGCGCGTATCCAGAATGTCTTTCAGCACCACGACGGCAACGGCGGCGAACAGACCGCCGGCGAACGCCACGGCCGTATAGAGCATGCGCTTGGGACCCGAGGGCGAGGTGGGAGCAACGGCCTTGTCCACCACGTTGATGGAATCGACGTCCATGACCTCCTGGGCAACCGTCGAGCAGTTCTCGGCGACCTTGTTGGCGACATCGGCCGCGCTCTCGGCGGTGGGGCCGGTCACCGACACGGTAATCACACGCGTGGTGGTCTCGCCGGCGACCTCGATCTTGTAGTCCTTGAGGTCCTCCAGGCCCAGATCGCTCGCGGTATCATTCAGCACGCGGTCGGACTGCGCCAGCGCGGCGATGTCGTTCGCCAGCAGCTGCGAGGCCGACAGGTCGCTGCTGAGCATCGAGGAGTTCTCGTTGCCCGACTTGGTGAGCACATACAGGCTCGTGCTCGCCGTATACACGTTGCCCATGCCGAGGTAGCTGTACACCAGCATGACCAGCGCGCAGGCAACCGGCAACACGCACACGAGCTTCAGGTTCTTCTTCAGCAGATGGAACAGTTCGATTAGGGTCATATGCCTTCCTTCGCCTCACGCCCCATCCACCGGGACGCACGCCCAACGCGACCTCCGCGGCGAGCACCGCGGGCGAAGCGCTCGGGCCGCCCGGTTCAGGCGGACAGATAAGCGCATTCGATTCGCACAGTCCGCGCAAAATAGTACCGCTCCCTAACCCATTTCGCGCCGAAAAGACCCCTCGCGTGCAAACCTCCTTCCCTTTTTCGCAAGTCACTGCGCCCGCGCGGTCGCCATCGGCTGTCGGATGCCGAACCAGACCTAGAGCCCGCCTTGGGAAGAGGGCGTGCGCTCATCGCCGCCGCCGCGCGTTCGCGCTCCCGCCTTCGCGTCCCCATCACCGCTGCCGACCACGACGTGCACATGGGTGGGCCTGCACGAACGCAGCGTGTTCCATGTCCGCGGGGACGAGGGACCCGAGCCCGGCCGCCTGCGCCTGGACAGCTCTTGAATATACACGTACATATGTTCGTGTTTCATGCTATACTTACGCAAGCGACATGGGCGGTGCCCTCCGAGTCTCTGTCGGGAGTGAGGAGGGCTCCCATGGCGAAGCTCACCGCGCTGCTTCTTGCGGCATCCGTGCTCGTTCTGTCGATCGCGCTGCTTGTCCTCGCCGTTCTCTAACGGCCACGGGGCGAAACTCGCCAGATAAGGGAACAGCCGCCCTGGCCGGAGCGGCTGTTCGTGCGGGTTTTACCCCACTGCTTCTGTTCCAGGAGGGCGTACGCCTCCCGAGTCGCTACCAGTATACCCGCTTTCGGGCACCCCTGCACGCTCTCGCGGGCCTCTGGGCGGCACCGGGCAATAAACCCGGTGCCGTGCTCTGGGGCTCAGCAGCCTCTCCCCTGCTGCCGCCCGTTCCAGGCCCCGCGCGGCAGCGGCACTTCCCCGCCAGGCTCCGCACGCGCTGCCGACGCAGCACGCTTGCAAACGGACGCAGTTCCGCCCCTGTTACCACGCGTTGCTTGCGGCAACGGCCCCAACCGGCGCAACATTGCGGTACCGTATAACGACCAAGCAGGAGGAGGGCTCCCCATGCTGCATGAGAACATCCAGAACATCAGGAAATCGAAGGGCCTGTCCCAGGAGGAACTCGCACTCAAGCTCAACGTCGTCAGGCAAACGGTTTCCAAATGGGAGCGCGGGCTGTCGGTGCCCGATGCGGAGCTGCTTGTCGCACTGAGCGAGGCGCTCGACACGCCCGTCAGCACGCTTCTGGGCGAGACCGTAATCGACGTCGAAGCCACCGATGTTCAAATTCTTGCCGAGAAGCTCGAAGTCCTGAACGCGCAGTTTGCCCGCATGCGAGCATCCAGGCGTCGCGCTGCCCACCTGCTCTTCATCGCACTCGGCATCGTCGTCGCCCTGACCCTTTTTGCGTTGGGCGCCCTTGACAGCTCGTACCTCGCATGGGATTTCTCGAATCCCGAATACGCAGTCGCCGGGACCATGCTCCACGGCTTCGAGTGGGTCTTTGTGCGCCTGGCGCCCGTTGCGCTCGTCGCGGCCATCGCAGGAGCGGTTGCCACCCGGGCAGAACACTAGCCAAACGAGGACAACACGCCGGCGCGCAACAAAGCGTTGCTCGACTCCGGTGGCTCGGCACAGGATAATCACGGTACGGCAAGACCCGAGCTTCGCCGACCGGACCAAAGGAGAGCCACCATGATCCTGCTCAAAGATGCCCTGACGAGCGCCCGTCGCGAACGCGGCCTCACCCAGGCGGAGCTTGCCTCGCGCCTCTGCATCACACGCCAGGCGGTGAGCCGCTGGGAAACCGGCGCCACCGAACCCGGCATCGACATGATCAAGCTCATCGCGCGCGAGCTCGACGTCCCGGTGATGCGGCTGCTTGACATGCCGGAGCACTACTGCCAAAGCTGCGGCATGATGTTCACCGCCCCCGACCAGCACGGCCACGAGGCAGACGGCGCCGAGACCGAGGATTTCTGCCGCTGGTGCTATGACCAGGGCGCATACACCTACGAAACCACCATGGAGGACATGATCGAGGACTGCGCCCCGCGCATGGCCGAGCACATGGGCTGGACCGCAGACGAGTGCGCGTCGCTGCTCGGCGCTATCCTGCCCACACTGCGCCGCTGGAACGGCAAGGACGCATAGCCGCGCTCCGATCACCTGCCACGGCGCCTGCGACGTTTCTTTTCTTGACGGGCCTCCCAGCGGACCTGCGCTGCTTCTTTGCGCCGCATCGCTCGAGAGCTGCGCATCTCGTTTTTCACGCGCTCGCGCTCCCGCGCAAGAGCCAGCTGGGAGGCCGTCGAGGTGCCCCGCTCCTTCATGGCCTTCGCGGCTTCCCGCGCGCGGCGCTTAGGATTGCCGGCCATGTGCTCTGAGCAAGGGTCCACAGACGCGCAGGCTTCGCTCAATCGCAGGCTCGCCCAATATCCAAGCACCCATGTATAGATTTCTTCGTTCGAGGGTTCCGCGCCGAACACCACGCGGGCCACACTTAGCTCGTCCCATTCGACATGCTCGACTACACCCACCCAAAACTGACCGTCGTGATAGACCGTCAGCGTCGATGAGACTTCCCACTTCCGCATAGCCGCGACCTCCTTCTCTGTAGGGCTACGCGAAGAAGGGACAACCAAGGAGGCAGGTTACTGGCAGGCAAACGCCCACGGCCCGACTACCCGACGGGCTCTGTGTTTTTATCTTCGATGGAACTAGTATAGCAGCGTCACCGAGGCGACGGCCCATCAGCGCAAGCCCAGCTCCGAAGCTTTTCCGCAAGCTCAGCTTCTGAACACTCTCGTGAAACAACGCGCTGAAAGCAACCAGACTTTGCCTGAATCTCTTCGTGAGCGTTCAGGATAAACTCCGAAAAAGAGTCGACCAGGTCCTCTGATTCAAAAACAATGGGCGGCGCTGCGACCGCCCATCTTGATCCCCGTTCGCTCATCAGGAGTTTTTCAATAGATTCAGAGCGTTGGGAATGGAACTGGTGACCTTTGCAATCGCCTCCACAGCAGTGCCCGCGAGGCCGGGAAACCCCTCCATATCCCTAGAGGCGGCAATGTCCGCGACGGTAATGACTTCATCGACATCCGGCGAGAACACCCTACGCCACGCACCGCCTTCCCTATGGGTTAGCTCGACAAGGTCAAAGGCACTCATCTGTCCATAACTCTCTGCCACATCGTCCACGATACACACAGCATACGGGTCCGCAGCACATGGACCAGAGGCACCCGGAATCGGAGATCGTCCATAGCGCTTGAACTCGTCGTACACCGCCCGGGTAACAGGGCCATACCGCCAAGCCTCGATCTCGTCATCGAAAAGCGCGCGACCAGCAGCGCGCACAGACTCAACCTGAGCATAATACACGAGCTTGTTGAGCTTGAGGTTAGTGAGGGGCATCCTGTCCCCATGCCGCAAAAGAAACGTGTTCGCAATGTCAACGGACCTCATGACGCCCTCCTCTTTTTCGACGACGCTCCGCTACAGCGATTATCATACCCCGCTGCGTGGACAGAATAGATGGCTGCACGGGTTTCCACAGCTCACAGACGAACGGGACGAAGCGTCCGGCGTTTACACGGCCCGCATGCCAATCCGCAGCCCGCCCACGGCCCGACTACCCGACGGGCGCTGTGTTTTTATCTTCGATGGAGTGGGCATGGCAGCGTGGCCGTTTCGCTGGCCGGCGGCGATTGGACAGCGTTGACCAGCGAAACGTCATCAGTCCAAGACGACGCTAGGACGCTATCTCACAGGCAATCCATCGCGATCCGAGAAGCCCGAGCAACACAACCGCACACGCTGCGCAGAACACCGCGAACGTGTCGGCAACCGACGCGGCGGGAGCCAGCATTCCGCACACGGCCGTCGACACCGTGCCTCCAAGTCCCCTGAAAAACATCGCCATAGACGTCGCTCGCCCAGCATCTTTCTTCTCTGAAGCAGTTTGCGCTGCAAGATTGGAAACGGGCATGCCCACGCCGACTCCGAGCCCCATCACCGCTGACAACGCGACGATCGACAAGGGCAGCAGCATGGAAGATGCGATGACAAATGCCACGGATGCACCCGAGATTATCAGCGATGACGCGCCGGCGATAGCGCGCAATCGGCCTGTCGCCCGAAATACCGCTCCCGAAACGTTGCTTCCAACCACGAGCAAAAGCGTCATGGGGATAAGCGCGGCACCGGAAGATGCAGCGCTCATTCCAAACATCTCCTGCAATACCCTCGGGAGATATGTCACACACGCCATAAGCGCGAACTGGATGCAGAAGCCCGACAAAAAGCCCGCCACGACACCGCTTTGGCGAAACAGCCCCATCGGAACAACCGGCACGTCTTTGCCGCCCTCAATACGCACAAGCGCACATGCCGATGCGACGCACAGCACCACAAGCGCAACGAACATGGGAGACGCAATTGAAGATGGATTCTTCACCAGGCTAAACGCGCCCGTCAGGCTCACCACGCACGCGGCGGCGGCCACGCTTCCCAACACATCGAACCCAAAAACACCTCCAGTCGCACTCTTCTCCGGCAAGAACCTTGTCGTCAAGACAGATGCAACGACCGCAACGGGAACATTCACCAAGAAGATCATATGCCAGAAAAGACCCTGCGCAACGGCTCCGCCAAGAATCGGCCCGACCACATTCGCCACACCATACATGGCAGAGGCAGCGCCCAAATACGGACCCCTATCTCTAGGAGGCACCATCATCGCCGCAGCTATGAACACACCCGCTTCGAGAACACCCCCTCCGATGCCTTGCAAGAAGCGACACGCAGCAAGCGCCTCAATGGTAGGAGCGCCGGCACAAAGCGCCGATGAGGCAGCAAACACGACAAGCCCCACCGCATACACACGCTTAAGGCCAAAACTGCATGCAATGCCGCCGCACAGCAACATCGATACCGTACTCGACAACAAATACGCCGTCATCGGCCAAGCATAATGCTCAGCTCCTCCCAACGAGGCAGAAATCACAGGCATCGCTGTGGCAACCACCGTGGAATCCAATGCCGCAATAAGCAGCGCAAGCATCAGGCCGACGGTCATCCGCCTACTGATTGCATCGCCGCAAACGTTTCCGGGTTCACTCATGTTGTCTTCCTTCCTCTTTACGCCCATGAGGGCAATGCCGGCAAGCCAGCAATGAATAGAAGGAAAGATGGTCACACTTCGAAACGCTCGATCACGGGCATCCAAATCTCGCTGCGATACGCCGCCGAGGAGAAATCTCCCCTCGGATACACCTCGAGGCACACATCGTGAGCCAACTCGTACCCCGACGTCGGCAGCCATTCTGTATAGATTCGGCGATAATGCTCTGCCGTTGCTACATCGCACGGCCCAATGCACTCGAAAACGGCCCATGACCCCCGAGGCACGAGAATCTCATCAGCCCAGTCAGGAGTCCCCTCAGAAGAAGCGACGGCGATACAATACACCGGCTCCCCCTTCTGCACGGCATTTACCCCCAAGATGCCCTGAGGGCTCGCACCGTCCACGAGGGACAGCAGACGCTCGATGTCTCCAGCCCGTGAAGCGCTTCCCCAAAAGTGCCGCAATTCCTCCCGTCCCTCTGCGGCCATTTGGATCAGTGGAATGCCCTTCGCGGCGTCGCACGGAAGCGCAATTCCAATCAAGCGCATCTCATCATGCGTCACAATCCTCCACGTGAGAGGCTCGGACCCCACGACAGCAAGAGAAAACGAGAGGCGCGGAAACACGCGAAGCGCGGTACCCGGCTGCCTTGCGCTCCTCGGAGAAACGCCGAACGCCTCCTTAAAAGCCCTTGTGAACGCCGTGGGTGACGCATAGCCGTAGCGAATCGCCACATCAAGCACCCGCTCCCCTCTCGACAAATCGAGAGCAGCACACGACAGACGACGCCGGCGTATATACTCAGTCAGCCCCGCGCCGGCAATATAGGAAAACATCCTACGAAACTGCCCCTCGCTGCACGTTGCTAAACGTGCAGCCGCAGCGACATCGATCTCATCATCGAGATGCTTCTCGATGTACTCCATCGAGGCGTTCAGACCCTCGATCCAGCCCATGAAGTCACCACCCTTCCAAGGGATAGCATGGAGCACCGCAGTCGGCTCGTCCTCGCATTGGCAGCACAAACTATGAGAGGTTGGCAGGCAGAACGGTTCCAGCTTCAAGACGCAACGCCGTCGACAACGCAACGGAGCGACCTTCCCCAATCGTGCACCGTGACAGACTCCAGAGCGCCTACGCCTCTTGACCTGACAGAATCTCGACGCGCAGGCGTTTCATGCGCGGGGTGAGCGGGTCGAGCGCCGGATCGCTCGCGAGACGCGCGGCTTCCCCGGGCGAGCCGTGCAACAGCTCATACTCGGCAAGATAGAGCTGCCAGTTCGCACGCTGCTGATGACAGCCGGCCTCCGCCATGCGCCCGCGCATGTGGGCGGCGTCCGAGGCGTTCCGCTCAGCTGGCGTTCGAAGCAGCACGGCATAATCCGCCACCTGCGCATCGGCGGAAGCACGGTTGCGCGTTCCCGCTTTGAACGCCTGCTTAAGTTCCGAGAGCTGCGCTAGGGCATGGCGCGCACCGGCTATATCGCCCAGGTCAACCCGGCTCATGAACTCAATCTGCTTCGCACGGAACCGCCTGAGATGGTCCTTGCGCTTGAGGGAGACGGCCCCCAGACGACGCAGGGCCGAGGCACTATCGAGCTCCAGGTAGTCGCAGTACGCGCGCTCGATGGCGATAGTGTTTGCGGAGCGACCGAGGCGGTCGCGCTCGGTCAGCACGTCGAGCACCGCACGGTACCGCGCTGGATCGCAATCTTGGGAAACCACCTTGCCCAGATCCAGAAACCGCATACCCATGCGAACACGCCCCGCAACCGCCACGACGAACACAACGACAAGGCCCAGCAGATACAGCGCCAGGTTCCCGGCCTCGGCGAACCATATCACCGCCACAAGGTCCACCAGGATAAGTGCGATCGATTGCGCTTTGATCATGCGAATGCGCTTAAAATACGCCGAGACCGTCTGCTGCTCGTCCATGCCCGCGTACGCGGAACGGCCCTCGGCAGCAGACGTCCCGCTAGTGCCGGATCGGGCATCGACGGAACGTCGGCCAGATGGCACATCAGATGAATTGGGGGCGCGGTTCATGGGCATCAGCTCCTCACGTGAGTGAGAATAATTGTACCCCGGGGTATCGTGCGCCGTTGGCGTCGACGCCCCAGCTGGCCTAAAGTAAGAATTAGTAATTATGTATTTCAGCTCACATATATGCGATATTCAGTTTACTGTTCATCAAGAGGGGGTTAGAGGACAAAACGAGCACGGTCACGTGGTCGCAAATGGCATCTGATGGGTGTTTGCACGGTGCGATTCGGCGTCTCTCAACCGGAATCAGTCACGCCGAAGCCCCACACAGCGTCTCGCAACGCCTCATCGACCCTCAAGACGTCAAACATTGCGTCATGCATACAGTTTTTCATAGCTGAAACACCCATTAGATGCCATTTGCGACCAGTGAGATTTGGAGGCTTGAATTCTGATATGCATCTATGGGTTTTATTCTGTCTCTTATACACATCTGACGCTGCCGACGA
>CABRIF010000022.1 GCA_902470925.1 uncultured Collinsella sp. | reverse complement strand
GTGTACTCCTTCACCGTCAGCTCGATACCCTGCTCCTTGAGCTTATCGGCGGCGAAGTCATTCAGGATCTCGGCATGGGGCGTGGGGCTCGCCGCAACGGTGAGCTTGGTCGACGCGCTCGAAGCGGACCCGGAGCCCGTGCCCGTGCCGCCGCAGCCGGCAAGACCGCCCAGGGCCACGAAGCCCAGGCCGGCGACGGTGCCTTTCAAAAGCGAGCGACGGGAGAACGAAGCGTTGAAGTTCTGCATGATAAATTCCTTTCAAGATGTGAAGACGAGGGTGCCGAACGCGCCGGGACGGCACCGCACAAGCGCGCTAACGATGGTCGATGCGGCGCGCGATCAGGTTGCATACGGATTGAATGAGCTGCACGAGCACCACCAGCAGCACCACGGTCGCGATCATGACATCGTTCTCGTAGCGGTAGTACCCATAGCGGATGGCGATGTCGCCCAAGCCGCCGGCGCCCACCGCGCCGGCGATGGCGGTGTAGCCCAGCACGGCGATCAGCGTCACCGCAACGCCGCGCACGATGCTCGGGGCGGCCTCGGGCAGCAGCGCCGAGAACACGATGCGCGGCACGCTCGCCCCGCAGGCCTCGGCAGCCTCGACCACCTCGCGGCTCACCTCGGCGAGCGACTGCTCCACCATGCGCGCCACGAACGGAGCCGTGGCCACCACCAGCGGCGGGATCACGCCCACCACCCCGGTGGAGGTCTGCACGAGCGCCTGGGTAACCGGCATGAGCGCGATCAGCAGGATGATGAACGGCAGCGAGCGGCCGATATTCACCACCCAGCCCAGCACCGCGTTGAGCACCGGGATGGGGCGCAAGCCACCCGGGGCCGTGAGGTGCAGCACCACGCCCAGCGCGATGCCGATCACGTAGGCGATCGCCGTGGAGACGAACACCATGACGAGGGTGTCGGCCGTGCCTTGCGCCAGCAGCGCGCCGAACTCGGAGATGAACTCGTTAAGCATCCCACTCCACCTTTCCAAGCAGCACGCGGGTTGCCTCGGCGGCAGGAGCCTCGAACACACGCTCCACCGGTCCCTGTTCCACCACGTGCCCGTGCTCCAGAACCGCCACGTTCTTGCAAATCTTCTTCACCACATCCATGGAGTGGGTGATGACCACCAGGGTCACGCCCGTCTCGCGGTTGATGTCGCGCAGCAGCTTCAAGATCGTGTTCGTGCTGTCGGGATCGAGCGCCGAGGTGGCCTCGTCGCACAGGATGACCTCCGGCTCGCAGGCCAGGGCGCGGGCGATCGCCACGCGCTGCTGCTGGCCGCCGGAAAGCTGGCTGGGATAACTCGATGCCTTCTCACGCAGGCCCACGCGGTCGAGCAGGGCAAGCGCGCGCTCGCGATTTTCAGGCGTCACCTTGCCGGTGGCAGCGAGAAGCGGGAAGCACACGTTATCCAGCACGGTCTTTTGCGCGAGCAGACCGAAGCTCTGGAAGATCATGGCAACCCGGCGGCGATAGACGCGCAGGTCAGCGCCGGAAAGCGCGGTCACGTCGCGGCCGTCGACCACGATCTTGCCCGAGGTGGGCTGCTCAAGCAGGTTGATGGTGCGCACGAGCGTGGACTTGCCGGCGCCGCTCATGCCGATGATGCCGAAGATGTCGCCGTCGGCGATCTCGAGGTTGATGTCCTCAAGCGCCTGCACGCAATCGGCGTCCGCACGGGACCCCGACACCTCGAATATCTTTGAAACATGCTGGATGCTGATCACGAGTGAAACTCCGCTCGATGATGGTCTGCGAAAAAAGAAGGCGGGCTGACTCCCGCCGGAGACAGCCTAGCAGGGCGCCCGGTCTCCGTCTAGCCGTGCTATCGGCACAGCAGGTCAGAGTGCCCGGGCGAGGGCATCTCCATGACCATCATCGCGATATGTCCACCAAACGTAATCATGCGGTTTAGCTTAGCAGCACGCCGGAGTGCCCACAACCTATGAAACACACCTGCAATAAAGACGGGTGCGCGCCGTCCGTGCGCTACTCGGCGGCGTGCTTCTGGCTCGCCTCGAACTCCTCGCGCGTCACGACATCCTCGATACGCAGGTTGATACCCGCAACCTCCAGGCCGGTCATCGCGCTCAGGCGCTCGGTCACGCGCTCCTTCACGTCCTCGAAGATCGCCGGCGCGAAGCAGCCGTACTCGATGATCACCGAGATGTTCACGATCACGCGGTTGTCGTCGGTCACATCCACGGTCACGCCCTTGGTCAGGCGCTCAGCGCCGAACTGCTCCTGCACGAAGTGCATGAGGTTACCCTTCATGCCCAGCACGTGCGGGACCTCACGCGTGGCCATGGCCACGATCTTCTCGATCACGCCGTTGGAGTAGGTGAGCGAATCCTCCGACTCCTCAAGCTCCTCGACAACCGCCGCCTCTGCAGCGGGCGCCTCCGGCGTCGATGCGCCCTCGTCGGCAGCCACCGGCGCCGCAGACGCGCCCTCCGCGGCTGCAAGCTCCTGCTCGCGCGCCGTATCGGCATCCACCTGCTCGTTGTTCTCAACCATCTCAGCCATGGGATCTCCCCTTCTCTCGCGCCGCCCCGCATGCGGCAACAGACCGCACGGCGGTCCCGCTCACATTCCTACCGTCGTTTGCCGAACATGCGGCTTAGCGTATCGGCCCCGCCGTGCTCGCGATCGCGCGCCCGGCCGATGAGGGCGCCGATGCCGGCAAACACCGCCATCACGATCGTGGCCCACAGGCCGCACCACAGCACGAGCACCGCGACCACCAAGCCCAGCAGGCCGTAGAGCACCGCATGGGGATTGGAGTCGGCGAACTCCCAGGCACGCGCGCCGAAGTTCTTGAAAAACCCGATCGTCGTATCCTGGAACCCGTGCGCGGAGGCGCCTGCGGAGCCGGATGCCCGCTCGGATGATGATGCCGCCGAGGCGCCGTTTGCCCCGGCGTCCGAGGCGGACTCCTGCTCGATCACCGGCTTCGGGGCCCGGGGCGTCCCGTTTCTGCTCTCACTCACCGTGTCTCCTCCTTGGATACAACCACCGTCTTGCTCGGCAGGAACCGCACGCGCACGCGCGCCACCTCGCAGCCGAGCATCTGCTCGCATGCCGTCTGCACCCGCTGCTGCACGCGATGCGCCATGCCCTCCAAGCCGCAGTTCACCAGCGCGATC
This sequence comes from uncultured Collinsella sp., assembly GCA_902470925.1. Taxonomy (GTDB): domain Bacteria; phylum Actinomycetota; class Coriobacteriia; order Coriobacteriales; family Coriobacteriaceae; genus Collinsella. The sequence goes on along the minus strand of CABRIF010000022.1, from coordinate 23,673 downwards.
GCCTCGACAGAGACGCTCACGCCGTCGCCGCCGCGGCCCATGGGCCGCGCTTCGACGTGCTCGACCAGCACGTCGCGCTCCGCGGCGGCCTCCCGGGCAACCGAGGCGATCGCTGCGCACGTCACCTCGATGTCCTCGCGGCCATGGGGGCGCACGCAGCGGGGCTCGGGCTTATCGAGGATGATCCAGACGAGCACGAGCGCCATCTGGAGCACCACGATTGCCAGGCACACCGCCACGGCCACGCGCACCCACGGAACCTGCAGCGCGCCAGCAAGCCGTTCGTCCTCGGGACCGAAGAGCAAAAGCGCGAGCAGGCCCGCCACCACCGTGCCCGCAAGCAGGTAGAGCGCAAGTCCCGCCTTTCTGATACCCCTCATGGTCCTCCTCTTCTCATAGGCGCCGCGGCGCAGGTTCATCTCTTGTACCCACTGGGGCACGTGCGGCAACCGTTGTCGCACACCTCACGATACCATGCGCAATCTCCCCACCGGCACGCATGCACGCGCACGTTGAATGCATACAACACGAGCCGGGCCCGCATGGCACGGACCCGGCTCGACCTGTATCAACCGATACGAATCGGTCGCACTCAACCGAGGCGGACTACTCCTCCTCGAGGGCAGCGAGGACCTCGTCGGTCATATCCATCGTGGAGTACACGTCCTGGACGTCATCGAGCTCCTCCAGGCGGTCGATCAGACGCTGGACCTTCTTGGCGTCGGCCGCGGCCACCGCCGTCGGCGTGGTGGGAACCATCGTGAGCTCGGCGCCCTTGACCTCGATGCCCTGGGCCTCCAGACCCTTGGAAACGGCCATGAGGTCACCCGGGGCGGTCCACACGATCCACTCCTCGCCGGCATCCTCGTAATCGTTGCCGCCGGCCTCGTCGACCGCCATCATGAACTCCTCCTCGTCCCCGGCAGCGCCGTTGGAGATCATGGTCTCCTTCTTGGCGTTCGGATCGAGGATCTCCTTGGCGAGGACGACCTGGCCGCGGCGCTCGAACTGGAACGCCACCGAGCCGGAGGTGCCCAGGTTGCCGCCCGCATGGCTGAACGCGGAGCGCACGTCGGCCGCGGTGCGGTTGCGGTTATCGGTCAGGCACTCGACGTAGACGGCCACGCCCGCCGGGCCGTAGCCCTCGTAGACGATATTCTCGTAGACGGCGGCGTCGGCACCGGCGCCGAAGGCCTTGTCGATGGCGGCCTTGATCTTGTCCTTAGGCATGGACTGGGCCTTGGCCTTGGCCACGGCGGCAGCAAGGCTGGCGTTGTTCTCCGGGTTGGGATCGTTGCCGAGGCGAGCGGCAACCGTGATGTTGCGGCTCAGCTTGGAGAACAGGGCGGAACGCTTGGCGTCCTGCGCACCCTTGCGATGCTTGGTTGTGGCCCACTTAGAGTGTCCGGACATACGAATCTCCTTCGGTTATCCCAGCCCGCCGACCCTGTATTGGCCGCGAGCACGTACATACATACGATAGTGCATGATATACCCATCACCGCCGCCGCGAAAGTACCACTTCGCACGCGCACGCGATGCACACCGCACCTGCGACTCTGCGCCCGGTATCGAGGCGGCCAAGGCCGCGGCGGGGCCATCCCTCGGGCACCGGCAACGCCCCACGCCGGCATCCCCCCTTCGGGCGTCGGCAACACCGCGCGGCGCCGGCGCGGCAGCCCCGCTTGGACACCTACCTGCCCTGCCGCCCCTCATCGCGCCAGAGCGCTCGCGGCCACACCAGCGCCACCGGCACCGCGAAGGGCAGCGCCAGAATCGCCGGGTAGAGGTAGCGCATGTAGGTGGAGCCGTTGCACGGGCCGATGAGGCACACCGCCAGCACGCCCAGCAGCGGCACCATGAGCGCCAGGCCCCGCCACTGCCGCTCGCGCAGCAGGTACACGCAGGCCGCCAGCAGCAGCCACACGTAGGTCGACGAGCTCAGCAGCAGCGAGAGCAGCGGGATGCGCTGGATGGCCACGCGGTAGAGCGTGACCGCATGCCCGCAGGCGCGCACCAGGCCGCTATCGACGGGATGGAAGTCGAAGTACGCGCGGTTGCTCGGGCGCGCCATGGTCTCGGCGCTCGTCACCACGTCGTAGGTGAACACGTCCCGGCTGCTGGGGTAGAAATACCCATAGTAGTTGTTCGCCACCGCCGAGAGATAGCTGCCGGGGTCCTGGACGAGCATCTGCGCCCACACCCGCAGGTAGGCGGCGAGCTGCTCGGGCGTGGCATCCTCGTTGTAGCCGTTTTTGACCGCATCGGATTTATCCGGGTCGTACCGGCTGGCGAGCGTGCCGTACCCCAGCACGGCATCGATCGCGGCGCGCTGCTCGTCGGTGACCGTGCCGTCCGACGCCCCGGTACCGTCCGTGATGCCGGCGGCGGCACCGTCGTGCTTGAGGACGTAACGAGCCGTCTGCTGAAACGGAATCGAGAGCACCTCGCGGCGGCTGCCCGGCGTGATGTCGAGCGCCGGCATGACCACGCGCGTGAACGCCATGTTGGCCGCCACCGTCACCGCAACCACCGCCACAGCTCCCATCCACACCCGCAATGTGCGCCCGGCCTTACGAGAGTCCCCGCGAGCCGCCCGCCTCATAGCAGCGATGCCGAAGCCAGCCACAAGCACGCCGGCGGCCAGCGGAAACACGATGCCGCCGTTGCGCAAAAACGCGCAGCCCGCACATCCCGCCGCGAGCACCGCCCAGTCGCGGCGGCGCATGCGCACCGCGCCCGCCACGCCGGCCAGGCGCACGCCCGTAGCGCCCGAGGCCTCGATGGACAGCTGCGGGGCCGATGCCGGGCGCAGGGCGGCGAGCAGCACCGCCGTCTGCACCACCAGCGCGGCGAACGCATCGCCGAACAGCACGTCTTTGGTGATAAGGACCGCGTAGTTGGAAAACAGCGGCATCCCGACGAAGAACAGCAGCAGCACCGCGCGCGGAACGAGCCCCACGCCGAAGCGACGCAGGCTCGCCACCAGATAGGCAACCGTGACGGCCGTCACGGCGAACTGGAGGGTCGTGTAGATGAGCAGACCGGCGTTCTCGCTGCCGAACAGGCGCATACCCAGTTCGACGCAGGTGCCCAGCAGCGCCGTATGGGCCACCGGATGGTGCCCGTTGAGCAGCACCTGCGGGTTGATGAGATTGAGGTAGTCGCTCGTGCCGTTCGGCAGGTTGAACCACTGGCGGATCTGCGCGCCGGTGTCCCCCATGAACAGGCCGGGCATGCTGGCGATAAACGTCGGCAACCACGCCACCAGGACAACCAGCAGCGGAACAGCGAAGGGGTGCCGGTTGAGCAGCACGTCGGCCAGGCGCCACACGCGCCCGTAGCGGCCCTCGGTAAACGGAAGCCGATGCTGGCCGAACCAGTCGAATGCCTCGAACAGCAGCGTCAGGCCCGTGACGCCCAGCACCGTCCAGCCCGCGCCTGCGATCGCAGATTCGATCGCCTGGCTGATGCCGCCGAGCACGAGCCGCGCGCTGTCGGTCATGTCGTAGCTTTTCCCGAACACCATGCAGGCGGCAAAGGCCACCGCCGGCAGCGCAACCGACGGGCGCAGGCGCTCGCCGCGCCCGAACAGCACATAGCGCACAGGCAGCACCAGCAGGCAGGCGAGCGCGAGCAGCAGCACCGCATCGGTGTGGCCCGCAAAGGACAGCAGGACCTCGTAGCAGATATACAGGGCGCCGGTGGCGGACGGATCGAGCTCGCGGATGGCCCCGTAGCTGGCCTGCGTGGGGTCCATGGAGATCGCGGCGGTGGCCACGAGCGCCAGCGCGAAGGCGGCAAGCGTCTGCCCGGCCGTGTAGGAGCGCAACCAGCGCTCCCAGCCCGCTGCATCCGCCGCGTCTGCCGCGCGATACCGACGCGCCCTCTGGCCGCCCGCCTGTCCGCCCGGGCGCCCGCCCGCCTGATCAGCCATGATGGATGCGCGTTCCTACAGGGATTCGATGGCCGCGATGACCTCGTTCACGTAGCGCTCGCACAGCTCCATGGTGGGGGCCTCGACCATCACGCGCACGAGCGGCTCGGTGCCCGAGGCACGCACGAGCGCACGACCGTCGCCCTCGAGCGCGGTGGACACCGCCGCGGTGGCCTCCTTGACCACCGGGCTCTCCATCACCGCGTGCTTATCGGCCACCTGGATGTTCTTCAGCAGCTGCGGATAGATCGTCAGCGGCTCGGTGAGCTCGGAAAGCGGCTTGCCGGTCTCCACCATCACCTGCATCATGCGCAGGCTCGTGTTGATGCCGTCGCCCGCCGCGCTGTACGCCGAGAAGATCACGTGCCCGCTCTGCTCGCCGCCCAGGCCGTAGCCATGCTCGGTCATGCAGGCGCTCACGTACTTGTCGCCCACGTCGGTGGTCTCGTAGGACAGCCCCAGGCGCTCGAGCGCCTTGTACAGGCCGATGTTGCTCATGACGGTGGTGACCACGGTGTTGTCGGGCAGCTCGCCCTTGGCGGCGAGGTGCGCACCGCACACGTACATGATGGCGTCGCCGTCGCACACGTTGCCGTACTCGTCCACCGCGATGCAGCGGTCGGCGTCGCCGTCGTAGGCGAAGCCCACGTCGAGCCCCTCCTCGCGCACGAACGCCTGCAGGCGCTCGATGTGGGTGGAGCCACAAGCCATGTTGATGTTGAAGCCGTTGGGCCCATCGCCGATCACGTGCACCTCGGCACCGAGCTGGCGGAACACCTCGGGCGCGATCGGCGTCGCCGCGCCGTTGGCGCAATCCAGGCCCACGCGGCAGCCCTCGAGCGAAAACGGGGCCGACTCGACGAGCGCCTCGGTGTAGCGGACGCGGCCCTCGACGTAATCCACCGCGCGGCCGATCTGCTCGCCGCAGGCCAGCGGCACCTCGAGCTCACCATCGATATAGGACTCGACCTGCTCGAGAATCTCGGGGCTCATCTTGTATCCGCCCGAGTCGATCAGCTTGATGCCGTTATCGTGGAAGGGGTTGTGGCTGGCCGTGATCATGATGCCGCAGTCGAAATCCCCGTGGCGGACCACATAGCTCACCGAGGGCGTGGTGGTCACGCGCAGCGCATAGGCGTCCGCACCGCTTGCCACCAAGCCGGCCATCAGGGCGTTCTCGAACATGTAGCTTGAACGGCGCGTGTCCTTGCCGATGACCACCTTGGTCTTGCGGTCGAGCCGCAGCCCGTAGTACCAACCGATGAACCGGCCGATCTTGAACGCGTGATCGACCGTCAGCCCCACGTTCGCCAAGCCGCGAAAGCCGTCCGTCCCAAAGTACTTCATCCAAGGCCCCATTTCAGTGATCGGGTTTCGTACCCTGCCATGCTACTTGCAGACGCCCCGCTTTTCCAGACGGGCGCGCGCATCCGCACAGAAAGAGACGATGCGGCGCCACCGAACGGCGCCGCGCAGCGCGTCCCGATGCACGCGGCCACGCTACGCCGCGAAACGCGTCCTTAATCCAGGCGCGCCCGCTGTGGACGGCGCGCGCGGTACGCATAGACCAGCAGTGCAGCCCCGCCCACGATGAGCGGCAGGCTGAGCAGCTGCCCCATGGTGATGAAGCCGAACAGGTAACCCAGCTGCGCATCGGGCACGCGCACGAACTCAACCAGGAAGCGCACGATGCCGTAGCCCATCACGAACACGCCGAGAAACGCCCCCTGCGGCGGCAGCTTCTTCTTCCGGCTCATCGCATACAGGATGGCAAACAGCACGATGCCCTCGAGCAGCGCCTCGTAGAGCTGGGAGGGATGACGCGGCATGGTGCCCGCCGCACCGCCGAACACCACGCCCCAGGGCAGGTCGGTGGGTTTGCCCCACAGCTCGCCGTTCACGAAGTTCGCGCAGCGGCCCAGGCACAAGGCGAGCGGGGCGCCCACCACGGCCATGTCGGCCACGGTCCAGGCCGACAGCCGCAGCGCCCGGCATGCCAGCACGCCGCCCACGATACCGCCCACCAGGCCGCCGTGGAAACTCATGCCGCCCTGGTTCACCGCGAGGATCTCCAGCGGATGCGCGAAGTAGTAGCCGTCGCCGTAGAACACCACGTAGAACAGGCGCGCACCGATCAACAGGCCGAACACCACGCCGATGACGACGCTCATCACGTCGTCGACCGAAAGCCCCATCTTCCAGCGGCGCTGCGTACGGTACAGCATCACGCCCGCGATGATCGAGCCAGCTATGTAGGCCAGGCCGTACCAGTAGATGGTGATGGGGCCGGCCGAGAACGCGACCGGATCGAGGCTATGGTACAGATCGTTGAGCACAGATGCCCTCTTTCTCGGTATGGTGGCGGGCGGGCGCTACTGCGCCGCGCGCACGCGGTCGGCGAGCGGGCGGCCGGCGGTGGCCCCGCGCTGCCCCTGGTAGTGGCTCCCCAGCTCGGGCGAGCCGTAGGGCACGTCCACCGGCGAGGACATGCGCTCGAAGGAGATCTGGCCGATCCGCATGCCGGGGCGCAGCAGGATGGGCAGGGTCGCCACGTTCGACAGCTCGAGCGTCACCTGCCCGGTCCAGCCCGGGTCGATGTAGCCGGCGGTGGAATGGATCATCAGGCCCAGACGGCCGAGCGAGCTTTTGCCCTCCAGCTTGGCCAGGATGTCGTTGGGGACCGTGATGCACTCGAGCGTGGTGCCCAGGGCGAACTGGCCCGGATGCAGCACGAAGGCGTCGTCGTCCGCGATCACGATGCGCTCGGTGAGGTCGGGCTGATCGCGCTCGGGGTCGATCGCCACATGGCTCGAATTGCGAAACACCCGAAAGTCGCTGCCCAGGCGCAGGTCAACCGAGGCCGGCTGGATAAACCGGTCGACGGTCGGCTCGATCGCTATGCGGCCGCTTGCCATCTCGATCTTGATATCGTGGTCCGAAAGCACCATGGCTGCCTCCTATACCGCAGCGCCCGCCGCCGCAACAGGGCAGCGGGCGCACAACCCGTGGTTCCTAGAACGGCGCGTACTCGTCGTACAGGTCGCCTGCGGCCTCGCCGCCGCCCACCTGCTCCACGCGCGTCACCCCGGGGACGTGTTCTTTCAAGATGCGCTCGATACCCATGGACAGGGTGAGCGAGCTCATCGGACAGCCGGCGCAGGCGCCCTGCAGCTCAAGCTGCACCACGCCTTCATCGTCCACGCCGATATAGGTCATGTCGCCGCCATCCGCCTGCAGGTTGGGGCGGATCTCCTCGAGCACCTCTTTCAGGAGCTTTTCATTCACAGCCACGGTGGGCTCCTTTCGTCGCTACAGCAGCTCGAAATCGTACCACATGCTGATACCCAACCGCGGCGGTCGCAAATCACGAACAGGGCGGCCGGATCGCCGCCACATCAAGGCAGGATACGGGGGGTTCCGCCGCCCCTGCGCGCGAGCAGGCGAGACCTAGCCCATGAGCCCCGTCACCACCGAGACGAGCGCCACCAGCACGCCCACGATCGATTCGCCGCCGATGATGCCCGAGGCGATCAAGGTGCCGCGCTCCGCATCGGCCGCGGCGCGCTGCCGGCCTGCAGCCTGGTTCGCCTCCGCAGTATGTGCCGAGCCTGCGGCGCGGGCGGCGCGCGCCCGGTTATAGACCGCGCGGACCGCCGCGCCCACGCAGGCCGTGGCGGACATGTAGAACGGCAGGTAGACGCCGAGGCCCAGCATCATCGCGGGCACGCGCAGGCAGTGCAGCACCACGCCGGCGCCGAGCCCTGCCGCAAACGCCGGCAGGCACGGGATGCCCGCCATCATCGTGGCCACCACGCTGGCCTGGGCCGACACGAACAGCTTGCCCGGCCCGAACGCCTCGGGCCCGTAGGCGGCGAACAGCGTCAGCATGGTCGCCACCGCAACCACGGCGCCCAGCAGCGCGCCGATCGCCTGGCCGGCCCACATCGCGCGCGGGCTCGTGCCCAGCAGCGCACCGGTTTTGAAGTCGCTCATCACGTCGCCCGCAAGCCCGCAGGCAACCGCCACCACACCGGCCACATACAGCAGCCGCACCGGCGTCGCATCCGAGATCGCCGCCACCGCCAAAAGGGCGATGAGGCCGAAGATCTCCATGGGGTCGATGCCGGTGCTGCCCACCGACTGCGCGCTCATGATCGCGGTCACGAACGCGAGCGCCACCAGCGCCAGCGCGGCCACCGGCGCCAGCCCCAGCACCATGCACACGAGCAGCGCCGCCGACGCAACCATGAGCGCCAGCCCGCCTGCATCGACACGCGAGAAGCGCCGGGCGCCCGGAGCGGCGTGGCCGGCAGGCTGGGCGGGCGAAGCCGACGCGTCGACCTCCGCCGCACGAGCCGCATCGTCCATCGCGCCGGCCGCAGGGGCCGTTGCCGAGGCGGCCGTATCCGCATCGCCGGCCGCGGCACCACGGCGCCACACGCCCGCCGCTTTCGGCAGGATGTCGCGCACCACCACGCCAATGCCCGAGCCCATCATGAGCCCCATGCCCAGGCTCGCCACGATGCCCTGCGCCGTAGCGGCATCGAACGCACCGGTCAGCGCACCGATGACGGGAATGCCCACGTTGCCCGCCACGGCGCCGACCAGCCACAGCACCGCTGAGGCTCCACCCAGCAAAAAGCCCACCGACACCAGCATGGGCGAGTTGTAGAGCGCCACACTCGCCCCCGGCACCGACAGGTTGGCGAACAGAGCGGGCACCGCGCCCACCACATCGCGCAGCACGCACCACGCGCCGGCCAGGCCCATCGCCCCGAACAGCTTGCGGCCGACGCCGCCGCCGGCGCGCCCGGCCTCAAGCGTCTCGGCTGCCGCGACGCCGATCGGAAACTCCAGGTCCGACTCATCCACGAATCGACGGCGAATCAGGGCCGTGGCCACCAGGCCCAGCAGCGTTCCGGCAAGCGCCACACCCAGAAGCGGCAGCCATCCGGTTGCCGATCCGTCGGACACCGCATCGCCCATCATCCAGATCGCGGGGATGGTGAACGCCAGGCCGCCGGCCACCATCGACCCGGCAGACATGATGATCTGCGTGATATTCACTTCATTCAGACTTGTTTTGCCCAGGGCGCGCAGCAGCACCAGCGCCATCACCGAGGTGAAGATGGTCGGCCATGGCAGTGCGCCCATCTTGAGCGCCGTGTACACCGACGATGCGGTGATGATCACGCAGCCCACGCACCCGATGGCGATTCCCGCCATGCTGATCTGCCCGCGCAGCATGGCGCGGCTTCCTTGCTTTTCCATAGATACTCCTTCGCATATCCGCTCCCCCTCGAATCGGGGAGTCGGGTTACGGTATGGCGCGTACAGTATAATCGCCTTGACCAATCGCAACCAGGGAGGGTTCATGGAGCAGGCAGCGCGCACGCAGGTGATAGCCGTTGACGTGGGCAACACCACCACGGGGTTCGGCCTGTTCAGCATATCCGGCGGCGACTCTCCCGAGCTCATGGGGTCCTGCGAGCTCACCACGCCCGCGCGGCTCACGGTCGACGAGGCGCGCATCCAGCTCGCGCAGGCGCTCAGCCTGCTGCCCGCCGCCGCTCCTGCCGGCGCCATCCTCTCCTGCGTGGTGCCCGCCCTCACCGGCAGCTGGCGCCGCGCCCTGGCCGCAAGCTCGAACACGCGTCCCCTCACCGTGGGCCCCGGACTCAAAACCGGCCTGGCCATGCGCTACGACGACCCGGCCGAAGTGGGTGCCGACCGCATCGCCGACGCCGTGGCGGCGCGTGCCTCGTACGGGTCGCCCGTCATCGTGGTCGATCTGGGCACCACCACCAACATCGAGGTCATCGATGCGTCGGGGGCGTTTGCCGGCGGCATCATCGCGCCCGGCGCCGCGCTCGGGGCACGCTCGCTCGCCGACGCCGCGGCCCGCCTGCCCGTCATCGAGCTCATGCGCCCCAAGCACGCCATCGGCCGCAGCACGCGCGAGGCGATGCAGGCCGGCATCGTGCTGGGCGAGGCGGCGCGCATCGACGGTCTGCTCGACGCCGTACTCAGCGAGCTCGAGGCGGACGCCCCCATCGTGATCACCGGGGACAACGCCGCCGGCATCGCCAAGCTCCTGCAGCATCACACGACCGTCGACGCCTCCCTCACCCTGCGCGGCCTCGCGCTGCTATGGCAGGCCAACCAGCGCCGATAGCCCAAGGACCGGCGGGCCAATCAGCACCGGCAGCACGGGGACTTGCAGACCGCGCAACCAGATCTCCCCACTGGAACCTTGCTCGCCCGGCGTACTCCCCAAGCCAGACATTGGGTATACCCGTAGCACACCGCACAACCGCCCCGCGCACGCCTGAACCGCGAGGCCGCACGAAGGGAATCCCCATGAAGGTCATGCTTGTTAACGGCAGTCCCCACCAGCTCGGATGCACGCACCGCGCGCTTGCCGAGGTGGCCGGCGCACTCGAGCAGGAAGGCATCGACACCGAGATCTTCTGGATCGGCGCCGCCCCCAAAGGCGGCTGCACCGCCTGCGGCGCGTGTCGCAAAACCGGGTCCTGCGTGCAGGCGGACCGCGTGAACGAGTTCCGCGAGCGAGCTCTTGAGGCCGACGGCTTCATCTTCGGCGCGCCGGTGCACTATGCGCATGCGGGCGCCGGCCTGCTCGGCTTCATGGACCGCCTGTTCTACTCAAGCGGGCAGGCGGGCAAGCCGCACCCCTTCCGCTTCAAACCTGCAGCCGCTGTGGTCTCCGCACGGCGCGCCGGCACCACCGCATCGCTGGACGACATCGCCAAGTTCTTCACCATCTCGCAGATGCCCGTGGTGAGCTCGCGCTACTGGAACATGGTCCACGGATGCACCCCCGAGGAGGTTGAGCAGGACGAAGAGGGCCTGTGGACGATGCGCCAGCTGGGGCGCAACATGGCGTGGATGCTCAAATCCCTCGAGGCGGGCCGGGCCGCGGGCATCGAGCCGCCCGCACAGGAGCCGGGCGTCTGGACGAGCTTCATCCACTAGTTACGTCGACTGCGGCCGAGACGCCCGCCACGGCGGCGCGCACGCTCGCGTAGCGCATCGGCCGCGAACTCCAGCCGGTCCCACGACGCGTCCTTCACCACGTCGATCACCGCCGACGACACCATGACCGTCACCAGGGAGCAGGCGATCTTTGCCGGTTCGATATAGGTCAACGACAGCACCAGCACCGTAAGGTCGGTAAACAGGTAGCAGCGGCCCACGCGCCACCCCGTGAGCCGCGAGATCGTCAGCGCGAGCGCGTCGTCGCCACCGGCCGAGGAGCCCTGGCGAATCACGATGCCCACGCCAACGCCCACGAACAGGCCGCCGAGCACCGCAGCGAGGATCATGTTGCCGGAGAGATCGGGCAGCAGGTGCGGCAGATGCTCCCACACGCGGTAGAAGCCGGCAACCGAAACCGTCGCCACCGCCGACCAGCCCAAAAAGCCGCGGCCGAGCACGCGCAGCGCCAGTAGGTAGCACGCCGCATCGAGCACGGGGGACACCACCGACGGCGGTATGCCCAGCCAATGGTCGCCGAACAGCACCAAACCGATCACGCCGCCCTCGGTGACCCCAACCACCTCATGGATGTTGTGCACCCCGAAGGTGAAGATCGCCGAGCCCAGCAGGACGAGCGCCACGCGATGCGCGAACTCCACCGGGCGCAAGCCCGCCACGCGACGGGCCTGCCGAGGCTGCGGACTCGGCCGAAACATGCGGGTGCGGGCAGCTGGCTCACCATCCTCAACGTTTCTGGACTCGCCGCGGCTGGGAGCGCCGGGCGCACGACCGCGCGCGCCGCCCCCGCGCTCGCTTGGCCCCGTATTCGATTCGTCTTGCGGCTGCGCGGTATCGCGGGCCATCACTATCACGTCTCCCTTGTCACAGATGGTTTTAGCTTACCAACTGCCGCCCCGGCCGCGCAACCGCGCCGAGAGGGCGCCGGGCGAGTGAACACCGCGCCGAGGCACGCCTGCGCCCGCTCAGCAGCACACCCCCTGTCCTCGACCTATGTGAGGCCAGCAGGACAGATGGCTCCCGGCGTGCATCAGGGTGAAGGTGCGCGGGGGGGATGGGCGGCCGCTGCGCCGAGGAGCCGGACGGGTGGCGCGTTTTGGATGCAGCCTCGCGCACGACGTGCCGCCTGCGCAAACGCGCCTGTTACACTTTCGAACAAATGAATCGATACGGGATTGGAGCGGCATGGCATCCACAATCGCCATCATCGGCGCCCTCGAAAAGGAGGTGCGCCACATCTATCAGGCGCTCGACGGCGGCGAGGAGCGCGACGAGATGGGGCTGCACATCGTGTGCGGCACCTACGGCCCCACGCGCATCGTTGCCACCTGCGCCGGCATGGGTACTGTGAACGCCGCAGCGGCAACGCAGCACCTCATCAGCGCCTACGGAGCGAGCGCGATCGTGTTCTCCGGCATCGCCGGAGGCCTGAACCCCGCCCTGCACATCGGCGACATCGTGGTGGGTGCGCGCCTGCGCTACCTGGACACCGACACCGCCCTCATCGCCGAATCGGCGCCCGAGCTTGAGGAGTTTGCCAGCACGCCCGAGCTTGTAAGAATTGCCGCCGAGGTGCTGTCCGCGCGCGGCTACCGCGAGCCGGCTGACAACGGCATCGAAGCCGGAGCGCTGCAGTTCCTGCGCGGCACCATCGCCACGGGCAACCGGTTCGTCTCCGGAGCGGAGGCCAAGGCGCTGGTGCAGGTCGCCACGCAGGCCGACTGCGTGGAGATGGAAGGCGCTGCGGTGGCGCACGTCGCTGCCAAATGCGCGGTGCCCTGCCTGGTGCTACGCGCGATTTCGGACAATTGCGACGAGGCCTACGACGCCCTGTCCGCCCGGGTGTTCGACCTCGAATCGTACGCGCGCAACGCCAGCGAGATCGCGCTGGAGATCGCAGGGCGCATGCCGGGGCACCTGCAACCGGCAACTTTCGATCTGTAATCCTGCAACCCTCGGGAGCCTTCGGTTCGCAATCCCTTGGCTCCGCGGTCTTCGGTCCGCGACCCCGCGGCTCTGCGGTCTTCGGTCCGTAATCCCTGCGGTCCTGCGGTCCCGGTCCGTAATCCGCAGCCCTGCGGTCCTCAATCCGCAGCCCGTACCCCTGCAACCCCCAACACTGCAGCCCTCGCCCCCAACTCTCAAACCTGTAACACTGCAACCCTCAACCCGTTTGGAGCATTCCATGGCAGAGGCCATCAACTACAACAAGGTCCGCTTCGTTGCCAGCTACGGCAAGGCGTCCCAGATTCCGCCGTCAACCTGCCCCGAGGTGAGCTTCGTGGGCCGCTCGAACGTGGGCAAGTCCTCGATCATGAACAAGCTGTTCAACCGGCGCGGCCTGGTCAAGGTCTCATCCACGCCCGGCAAGACCGCCAACGTCAACTTCTTCGAGGCCGACGGCGTGCACTTCGTCGACCTGCCCGGCTACGGATTCGCCCAGCGCAGCAAGGCCGAGCGCGACCGCTGGGCCAAGCTCATCGGCGATTTCTTCGAGTCGGAGCGCAGCTTCAACCTGGTGGTGGCGCTGGTGGATATCCGACACGATCCCAGCAAGCTCGACCACCAGATGATCGGGTTTTTGCAGGAGAACGACTTCCCCTTCATCGTGGCGCTCACCAAAGCCGACAAGCTCAGCCGCACCCAGCAGGCCCGCCAGGCAGCCGCCATCAAAAAGCAGCTCACGGTACCCGCCGACCGCGTGATCGTCACGTCGTCCTCCACCGGGTTGGGCATCGATGCGCTCAAAGCGGCCATCGTCGCACACTGCTTGGAAGCCGATGAGGATGGGGCCAGCGTGGAAGGCGCCGAGGACGTGAAGCCTGCGGCAGAGATGACGGACGCCGAAAACTAAGAGCAGCATCGCCAGCAACAACGGGTGCCGGCCACGACACGAATCGGGCGTGTCGGCCACGTTGGCGGTGCTGGCCGAAACGGGAGCCCGGTGCGCTTGCCGCGTCGCGACAATGCCGACCGCAACGGACACTTGGCGCGTTTGCCACGTCGGCGCAGCCGGTGGCGCCTCGGACCAGGCACCGCGCAGAAGCGGATTGGGTTCGTCGCGTGTCCATCTGGGGCCGCGGGGCCGAATCCCGGGTTCGGCTCGTGTCCATCGGTGCACATCGGCCAAATCTAGGGTTCGTTGCGTGTCCATCTGGGGCCTCTGGCGGAATCCCGGGTTCACCGCTCGGCCGTTCGGAGCTGCGCCCCGGATCCCGGGTTCGGCTCGTGTCCATCGGTGCACGGCAGCGCAATCCCGGGTTCGTTTCCTGTCCGTCTGGGAAACTGGGGTTCGCCGCGCGTCCATCTGGGGGCGAAAAACGGCCCTGGATGGACAGGGGACGAACCCGGGATTTTCGGACGGACGAAAGCCGAACCCGGGATTCCTGAATGGACGGGAAACGAACCCGGGATTATCGGACGGACGAAATCTGAACCCGGTTTCCCGTATGGATAGAAGCCGAACCCGGGTTTTCCGGACGGACGAAATCTGAGCCCGGGATTTCCGGATGGAGTAGAAACGAACCCGGGATCTTGGACGTCGGCTGCCGCAGGGCCGGAAGCAAGGCCCCGGACCCATGCCGCATGCACCCGGGCGTACAGGCGGAATCCAGGGTTCGCGCCGCGTCCGTCTAGTCGATGCGGGCTTGATCCAGGGTTCGCGCCGCGTCCATCTAGTCGGTACGGGCTTGATCCCGGGTTCGCCGCGTGTCCATCTGGAGCTGAGGACGGAATCCCGGGTTCGCCGCGCGTCCATCTGGGCACGACAGTGAAATCCCGGCCCCGCCCCGGCGTCGCTTCGGCGCCTGACCCCAGGTCCGGAACCGGCACCAGGGCCGTCAGCCAAGCGCGCCCGCCCGCAGGCGGCCCAGCTGACGGCCCTTCGGCTAGTCCAGCTCCTTGAGGCCCTGGCAGAGCTGCCAGTATTCCCCGCGCTGGGCAAACAGCTCCTCGTGCGTGCCGCGCTCGATGATGCGACCGTGGTTCAGCACGCAGATGCAATCCGCGTCGCGCACGGTGGACAGCCGATGCGCGATCACGAAGCTCGTACGCCCGCGCATGATGCGGTCCATCCCCCGCTCGATCAGCTTCTCCGTGCGTGTGTCGATCGACGAGGTGGCCTCGTCTAGGATCAGCACCGGCGGGTCGGCCACCGCCACGCGCGCGATGGCGAGCAGCTGACGCTGTCCCTGTGACAGGTTCGCGCCGTCTGCAGTCACCGGCGTCGCGTAGCCCTGCGGCAAACGCCGAATGAACGAATCCGCACAGGCAGCCTCGGCCGCCGCGCGCACCTCCTCATCGGTGGCATCGAGCTTGCCGAACCGGATGTTGTCGGCGATCGTGCCGGTAAACAGGTGCGTGTCCTGCAGCACGATCCCAAGCGACCGCCGCAGATCGTCTTTCGCAATCGAACGCACGTCGATACCGTCGAAGGTGATCTCGCCGCGCTGGACATCGTAGAAGCGGTTGATGAGGTTCGTGATGGTGGTCTTGCCCGCACCGGTCGACCCCACGAACGCGATCTTCTGCCCGGGCTTCGCGAACAGGTTGAGCCCGGTGAGCACGCGCACCTCGGGCACGTAGCCAAAATCGACCGCGTGGAAGCGCACGTCCCCGCGCAGGGGAATGGTGCCGCAGGCGAGCACCGTGCCGTCGGCGGCCGACGCGGTTGCGGCAAACGTGGCGCCGGAGGCCACCGCCGGCACCTCCTCAGCACGCACACCAACCGCTGCCGCCGCAGCGGAACCCTGCGCCGGTGCCTCCTCAGCACGCGCCCCCGCCGGTGCCACCGCACCCGCAGCGGAGCCCTGCGCCGGCGCCTTTTCAGCACGCGCTCCCGCCGGTGCCACCGCCCCCGCAGCGGAGCCCTGCGCCGGCACCCCCTCAGCACGCGCTTCTGCCGGCGCCGCACCCGCGATCGGCATCAGCTTGCCGTATGCCCCCAGGCCGTAGCCGACTGGCAGCTCCCAGCCCCAGGCGTCGGTACCGGTGCGCACCAGACGCACGGTCCCCTCGTCCACCTCGGGCTCCATCTCCATCACGGAGAACAGGCGCTCGGCGCCCGCCAGGGCATTCAACAGGAAATTGCCCAGCTGCGTGAACTGGTTTATGGGCATCGCCGCCTGCCGCACGAAGATCAGGTAGCTGGCAAGCGCGCCCACATCGGCTAGCCCCTGCACCGCCAACAGACCGCCGGCCACCGCCACGATTGCGTAGTTGGCATACCCCACGCACACCGTCACCGGCACCATCGTGGCCGCATACGCCTGCGCCGATGCACCGGCCTCCCGCAGCCGCTCGTTGCGCCGCGTGAATCCGGTGACGTTGGCCGCCTCGTGGTTGCATACCTTGACGACCTTCTGCCCCGACACCATCTCCTCAACATAGCCGTCCAAACCGCCGAGCGCCTCCTGCTGCACCGCGAAGAACCGCTTGCTGCGTATGCCGGAAAACCGCACGTACCAGGCGATGAGCACATCGCACACGAGCGTGATGATCGTCAGGCGCCAATTGAGCACGAACAGCACCGCGATCGTGCCGACCATCTGGATGGCAGCCTGGATCACATTCGCGAAGCTGTTGTTGAGCGCCTCGGCCACCGTATCCACGTCGTTGGTGAAAAAGCTCATGATGTCGCCCGTGCGCATGCGGTCGAAATAGACCAGCGGCAGTTTCTGCAGATGGGCGAACAGGTCGCGCCTGATGTCGAATACCACCTTTTGTGCCGCGCGCACCATCGTTTGGGTGTAGCCGAGTGCCGAGAGGGCGCCCAGCGCGTAGACGGCCGCGAGGAACGCGATCTGCCCCGACAGCTGCGACGTGTCGCCGGCCGCCAGCGCATTCACGATCGGGCGCACCATGTAGGTGCCCACCAGGCTCGCCACCGCCGAGATGCTCACGAGCACCGCCACGACCAGCAGCGAGAAGCGCGCGTGCCCCATGTAGGCGAGCAGACGGCCCACGGTGTGGCGCAGCTGCTGCGGGCGCGCCTGCGCATCGGTCTTAGGCATCGCGACCAGCTCCCTTCCCTGCCGCCTTAGGAGCCGCACCGTCGGCGAACTCCATCTGCGAGGCGTAGATCTCCTGATAGATCGCATTGCCCGCAAGCAACTCATCGTGCGTGCCCGCCGCGTCGATATGTCCGTCGTCCACCACGAAAATACGGTCGGCGTCCATCACCGAGGTGATGCGCTGGGCGATGATGATGACCGTGGTGTTGGGAATCGCCGCCAGATTTGCGCGGACCGTGGCCTCGGTGGCCATATCGAGCGCGGAGGTGGAGTCGTCGAACACCAGGATGCGCGGATGCTTGAGCAGGGCGCGCGCGATGCACAGCCGCTGCTTCTGACCGCCCGAGACGTTCACCCCGCCCTGGCCCAAGTCGCCGTCCAGGCCGCCGATGCGGTCGAGGAACTCGTCGGCGCACGCCAGGCGGCACGCCTCGAGCAGCTCCTCGTCGCTCGCCTCGGGGTCTCCCCAGCGCAGGTTGTCGCGCACCGTGCCGGTGAACAGCACGTTTTTCTGCAGCACCATGCCCACCGCGTTGCGCAGGGCCGCCTGGTCGTAGGTGCGCACGTCGTGCCCGCCCACGAGCACCGCGCCCGCGCTCGGGTCGTACAGGCGCGCGATCAGCTGCACCAGCGAGCTTTTGCCCGAACCGGTGCCGCCCAGGATGCCCACCGTGGCGCCGGAGGGAATCGCCAGCGACACCCGCTCGAGCACCTCCTCCGCCGCATCGGCACGGTACTTGAACGAAACGTCCCGGAACTCAACCGAACCATCCGCCACGCTCATGCGCGCCTTGCCCGGCGCGGGCGCGGCCAGCTCGGGCACGGCGTCCAGCACCTCGCCCACGCGCGCGGCGCTGGTGAGAGCACGCGTGGTGAGCAAAAACACGTTCGAGATCATCATGAGGGAGTTCATGATCTGCAGCACATAGCTCATGAAGCCGGTGAGGGTTCCCACGGTGAGCGCGCCGGCGATGATCATCTGGCCGCCGAGCCACAGCACGAGCGTCGCCGCCGTGTACATGGACGCCTGGAACACCGGCAGGTTGAGCACCGCGCGCCCGAACGTATAGGTGGATGTGCGGGCAACCTCCCCGTTGACCTCGTTGAACTTCTCGCACTCGTGCTCGGCGCGCACGTAGGCCTTCACGGCGCGCACCGCGGTCAGGTTCTCCTGCACCACGCCGTTCAGATGGTCCATCGAGGCCTGCAGCGTGCGGTAGCGTGGAGCCACCGTGAAGGTGATGAGCCCCAGCGCCACGGCGAGCACCGGCAGAATGACGAAGAACACCCCGGCGAGCTCCATATTCATCGAGCACGCGTAGGCCAGGCCCATGATGAGCATCACCGGGCCGCGCACGAAGGGGCGAAAGCCGCTGGAAAAGGCGTTCTGGATGACGGTGATGTCGGTGGTCATGCGCGTGACGAGCGATGACGTTTGGAACGCGTCCAGGTTGCCGAAGGAAAAGGCCTGGATATGCTCGTACTCGGCCTGGCGAAGGTTTGCGCCCAAACCCGTGGCCGCGCGCGAGGCGAAGCGCGCGTAGGCAAGGCCCAACACGAGTGCTGCCAGGGCGCACAGCATCATGAGCGCACCCTGGTGCAAGATGATGGCGGTGCTGCCCTCGGCGATGCCCTCGTCGATGATGCGGGCCATGAGCACGGGAATGAACAGCTCAAGCGAGGTTTCAAGCGCCACGATGATCACGCCGGCGGCGGCATCGCGGCGATACGGACCCAGGTAGCCGATGAGACGGCGCAACTCACGCATGGGTTGCCTCCTCGCTATGCCCGGATGCAGCCTGATGGGCGCGTGCCCGATCCGCCTCCGCGAGGTTGCGGCACACGCGCTCGAGCAGATCGCTGAGCTGCGCGCGCTCGGCGGGCGTGAAGCCTTCGGTCATGACCTCGTCGGCCTGGGCGCAGGCGACATCCCACAGCCCCAGCGTGGCGCGGCCGCGCTCGGTAAGCTCGACGGCCTTCTTGCGCCGGTCGGCACCGGGCCGCGCGGGCACCGAGGCGATAAACCCGTTGCGCTCCAGAGCGTCGAGCATGCGGGTCACCGCTGCCGGGTCGATGCGGTAATGGGCCGCCAGGTCGGCCCGGGTGCACGGGGCGTGGACCCCGATGTAGGACAGCATGCGCGGCTGACCCGGGCCCAGCCCGAGCGCAGCGGCACGCGTATGCAGGCGGCTCTTCTGCATGTGATGCGCCATGTTCATGCGCATGTGCAGGTCGGTGAGAGAAAATCCCAGCGCAAGGGATGCCGCGGAGGCGCCCGATACGGCTCCGGACGGCGCTGCGTTTGCAGATGCGGTGGCAGCAGGCCCGGCGCTGTCGCGCGCATCGGCCGTGGGGTCGGCGGATACGTTGGCAGCGGGGTCGGCGAGCGCACGGGTGGCGGCCCCGCTAACAGCGGCATCCGTGCCCAGCGCAACGGTATCCGTGCCCGGCGCAGCAGCATCGCGCGCGCTGGCAGCCGGGCGTCTGTGTAAGGTTAGCATTCCAACTCCTTGATATATCAACTATTGATATATCAAGGTTTTACCACCGAAGCAAACGCCGGACAAGGCGCATTCACGATGGAAACACACCCTGCCCGGCGAACAGACAAATGACAATCGCCGCACGTTCCAACGGGCCGCGCGCCTGCACTCGCATGCAGCCGGCCAAACCGACGAGGAGCCACACCCCAGCCACACACCGGTGCCAACGCGCGGCGGCGCGCAGCACCCCGCCCGGCAGACAAGCACAGCGCGCACTGCCTGCCTGGAACCTACTCCGCTGCCGGCACCTCGCCGGTTGCCAGAATCCGCTCCAGCGCAGCCTCGTCGAGCACGGGCACGCCCAGGCTCTCGGCCTTCGTGAGCTTGGAGCCCGCCTTGGGGCCCGCCACCAAAAAGCTCGTCTTTTTGGACACCGAGCCGGTGACCTTGGCGCCCAGCGCCTTCAAGGCCGCACCCGCCTCGTCGCGCGTGCGGAGCTCGAGCGTACCGGTGAGCACGAAGGTGAGCCCGGCGAGCGGCTGGGCCTCCACGAGCTCGCCGGCCACACCTGTTTGGGCAGATGCCGCCGCAGCCGCTGCACCCAGGTCCTCCTCGAGCGTCAGCCCCGCCTGCCGCAGGCGCTCCAGCACCTGCAGGTTCTCGGGCACCGCCAAAAACTCCTTCACGCTCGCCGCGATCTTGGGGCCGATGCCGTCGATCTGGGCGATATCCTCCTCGTTAGCCGCCACCAGGGCATCGATGGTGAGGAACCGCTTGGCCAACAACTCGCCCACCGATTTGCCCACATGGCGAATGCCCAGCGCGAACAGCACGCGACCCAGCGGCTGCGAGCGCGAGGCCGCCAGCCCATCAACCACCTTCTGCGCGATGGTGGCGCCCACGCGGATCGGATCCCCTGCCCGGACACCCCTCTTCTTGTCGTCTTTCAAGTAGGTGCGCCCGGTGTCGAGCCCGGCGATGTCGCCCACCGTCAGATGGTAGAAGTCCGCCACGTCGTGAAGCAGGCCCGCCTCGATCATCTTGTCCACGAGCTCGTCACCCACACCGTCAACGTCCATGCAACCGCGACTCACCCAATGCAGCAGGCGCTCTTTTAGCTGCGCCGGGCAGTCGAGCGACACGCAGCGGTACGCCACCTCGCCGTCCTCATGCACCACAGGGCTGCCGCAGGCCGGACACGCTGCCGGCATCTCCCACGGCTCGGCGCCGGCCGGGCGCTTATCGGCCACCGGCCCCACCACCTCGGGAATCACGTCGCCGGCTTTGTGAACCACGATGGTGTCGCCCACGCGCACGTCCTTGCGGCGAATCTCGTCGAGGTTGTGCAGGGTCGCGCGCGCGATGGTGGAGCCGGCAACCGTCACCGGGTCGAACTCGGCCACCGGGGTGAGCACGCCGGTGCGCCCCACCTGGATGCGGATCTCACGCAGCACGGTGGTCTTTTCCTCCGGCGGGAACTTGAACGCGATGGCCCAGCGCGGCGCTCGGGCCGTGAACCCCAGCTCGCCTTGCTGCGTGAACGAATCGACCTTCACCACCACGCCGTCGATGTCGTAGTCCAGATCGGCGCGATGCGCCAGGGCATCGGCGCAAAACGCGTGGACCTCAGAAGGCGAGGTGCAACGCGCCACGTTCGGGTTGACCGAGAAGCCCGCCTGGCCCAGCCAGCTCAAGAACTCATGCTGGGAGTCGACGTGGAGCGGGGCGGTGTCGGCGATGGCGTAGATGAACGTGGCCAGATGCCGCGTGGCCGTTACCTTCGGGTCCTTTTGGCGCAGGCTGCCGGCGGCGGCGTTGCGCGGGTTGGCGAACGGCTCGCGCCCCTCGGCGTCGGCCTCGGCATTCAGGCGGGCGAAGCTACCCTTGGGCATGTAGACCTCGCCGCGCACCTCGATGGGCACCGAGCGCTCGGCACCCATGTGTGCCAAACCCTCCTCGGCAAGGTGCATGGGCACGTCGCGGATGGTGCGCACGTTGAGCGAGACATCCTCGCCCGTGGTGCCGTCCCCGCGGGTGGCGGCGCGTACGAAGGCGCCGTCCTGGTAGGTGAGCGCCACGCCCAGGCCGTCGATCTTGAGCTCGCAGGTGTAGGCAACCGTGCCCGCGCCGAGCGCCTCCTCCGTGCGCTGCAGCCATTCGTCCAGCTCGGCCAGGTCCATGGCGTCGTCTATGGAATACATGCGGGCCATATGGGTCACGGAGGCGAACTGCTCGGATACGTACCCGCCCACGCGCTGGGTGTAGGAGCCTGGCGTCACCAGCTCGGGATAGGCCGCCTCGATGCCCTGCAGCTCAACCAGCAGACGGTCGAAGGCGGCATCGGTAATCTCGGGGGCGTCGAGCGCGTAGTAGCGGTAGGCGTGGTAGTCAAGCAGATGACGCAGCTCGGCTGCGCGCGCCGCCGCCTGCTCGCGGGAGGCTGCCGCAGGGACGGGCTGATCGGACGCCACAGCTGCAGGCGCAGAAGCCGCAGGCGCCGGTGCGGCCGCAGCGCTCGCCTGCCCGGGCAGCCCGGCGGCCCCCGCCGCGGACCCGCCGTTCGACGCGGCGGCCCCACCGGCATGATCTGCCTGCGTACCGGCCATTTCCCTGTTGACTGAATCCGTCACAAGAGCCTCCTTGGCTGTATCGTTGAACCCGTATAGGGTACCACTGCACCCGGACAGAAAAAGCGCCTCCCGCCCAGCGGCCTGTACGGCCGCGAACGGAAGGCGCCGCTGCGCCCGCGATGACGCCCAAGCGCCATCGCACGGTGATTTCAACACATCCCCGCAACCGTGCGCCGCCACGGGAGCGGCACACGCATGGGCACGCGGGGCCCGCCCACACGGGCACGCGGGCCTGCGGCAGCCATCGCCGCAGGCCCGCGTGCGCTCCGGAAGGACGCCCGCAGCCTTACTGGCCGCTGCGGCCCAGCAGGCCCTCCAGCAGCTCCTCCATGCGTTGGCGGTCGGAGTCGCTCAGATCGCTGCCCGAGCTGCCGTTCTGGTCCTGGGTCGAGCCCTGGGTGGTGTCGTCCTGAGAAGCCTGCAGCGCCTCGTCGGAGCCGAGCGTCACCTCGATCTGCTTCTCCTCCTTGTCGCGCACGACCGTCAACGTGACCGTGTCGCCCACATCGTAGGAGCGCATGGCGATGATGAGGCTGTCGGCCGAATCGACCGTGGTGTCATCGATCTTGGTGATGACATCGTCCGCCTGCAGGCCCGCCTCGGCGGCCGGGCCGCCCTCGGTCACCTCGACCACGCGCGCACCCTCGCTCACCGACAGGTTGTTCTGGCGCGAGGAGATCGCGTTCACCGAGGTCAGCGTCACGCCCAGGTACGGATGCACAGGCGTCTTGCCGTCGATGATCTGGTCGGCGATCTTGATGGCGTAGTTCACGGGGATGGCGAAGCCCACGCCCGAGCTCGAGCCGGAGTAGGACTCGATCACCGAGTTGATGCCGATGAGCTGACCCTCGTCGTTCACGAGCGCACCGCCGGAGTTACCCGGGTTGATGGCGGCATCGGTTTGGATCATGTTCGCGTAGATCGAGGTACCGCTCGTGCTCTGCAGCGCCGTTGAGCGGTAGAGCGCCGAGACGATGCCCGTGGAGACGGACTGCTCGTTGCCAAACGGGCTGCCGATGGCCATGACCCACTCGCCCACCTTGATATCGTCCGAATCGCCCACCTCGATGGGGGTCAGGTCGGCATCGGAGGCGTCCTTCAGGCGGATGACGGCCAGATCGCTCGAGGCGTCGGAGCCCACGACCTCGGCCTCATAGCTGGTGCCGCCGTTGACGGTCACCGCCAGGGTGCTGGCGTTCTCGATCACGTGGTAGTTGGTGAGGATGTTGCCGTCGGTGTCGAGGATGACGCCGGAGCCCTCCGAACCGGATTCCTCGCTGTCGCCCTGCGCGGTGATGGACACCACCGACGGCAGCGCCTTGGCCGAGACGGTCTCGGCCAGCGTGGTGTCCTCGGGGTCGATCTTGATCGTCTGCGAGCCGCTCGAGCTGGAGCCCGATTCCACGTTCGTGCCCGTGATGCGGAAGGCGCCGGTCATGACCAGGGCAACCACGAGCACCGCACCGCATACCACGCCAACCGCGGAGGCCACGAACACCGGGACCTTCTTTGTCTTCGTTTTCACCACGGTGCGCGTGGACACGTCCCTGTCTCTTATACACATCTGACGCTGCCGACGATACTCCTTGTGTAGA
>CABRIF010000021.1 GCA_902470925.1 uncultured Collinsella sp. | reverse complement strand
GAGATGTGTATAAGAGACAGCCCTGCGGGCGAGCTCCCCGTTAGCGGCCATCGCCGACCGCCCCCTTCAGGAACCCGTCGCAGGCCGACAGGTCCGCGCCGCCGCGCTCCCCGCCGCCGGCGGCGATGCGCCTCGACAGCACGTCCACCGTGGCGTCGTCGGGGACGCGCCCGCCCTCGACGACCCTCTCCGCCGCGGGGCACGCGGCCTCGAAGCCGGAGGCGGCGCCGGCCCTGCCGATTGCCCTGAGGGTCTGCCTCCGGCCCGCGCCGTCCATCCGATCGATCCCGGCGACGAGCGCCGCGGGCATGTCGCGCCTGATGGTCGACTCGCCGAAGGCCCTCGGCCTGGCGACGAGGGCCGGGATCAGGGACATGGGGTTGCGCACCGCCGGCCCCTCGCCGAAGGCGCGCGGCAGCACCGCGACCCTGCGGCCGCGGTCGGCGAGCACCTCGACGGTGGCGGGGCGCACGCCGACCAGCAGCTCCCTGCCGTGCCAGGTGGGCCCCGCCACGTACTCGCGCCCGTCGACCCGCACGTACCCCCGCTTGTCCGCCTTCGCGCGCACCCACCTCACGGCGTCGAAGGCCACGCCGGGCAGCGCGAGCATGCCGGCGAGTTCCTCGCGCAGCGCCTCGGCGACCGGCCGGCCGTCCCGGCACGACGAGGACGCGCGCAGGCGGGCGCACCCCTCGGCGAGCAGGGCGTTCAGCTCGGCGAGCGAGCCGACGGAGGGGACGGGGACGAGCAGGTTCCGGCGCAGGAACCCGACGGCGTTCTCCACCGACCCCTTCTCGTTGCCCGAGTAGGGGTCGCGGAACCTCGCCTCGAACCGGTAGTGCCCCCTGAACTGCGAGAACAGCCTGGACTCGACGACGGTGCCGCGCAGGCGCCTTCCCGCCTCGGTCGCGTTGTCGAGGACCATCGCCCTCGGGGCGCGCCCCCAGCGCGAGAAGACCTCGGCGAGCCCCGCGCAGAGGCACTCCGCGGTCTCCGACCTCAGCGCGACGCACTGCCGCTCGTCGGAGTGCGGCAGCGTGAGGACCAACAGCTTCAGGCCGAGGGCCTCGCCGGCGACCGCGGCGCGGAAGTTGCCGAAGTCGACCTGGCAGGCGCCCGGCGCCCACTCGAGCTCGAGGTAGCCCTCGCCGCCGCCCGCCGCGCGAGAGCGGCGCCAGTCGGCGACGAAGCGCCGCACCGTCGAGTAGGACCCTCCGTAGCCCCGCTCGGCGACGAGCCGGTCGAAGACCCTCTTGGCCGTGTGGCGCTGCCTGCGCGGCGCGCCGAGGTCCGCCTCGAGCACCGACCCGATCCACTCCTCGTGGCCCTCCAGCGCCGGCCTGCCGCGTTCGGCCGGCAGCGGCGGAGCGGGCGACATGTCCCCCATGTCGGCGTACTTCGCGACGGTGTTCCGGCTGACGTGGAGCCTTCGCGCTATCTCGGCGCGCGGCACCCCGCCCGCGGCACCCCGCCCGCGTCCATCGACCGTAAATCATTCCTCATGTCCAGGGGCACGGTCATCTCCTCCATCCTTCCCGGGCGGGCTCGGCAAGGTCTCCGCCCGGGAACACCATACGGCGGGGGCCGCGCCCCTGGTCCCAGGGGGCGCGGCCCTCGTGCTCTTTCTGCTCAATTCTCAATGACCACGGCGCTCAAAAAGCGGTGACCATTCGGACCACTTCCTAGTGAACATCAACACGACGCGGGGGCCGGCCGAGGGGAGACCGCAGCGGGACGCGAGATCAGGGGGCCGTACGAGCCGGCCGAGACCGGGCCGCTCGCCGACATGACCCCCGACAAGATAGAGAAGCTGCTGCTCAGGGCGGTGTTGGACGACCTAAAAGGGGCAGGCTCGCACCCCCTTTCGACCCCGATGCGGAGCAGGTGCGGGCTCGCCGGGAGATTGAGGGAGGCCACCGGTCTGCCGATGTCGACGATTGCCCGTTTCCTTGAGATCCCGAGGAGCACCTACTACTACCACGCCGCCCGCGCCGGCGCCGACCGCGACGCGGGCCTCCGCGAGCCGGTGCGCGCGGCCTTCGAGGCGTGCGGCCGGCGCGGCTACCGGGCCGTCTGGGGCCAGCTGCGCCGCGAGGGGGTCCGCGTCTCCGAGAAGGTCGTGCGCCGCGTGATGCGGGGGCTGGGGCTGGCCGCCAGGAGGCGGCCCCGACGCAGGCGGGGCAGCTGCGCCGGGGAGGCGTCGCCCGCCCCGCCGAACCTGCCGCTGCGCGCGGACGGCGCCCACGGGTTCCGGGCGGCGCGCCCCAACGAGCTCTGGGTGACCGACATCGCGGAGTTCGGGCCGCCGCCCTGGCCCCGGGCGAGGCGCCCGCCGTCCACAGCGACCGGGGCCCCGCTACCGCTGGCCGGGATGGGTCGCGATATGCGAGCGCCACGGCCTCGCCCGGAGCATGTCGCGCAAGGGCCGGAGCGGCGACAACGCCCGCGCCGAGGGGTTCTTCGGCCTGCTCAAGCAGGAGTTCTTCCACCCGCGGGGCCGGAGGGGCGCCGGCCCGGCCGAGTTCATGTCCGAGCTCGACGCCCGGATGCGCTGGTTCCGCTCGGGCCGCATCTCCCAGGTGCTCGGCTGGCGCACGCCCGACGAGCACCGGCTCGCGCTGGGATACGCGGTGCAGGATTGTCTAAGAAGATGTCCGCAGTCCCCTCCGAGCCTCGGAACCAACCCGTTTTTGTCCCCGGGGCAAAAACGAAACTGCGGGCACGCGGTTTCGAAATAGTTTGCGGATTTGTCCCAGAGTTTGTCCCAAACACCCACGCGAAGTCATGCGGCGGGATTCGACGGCAAGACGGCAGAGACCGACGACCTAACTGGAATTGACTGGGATGGCGAGGTTGCAAACGAGCGTGAAAGAGTGGAAGTAGAAAATGTGGCAGTTATGGGGGTATAAATCGTCAATTCTAACAAAAATACCCCGATAAATTAGATAATTGCTATACTGGCCTCAGTCGAAAGATTGGGGCCAGTATGCGTTTGTTCGAGCGCGAGGACTACCTCGAGAAGATCCGCGGATTCTACCACGACGACGGCGTGGTCAAGGTCCTCACCGGGGTCCGCCGGTGCGGCAAGTCGTGCCTCATGCAGACCATAGCCGAGGAGCTCAGGGTCACGGGGGTGCGGGAGGATCACATCATCTACCTCGACCTCGACCGGTACGGTTTCCGCTCGGTGAAGACGCCGGACCAGCTCGAGGCGCTGATCGAGCCCGCGCTTAAGATTAGCGGCATAAAGTACCTCTTCATCGACGAGATCCAGAACGTCGAGGGCTTCGAGGAGGTGGTGAACGAATTCCGTGCCGAGGGCGGATTCTCCATCTTCATCACCGGATCGAACTCCTACCTGCTCTCCGGCGAGCTCGCCACCAAGCTGACGGGGCGCTACGTCGAGTTCGAGGTGCAGACGCTCAGCTTCAAGGAGTACCGCGAGATGAAGCGCTTCCTCGGGCAATTGGTCGACCCCAATCCTGTGGCCGAGCTCGACCGTTACATCCTCGAGGGCGGCTTCCCCAAGGCGCTCAGCTACCCCAAGATGACGGACAAGCGCGCTTACGCGAACTCCGTCATCAAGGAGATCTTCGAGAAGGACATCCGCAGGCGCGTGAAGGTGAAGAACGTCTCGGTCTTCAACCGGGTGCGCGACTACGTCATCAACAACTTCGGGGCGACGACCTCGCTGACGAACATCCAATCCGACCTCGAGCGCCAGGGCGTCCGCGTCAAGCGGGAGACGCTCAACCGCTACCTCCAGATACTCGAGGATGCCAAGATCATCAGCAAGTGCGCGCGCTTCGACATGAAGTCGCACAAGTCGCTCAAGGGCGAGCAGAAGTATTACCTCGCCGACCTGAGCTTCTACTTCGCCCTCAACACTGACAACCGCATCAACTACGGGCCGGTGCTAGAGAACATCGTCTATTGCTACGCGAGGAGCCTGGGCAACGAGGTGAGCGTGGGGCGCATCGGCAAGCTCGAGTGCGACTTCGTCATGAGGTCGCCTGAAATGGAATATGCTTACGTGCAGGCGGCGATGACCATCATGAACGACCGGAAGACCGAGGACCGTGAGTACCGCCCGCTTGAGCAGATACGGGACAACTGGCCCAAGTTCGTCATTACGCGCAGCGACCCCATCCAGCATCGCAAGGGAATCGTGCACGAGAACGTGACGGAGCTGATTGGGGAGGGGCGGACGTTCGGGCTGGCGCAGCGGGGCGCCTCGACGGAGGCAGATTGCTAGATAGCTGCTGTTACTTGGATGATTAGTTCAATCGAACGGGAACTTTGGAGGGGAATCATGTCTAAGGGTTCGCAAGGGCAAACAATCGGGGCAATAGCCAAGGGGCTGTTCGTGTTGGCTGTCTTGGTAGTAATTTGCGCCGCAGCATTTTCTGCCGTCATTAACTCTGTGTCTGGCTCGATAGCTGCGCTTTTGTCTACTCTGTCCACTCTTGATGTCGCTATAGTTGTCGCATTGATTACCGGCTGCGTTTCTATAGTGACCGTCATCGGGGGCGGCATTGCTAATAATTACCTGGCTTACCGTCAGAGAAATAGCGAGTACTTACGAGAGCATAGGGTGCAAGCGTACGAAAAACTAATTGAGATAGTGTACAAAATGCTCATGCAATCAAAGAAGAAGGAGCAGTATGGCGCAGACGAAATGCTAAGCGACATGAATGACTTTAGCCAGTCACTAACTTTGTGGGGGTCTTCCAAAGCTATTCGTCTATGGGATGAATGGAGGCTGGCGACCGTCGGAAAGCGGCCGTCTGCCTCCGAGCTTCTCTTTGCTATGGAGAAAGTACTAATCCAATTGCGACGGGATATGGGGCAAGGAAAAGGTCTGAAAAAGGGCGATTTACTCAAGCTGTTCATCAATGATGTCGATGCGCTGCTCGACAGCTCCAAATCTGTAAAGTAAGGAAGGGGGGGCTTTCGGCGTTCTTGATGCGTTAATTTGCGTGATTCCCAAAGCCCAGCTCCTTCTATTGAGAAAAAATGCCGCATACGGCAAAATTGCTCAATAGAAGGCAGACGGGAATCAAAGCGAGGTGCGCATGGAAATCAGTCGGGACCGATAGCTCAACAGGCTCATCGACCGCATGCACAACGGCATGGTCAAGGTGATCACGGGCATCCGGCGCTGCGGGAAGACGTATCTGCTCTTCAACCTCTTCGGCGACAACCTGCGCTCGGAGGGCGTCGACGACGAGCACATTGGGGCGTGGTCACGATGAGCGTGTTCGACTTCCTGCTCGATGAGAACAGCCTTGTTGGGATATAGGGGAAGAAGCGACTACGTTGAGTTCATTTTTGAGTTCATTCGAGCGTCGAAGATTCGGCTGATTTCGGTAAATGGGGAGACGGCGGTACATCGTATAGACGAGAGGCCATGGAAATGCACGATATGATTACTGAATGGGAATAGCGAATGCTTGTTAGTATTTAATAGCGTAATGCCCCACCATGAGCGCGGTTTCAGTCGAAGCCGCGCTCATTGTTTTGCAAGAAATCCTGATAGGGCACAGGTTGATTGGAATGGTTCCGCAACTGCTCTGTCATCGTGACCAATCGGTCCACCGGGAAGCGCGAGTGCCGCTTCTTCACCCACAGCAAGAACAGCTACGGTCGGGCGGCCAATGCCTTATCGGGCGGCCATTTGCGCGTTCGCCGACATCGCTTTCACCCAACAATTCCTTTTCAGAAAGGCGTCCATGGTGGCAAGACCTCCAACGGGTCTTGCCACCGGCATCCTGTCGTTTGGGGTCGGCGCCAGACTGCAGCAGCGCCAGACCGCCTCCGTTCAATCGGCAAGCTTGATAACGGTTTTACCGCTTGGATGCCGCTTCCCTAAATCCTCTAAAGCGCTCTTGGCACCTTCGAACCCTTCACGTTCCTCGATGGCAGGGCGAAAGCCGGCTGCAGAGACCATATCGACAGCGCGTTGCAGGCCGCCCTTGCCGATAACGGCGAAAAACGTCGCAACCGAGAGGCTCATGCGATGAAGGGGCGCGCTCAACATCGAGGGGCTTAAAGCGTCGGATCCGACCAGGATAAGCCTGCCACCGGGCCGAAGGATCCGAATGTACTCCCTGCTCTTGAACGCTCCATTTACCAGAAGGGCTGCGTCATAGCTTTTCTCCGGAAGGGCGCCAAGCCCGTTTGAGTAGTCGAAAACCTCGTCGGCGCCGGCGCCAAGGGCGATGTCCCGATTGCGAGCGCTGCAGGCGGCGACAACCCTTGCCCCCTTCGCCTTCGCAAGAGCCACGGCGTATTGGCCGACGCCGCCCGACGCGCCGCAAACGAAAACGCTTGCGCGCCGGGCGCTTCGGATTTTCTCAACAGCGGCAAGGGCAGTTACTCCAGCACTAGGGATGGCGGCTCCTTCCGTGAAATCCATGCTGTCGGGTAGATGCGCCGTCCATGTTTCGCTTGCAATCGCAAGCTCCGCAAGCCCACCGCTCAGACGCGAGGTCACCGCACACACCCGGTCGCCAACGGCAAATCCGCAAACGCCCTCGCCCACGGCGCGCACGATGCCCGCAACATCCGAGCCCACGACGCGGCCTTTCGACGTCGCCGACACTGCATAATCCGCCCTGTTGAGCGAGGCGGCTTTCACATCGATGAGGACCTGTCCCCTTGATGGGGCGCCGATCTCATCTACTTCGGCCACGATCACCCCCGCCTTGCTTTTCTCCAATGCCTTCACGTAGACTCCTTGTCATTAATACAACACATTTGTTGCATTAATGGTACTTAACCATCGCATTCGAATGAATGCGTCAAACCGACCGTTTGCGTCGCATTTTCGATGCGGAAAGGCAGGCATGTATGGCTCGACCGAAGAAAAGCGCCGAAGGGAAAGACGCCCGTCGGAACATCATGGATGCGATATGGCTGCTGGCGTTAGAGATGCCCTTTGACAAAATCACGGTCCAGGGCATAACGCAGCGTGCCGCGTGCAACAGAACGACGTTTTACTACCACTTTGAGACCATCGAAGACGCAAAGAGCGCCTTCATAGACTCGTTTTTCGAGCAGGCGTCGACAGAAGCGTGCCTGTCGACGATTGAAGGAGACGGGACCGCCCCAGAGCCGCCCGCCGTCTTCGACTCGATGTGCACCATACTGGCGCTGAACCAATCGGGGGAGCTTCGCCATCGCATCAAAAGCACGGCGGTCGAGAGGGCGCGCAAGGCGCTATCGTCGACCAAGTTGAGCGATGTGCAAATCGAGCTCAGAAGCGTTTTGGCCGCAGAAGGAGCACTCTCGATGATGGCGTATCGCGGAGCAGGCGAAAACGCCATCGAGCTAGGCGAGCTGGCGAAAGCAAGGCGCTGCCTTCGATTGACATAGGCGCGGCTGAGGCCCGCTCGCGCAAATGACGACAAATGACCCGTGGCCTTGGTGTGTCCCTTGCCGTCTGCAGACGGGCCGATGTCGCCTGAGGGGCTCCGGTGGAGCGTACATGCGGGCAAGCTCCACGGCAAGGAGGTCGACTTCGTCGCGACGAAGAGCGGGCACGTACTCTACGTGCAGGCGACCGACGAGATGTTCGCAAGCGAGGCAGGGGAGCGCGAGATCGCCCCTCTGAAGTCGACATGAGACAACGTTCCACGCGACTCCCTTGCACAGCGGGCACGACGACGGCCAGCAGTCCATAGCCCGCGCGCTGCACAGGGCCATCGACTACGCCCTCTCCAAGAACGCGGTCACCTACCGGCCGACCTCTGCCGCCGACTACCACCTCTCGCAGATCAATTTGAGCGAGATGACACCTCTAGAACTCGTGAGCCCCGAACATGCCGACGACCATCATGGCCAGCAGCGCCGTCACGCGCCGGTTGCGGTGCCTGGTCTTCTTTCCCATATTTCCTCCCACGTGCAGCAGGCGGCGTCGCAATCTGGGCGATGCCGCTGAATGTGATTGTAGTTCCTGAGGTGAGCTGCGCGAATCGGTGGGGCTGCTTATGGGGTGACCCGGGAAGTGATTGGGATGGGTTCTGTAACCTGGGTGTCGTTGGATGTTTTTGGGTGCTGTTGCCGCGGTGCATGTGCGGTCGTCCTCTTGCCTGCGCTTCGCGGTCGGGAGGGGCGGTGCGATCGGCCTTATGCGGTCGCCCGCGTGCCTGTGCCTCACGATTGGAAAGGACGGTGCGGCCGCCCTTGCTACAGCACCTTCGCGCCAAAGGGCATCAGGGAGAGCTTTGCCATCTTGAACGATTGCAGCCCGAAGGGGATGCCGATAATGGTGATGCAGTTGACGGCGCCGGCAATCACGTACGCAACTGCCATGGGCAGGCCGCCCGCGACGAGCCAGATGATGTTGGCGATCAGCGAACCCGCCCCGCCGCCGTAGATGATGGTCTTGCCGAAGGGCGCCAGCGTGAGTCCTGCCATCTTGAACGCCTGGCGCCCCAGCGGGATCCCGATGAAGGTGATGCAAAGGATGCAGCCGAGCAAAAACCAGTAGATAGCAGTGAAGATGCCACCGAAGAGCATCCAGATGATATTGCCGATGAGTCGCATGAAAGGTCCAATCGGTAGGGGACATATGCTGACCATTGTACGACGTTCTTCGCGATGCCCCCTCGGTTCGTGACCCTTGTCCGCTTCCATGCGGGTGTGCGTGCGCTGCGTTGGTTGCTGCAGCACGGGGCAAATTCCGCCTCGCGTCCGCCTGCCATGGCCCAGAAAGCCTGCTGCAGGATGGGCACGTCCAGGCTGGGTCGGCCCGCTATGGCACGGGAGACCTGGCGCAGCGTGAGCTCACGGTGGTTGGGTTGATGTGGGCTCTCGCAGATGAATGAAAGTGGAGTTGCAACCGCTTTTTTGAATATAGAACCAGCGATGTGATAGCGGAGGGGTCTGAAAGCGATTTGATCCTGTCATCGTGGTCGCAAATGCCATCTAATGGGTCTTTGGGTTGTGGCGGAGACGTATACATGACGAGCGTTTGCACCATCGAGTGGCCACGGAGCGGCAAACGGGGTCCTCAAAGGGTCGTTGAGTGCGCTCTGAGGGCGATATGCACGCGGTATTGCGCTAACGGGCAACCGCGAAAAACCCATTAGATGGCATTTTCGACCACCTTCGCCCCGGTCAATCAATTAACAGACCCCTCATAGAAATACTGGAATCGAATCCACGAATAATATCTACTATGTAAAAGAAATCTTGCATATTTAGATACGAGGGAAGACAGATGGCTGGCAACCTCGTCGCCGGGGCAGCCGATTGATGGAGTCGCAGCTTAGATCCGAGTCCTCTGCGTGCAAGGGTTCCGCCTGCGTGCACGTCGGGTCCTGCTTGTGTGCGCTGATACCCGCTTGTGCGCACGTTGGATCCCGCTTGTGCGCACGCTGATGCCCGCCTGTGCGCACCGAGCCCAGCTTGCGTGTCGTGCCGAGCCGAGCTTGCGTGCGAGCCGGGTCCAGCTCGCGTGCGTGCCGTGCCCGCCTGTGCGTGCCAGCCCCAGCTTGCTTGCGTGCTGAGCCGAGCTTGCGTGCGTGCCGAGCCGAGCTTGCGCGCGCCGAGCCCAGCTCGCGTGCGTATCGGGCTCCGTTTCCATGCGCGACATCCGCCTTCATGCGCGACACCTCTGCATGCTCGTCTCGAGACCGGTTGCCGCCGAGCCCCATTCGGGCAGCCCGCAGCCGTGCGTCATTCAAACATCCCGGCGCCCGCGCCCATTCATACCGATGCACGCGCAAATATCCCATCGTTTTTCTGTGTTGGAGACCGTTCGCCCGCCAAA
Organism: uncultured Collinsella sp.; assembly: GCA_902470925.1. Classification (GTDB taxonomy): domain Bacteria; phylum Actinomycetota; class Coriobacteriia; order Coriobacteriales; family Coriobacteriaceae; genus Collinsella. The sequence continues at coordinate 17,812 of CABRIF010000021.1, read as the reverse complement.
CCCTGCCGTTGGCCGGAGGGTTGTTGCGCCCGCATGTGGCCCTGTCGTACAGTGGGAGCACAATTGAGCGCAGTATGCGGGCTGCAACCGCTGCTGAAAACGTTCCAGGGGATGGAGAAATCTATGGAGAGACTCCGGTTCGATCGACCGTGGCGTCGTATGCGTACGCTCGCAATTGCGGCTGCCGCAGCGCTTGCGCTCGGTGGCGGCATCGTTGCCCCGGCTGCGGCGTACGCGGTGGAAACGCCAGTGGCAACGCCCAACGTCAACCACGTGCTGAAAGCGACGGTGACCGCCTCGACAACCGAGGCGGAGAGCCGCGCAGCGCGGTTCGCCAAGGACGGCGACAAGACAACCTGGTGGTCGAGCGGGGAGAGCGCCCCGGCGGCCGACGTCTATCTGCGCGCGCAGTTTGACGCCACGACCGCCGTCAAGCAGCTCAACGTCACGTTCGAGAACCGTTCGGTGCCCGTGCAGCCCTCCAACATCGAGTCGTTCGACGTAAAGTACGCGGACGCGTCGGGCGCGGAGCACCTGGTTAAAAGCGTGCAGAATGCAACCTCGGGCGACGGCTTCTCCACGGACGTCACGGTGGTGCTCGACACCCCGGTCGACGCCACCTGGATCGAGCTCACCAACTTCAAGGCAAAGGCTGGCTCCACGCAGTGGAACGGCGCAGGCGTAGCCGAGCTGGAGGCCTACTCCAACGAGCAGGTCGACGCCCTCGACACGCCGAACGTGAACCACGTCCGCACCGCCGCGCTGCAGGCAAGCGGCCAGGAAGCCGATACCCTCAGCCCCGACAAGGCGGGCGACGGCAACGACACCACCCGCTGGTCGAGTGGCGCGGCCAAGCCCGACGCAAACGTCTATCTGCAGGCAACCTTTGGCCAGGTCACCAAGGTGTCGCAGCTCGACATCACGTTCGAGACGCGCTCCGTGGCCGTGCAGCCGGGCAACGTTAAGGCCTTCGATATCCAGTATCAGGCCAGCGAGGGCGGCCCCTGGACCCCGGTCCAGCACGTTGCGAACACCCAGGACGGAAGCGGCTACGCCACGCATGTCCGCGTGGACCTTGCGGCGCCCGTTGCGGCCAAGGCCATCCGCCTGACGAACTTCGACATCGCCACGGATCCTGCGCAAACCCAATGGAATGGCGTGTCGGTAGTTGAACTGGAAGCCTACTCCAACGTGCGCGCTAGCGGGGAGAGCCTGAAAGAGGTGGTGGCGGGCCTGCGCGGCGCCACGATCGAGCGCGGCCAGAAGACCTTGCCGTTGCCCCAGGTGCCGGCGGGATTCACGGTCAAGCTGAACGGCGCCGATTTTGAGCAGGTCATCGGCGACGACCTGACCGTGGTGCATCCGCTCGAGGACAAGACGGTCAAGGTGTCCTGGACGGTGACGCAGGACGCCACGCAGGAAAGCCTGACCTCCGGTGACCTTGAGTACACGGTCCGCGGCGCCAACGATGCCGCGCAGCACGCGAACGCCAAGCCCGCAATCATCCCCGAGATCCAGGAATGGCATGCAACCAACACCGCCAAGCTGGCGGCGAAAGACATCACGCGCGTCACCTACTCGGACACAGCGCTCAAGGCGGTTGTGGATGAGTTCGTGGCCGACTACCAGGACTTCACCGGCATCAAGCTCACCGCCTCGCAGGGCGCGGCCGCGGATGGCGCGATCAACTTCACCCTGGGTGCCCCGGCGGGCGACAAGCTGCTGGGCGACGAGGGCTACACCATGACCATCGGCTCCAAGCGCATCGACGTGCAGTCGCAGGCCGTGGTGGGCAACATGTACGGCATGCAGACGATCCTGCAGATGTCGCGCCAGGACGCTGCGGGCTTCCCGCAGGGCCAGATGCGCGACTACCCGCGTTTCCGCGTGCGCGGCTTCATGTGGGACGTGGCGCGCAAGCCCGTCTCGCTGGAGATGATGAAAACCGCCGCGCGCACCATGCGCTATTACAAGATGAACGATTTCCAGACGCACCTGTCGGACAACTATATCTTCCTGGAGCATTACACCACCGAGGCGGAGGCCTGGAAGGCATACAGCGCCTTCCGTCTGGAAACGGACGTGGCAAACGCGCAGGGTGAGACACCCACCGCGAAGGACTACGCGATCTCCAAGGAGGAGTTCCGTTCCTTTATTCAGTCCGAGCGCGCCATGGGCATGAATATCGTGCCCGAGATCGATATGCCCGCCCATGCGGTGGCGTTCACCAAGGTGTGGCCCGAGCTCGGCGTCACGGGCAAGAGCCTCACCACAAATGCCCGGCGCCATGCCATCGACCACTTCGACCTCACCAAGCCCGAGGCCACCCGCAAGATCGAGGAGATCTTCGACGACTACACCGGCGGCGCTACGCCCACCTTCGACAAGGACACCGTGGTCCACGTAGGTGCCGACGAGTTCCTCATCGCCGGCGGCAACGAGACCTACCGCAGCTTCGTGAACGACCTGATCCCGCATGTGAAGCAGACGAACACCGTGCGCATGTGGGGCGGCCTCACCTGGCTGTCGGGCTCCACGCAGATCAAGCCTGAGGCGATCGACGGCGTGCAGATGAACCTGTGGTCGCGCGACTGGGCCGACGGCCAGGCCATGTACGACATGGGCTACGACCTCATCAACACCATCGACACCTACGGCTACATGGTGCCCAACGGCGGCGGCAGCCGCGGCGCCTACGGTGACTATCTGAACACCACGGCGATCTTCAACGAGTTTGCGCCCGAGCGCGTGAGCACCAAGCAGGGGTGGCGCAACCTGCCCTCCGGCGACGACCAGGTGCTCGGCTCGGCGTTCGCTATCTGGAACGACAACATCGACAAGAGCGCCTCGGGCCTGAGCGAGGCCGACGAGTACGCGCGCTTCTTCGATGCCCTGCCGTTCTATGCCGAGAAGAACTGGGCTGCCACCGGCAAGGAGAAGGGCAGCGCCGACGCGCTCAAGAAGCTCGCCTCCCAGCAGGGAGACGCGCCGCGCACGAACCCCTACAGCGAGGCGTCCCGCACGGGCGACGCCTACGCGGCCTACGACTTCGAGAAGGGGCTGGCCGACACGAGCGGCAACGACCGTGCACTGACCGAGGGCGCGGGCGCCGCGGTGGCCGACGGCGCGCTGAAGCTGGCCGGCGGCGCCTCCTATGTGAGCTCTCCGCTCGATAAGATCGCCACGGGCACGACCCTGTCGTTCGATATCGAGCTCACCCATGCCGCCTGTCCTGGCGACATCATCTTCGAGGCCGATGCGCCCTACGGCACGTTGGACATCCGCGTGATGGACGACGGTCGCCTGGGCTTCACCCGCGAGCTGTATGACTATTACTTCGACTACAAACTCCCCGTGGGCAAGCAGGTGAACATCCAGATCACGACGGACACGCAGGCAACGACATTGACGGTTGACGGCGTGGTCCAGGGCAAGGCCACCGGTCGCTTCAAGGACCAGGGCCTTGTCAAGAAGGAGGGCATCTCGAACGCCACCCTCACGCTGCCGCTTGAGCGCATCGGTTCCAAAACACAAAGCATCGCCGCGACGATCGACAACGTGAGCGTGAAGCCTGCGGATACGAGCGCGCGCGATGAGTTCAACAAGAAGGGCTGGACCGGCAAGACCAACTCCTGGACGGCCGACGCCACCGGCACTGCCACCGAGGGCGAGCTGCGCTATGCCTGGGACAACAACCCCAAGACGCACTGGCACTCCAACTGGCGCGCGGTGACCACGGACAACAAGGACGGCCAGCTCACCGCCACGAATCCCATCTGGGCCGAGATTGATTTCGGCCGGGGCTGCACCATCAACCAGTTCTCCTTCACGCCGCGCACCGACACGGCGAGCGGATACGTGACCCGCGCCAGCCTCTCGCTCAAGACCTCCCCGGACGGCGCATGGCAGCAGGTTGCCAAGGATGTGACGTTCAAGGCCGACGGATCGCAGAAGACGATTCGCTTTGACGAGCAGACCGTGTACGGCGTGAGGTTCGAGGTAACCGATTCGGCTGCGGCGAACGGCAAGAAGTGGGTGGCGGTGTCGGAGTTCGACATTGCGAACACGCCGGCGCAGACGAGCACCGTCTACGCGGCGGGCATGAGCTATCAGGCGGCCGAGGACGGCTCGCTCGATATGGCGAGCGGCAAAGCGGGCGGCACCATCACGGGCACGGCCGAGGATGCCGATGCGTCCGCGTCGGTGTATCGTGCCGACGTTGAGCGCGGCGGCTCGGTGACGCTTGTTGCCAAGCCCGCGGCGAACATGGAGTTCGTGGGCTGGTTTGCCCCCTGCTCGGCCGAGCCGCTCTCTCGCGAGGCGAGCTATACGGTCGACGCCGCCTATAGCGTGGCGGTCGAGGCTCGCTTCAAGCGCAGCGCCGATGAGCCCGAGCCGCCCGAGCCTGCGGCCAAGCACACGGTGACCTTCATGGTGGACGGCAACGTCTATACGAGCACCGAGATCGCAGACGGCGCCACAACGGCCGCGCCCACCGATCCGGTGAAGGACGGCTATACCTTCGTGGGCTGGTTCCAGGGCGATACGGCCTTCGATTTCGCCACGCCGGTGACCGGAGACATCACGCTTGAGGCTCGCTTCAAGAAGAACGACGACGGGCAGGATCCGACCGATCCCGAGCAGCCGGACAACAAGCCCGGTGAGCCGGGTGGCGATCAGGACCATGGCGGCAGCACCGGCGATACCGGCACCGGCGTCCCCGGCGGCTCCACCAAGCCCGACGGCTCCCAGGGCACCAAGCCCGCGGGCTCCAAGAAACCCTCCGCGGCGCTGCCCCGTACGGGCGACGCCAGCCTCCTCGCCGCGGCGGCGGTATCCGTCGGCGCTGCGGCAACCCTCGCCGGCGGGGCGTATATCGCCCGTCGTCGGCGCTCCTAAGTCCATTCGAGCGCGAGAGCATATCCCCCACACCTCCTCGCGCTGGAATCGAATGGAGACCGGCAAGTCGGGCCTGGGGCACCTGGTGGCGCCTCTGGCCCGGCGACCGGCCGCCGATAAAACCGGCCCGCTTGCCGAATGACGCGGCAATACGGGCATTTTCGTGCATATCCATGGCTATAGTTGCTCATTCGGCGATTCGGCCCGTCCCATCAGGGGTCGGCGTCGCCAGTATGTTGTGCTGTGGGGTGAAAGGAAGGAGTCTTGCATGCGCAATACGATACGTGGAAAGGGGGTATTCCGAGCATTCGCAACGGCGGTGTGCGCTACGGCAGCTGCCGCAGCGGCAACGCTTTCGCTGGCATTGCCGGCTTTTGCTCAAACGGAATACACCATATACCCCTCCGCGCAGTCCCTGTCCTATGGGGCGGGCACGCTGCAGCTGCCCGACACCGTCGACGTGCTGCTTGAGCCCGGCATCGACGCGGCGACCGAGCAGCGCCTGAACGAGGCGCTCGAGCTCAAAAACATCAAGGCCAACAAGATCGAGCAGCCGGGTACCGACGCCGCCCGCACCGAGGTGCTGGTTGGCACAAGCGGCTCCGGCGGCGCGGTCGATGCGCTGGTGTCGGCCGGCGGCATCGCGGTGGAGCGCGACCTGTTCTCCCATACCGATGCGTACCTGCTCGCCGTCCAGCCGGCAACCGATGCGGCTCCGGCGCGCATCATCGTACTGGGCCGCGATACCGATGCGGCATTCTACGGCCTGTCCACGCTGTACCAGATCTTCCAGCAGCTGCCGGACCGCACGCTCGCGGCATGCACGGTGAATGACTTCGCCGACGTGGAAACGCGCGGCTTCATCGAGGGTTACTACGGCAACCCCTGGAGCACCGCCGACCGCGTGGAGCTCATGCGCTGGGGCGGCTACTACAAGCTGAACGCCTATATCTACGCGCCCAAGGACGATCCCAAGCACAACGCCCAGTGGCGCGAGCTGTACACGCCCGAGGAGCTGGCACGCCTTGCCGAGCTGGCCGAGGCGGGCAACGCTTCCAAGTGCCGCTTCGTGTACGCGCTGCACCCGTTCATGAACAACCCGATCAGCTTCGGTGCAAGCTATGCGCAGGACCTGGCAACGCTCAAGGCCAAATACCTGCAGGTCATCGATGCGGGGTGCCGCCAGATCATGCTGAGCGCCGACGACGCGCCCATTCCCGGCAACAATGTGAACAGCTACATCCGCCTGCTCACCGACCTCACGAACTGGCTGCATGAGCTGCAGAAGATGCAGAACGCCGACGGCTCGCTCAAGTATCCGGGCCTGAAGGACACCATCCCGTTCGTGGCCGCCAACTACGCACAGGCCGGCGAGTCCTGGTACAAGAACCTGCCAACGAACGTGAAGCCCATCATGACGGGCACGCAGGTGTGGGGCAAGGCCGACAAGAGCACCATCGACACCTTCACGGGCAAGTCGGGCGTGGCGCCGTTCATGTGGATCAACTGGCCGTGCACCGACAACACGCGCGACCACCTCTCCATGGGCGGCTACGAGAACGCGCTGGGCGCCGACGTGACTCCCGGCTCGCTGGTGGGTTGCGTGATCAACCCCATGCAGCAGTCCGAGCCCAGCAAGGTGGGCATCTTCCTGAATGCCGACTTCTCCTGGAACAACTGGACGAGCTACGACCACGCCGACAAGGTGTGGGCCGATTCGTTCAGCTACGTGGAGAGCGGCAGCCCGCAACAGACCGATGCCAGCCGCGCGCTGCGCACCCTGTCCGAGCACATGAAGTGGTATCAGGGCGGTAGTACAATCTTCGAGTCCCGCGAGTCTGAGGCGCTCAAGCCCGCGCTCGACGCCTTCCGCGCCAAGCTCGCCGACGGCAGCGTGACCGCCTCCGACGTCGAAGCGATGGAGCAGGTGTTCACCGAGCTGCAGACCGCCGCTGCGACCTATGAGAAGCAGGCGGCCAACGACGCGCTGCGCACCCAGATCGAGCCGTGGCTGGGCTTTTGGGCCGACGGCACCGACGCGGCGCTGCGCTACCTGCGCGCGCTGCGGGCGCATCTTTCCGGCGATACGGACACGCTCGTCATCGAGTACACGCAGGGCAAGGGCAGCTTCGACGCGGCCCTGCTGCACAGCTTCCCCTACGTGAACGACACCCAGTACGCGCGCGCCGGCACCCGCGCGGTGTGGCCGGTGGTCGAGGCACTGGGCGAGTACCTGGCGCCGCTCGCGGCCAAGGCGGCGGGCACGGTCGACGTGGTTGCCACCGTTGAGCTCACGGGCCTGAATACTTCGGGCAATCCGCAGAACATTGTGGACGGCGATCTGGAGACCTACGCCCATTTCGCAGGCAATCACCCCACCACCAACGTGGCGGTGGGCAATTCCTTCACCGTTACCTACGCGCCGGCCGTGCGGGCCAACCGCGTGAGCTTCGTGCAGTCGGTTCCCTCGAACCGCCCGCAGGACGTGCTGAAAGACGCGCTGGTGGAGTATACCGTCGACGGCAAGACCTGGCAGGAGCTGGGCCACATCAACGGTGACGCCGAGCAGTCGCTGGCGCTGCCCAAGACGGTCGAGATCGCGGGGCTCCGCGTGACCAACCGGGTGTATTACAGCGGCTATTGGTGCGTGAACGAGGTGACGCCCGAGTTCGTGGCCAGCGCCTCCGTCGATGCGTTCGCCAGCGAGAAGCCGGCTTCCGGCGAGGTTGAGGCCATCTCCGACGGCGATGCGACCACCGGCGCGAACTTCACTGCGCCCGAGGCGGGCATGAACGCCGGCGTGACCTACGCCAAGACCACCGAGATCGGCGTGATCTCCATCAAGCAGGGCGCCTCCGCGCGCTCCGGGCGCGTTGAGGGCCTGGTGGGCGGTTCTTGGACCGAGCTGGGTACCTTTGCGGCGAAGTCCGAGCAGGAGCTGACGCTGAAGAAGAACACGGCGGTCAACGGCGTGCGCTTGGTGGTGGACGGCGCGGGCGCCTGGGATCTCAACGAGGTCGCGGCCACGCGCCTGCCCAGCACGGTGACGCCGCAGATGGATGCCGGCATGGCCGAGTACAGCACGTTCACGCTCGACAAGATTGCGGACGGCAACCCGAGCACCTACGCGCACCTCAAGAACACGGCGAACAACAACATACGCGCCAACGACTGGGTTGGTCTGACCTTCGAGCCGGCTGCACGCATCGGCAAGATTTCCTTCGTGCAGGATGTGAGCGGCGGCGATGGCATCGTCAAGGGCACGGTCGAGTACCAGGCCGAGGACGGCAGCTGGCACAAGGTGGGGGATGTGACCTCCGCCAAGAGCCAGACCTTCACCTTCGCCAACGTCAACGCCCGCGCGATCCGCGTGGTGAACCTGGAAAACACCGCCAAGTGGTGGAAGGTCTTTGAGCTGAACGCCGAGGCGGGTGTTGAGAGCCCGGCCGGCGCGATCGTGACCGACGCGAAGGACATCAACCTGTCCGGCACGGCCGACAGCACGACCGCGCAGATCGCAGGCGGGAGCGCTACCGTTCCCGCCGGCGCATACGTGGCGATTGATTTGGCCTCCATTCAGGCGGACGTGCAGCTCGACGAGGCCGCTGCCGCCGCGGTGGCCAAGGCGGGGCTCACGCCGGTGTCCTCCACCAACAAGCTGAGCTAGGATGCCATCGAAGGAGGCGCTGCGGCGTCGGCGCGCTACGTGGGCGTGCAGAACCGTACGGACAGCCCCGTCACCTTCGATTTCGCCGCGACTCCCTTCGCCGTGAGCTTCCCGGGGACCTCGGGCGCGCTCTCGTTTGCCGGTACCTCGGTTGAGGGCCATGGCACCGAGGCAGCGCTCGACGGCGGGCTCACCACCTATTGGCGCCCGCAGGATGCGTCCGGCACGCTGACCTACCACGTGTCCGATCCGCTGCTGGACGGCAAGCCGCGCGACGGCGTGCGCGTGGTGTCGTGGGGCGAGCCGAGCGGCGCGCAGGTGAGCGCCACGGTGTATACCAAGGCCGACTACAGCCAGACCGCCGAGATAGACCTGGGCACTCTGGACAAGCCGGTGAAGGACCTCGCCTTCTCTGCCAACACGCCCAAGGGCCAGTTCTACGGCGTGAAGGCGGTCCATGTGACCTGGACGGGCGGCGCGGTGCCCTCCATCGCCGAGGTTGCCATGCTCGATACGACGTTCGAGCCGCAGGCTCCGGTGCACACCGTGACCTTCGAGTACGATGTCGAGGGCATGTCGAATACGATGGTTGAGGTCGCCGACGGCGCGACGGTTGCGGCGCCCGACGATCCGGCCAAGGACGGCTTCACCTTCAAGGGCTGGCACGTGGTCAACGCTGCGGGCGAGCTGGGGGCCGCATTCGACTTCGCCACGCCCGTGACGGATGACATGGTGCTGCGCGCCGCCTGGGAGGCCTCCGGCGGCGAGGGCCCAACCGATCCCGAACAGCCCGACAACAAGCCGGGCGGCGACAACAAGCCCGGCGGCGGTGACAACAAGCCGGGTGGCGGCACCGATCAGGGCGGCTCGAGCGACCAGGATCACACCAAGCCGAACGGCGCCAAGCCGAGCGGCACCAAGCCGGCGGGCGCACTGCCCCACACGGGCGACGACGTGATGCTCTACGTCGGTGGGGCTGTGGCGGTGGCGCTGGTTGCCATCGTGGCCGGCGTAGTGATTTCCAAGCGCCGTCGCTAGCGTTTCGTACATGCGGTGCGCGGTTGCTACCGTGCATCGAGTCCACAGGGGCGCTCTTCTTGGGGAGCGCCCCATTTTCTTGCCGGGCGACGCGCTCCACTCTGATAGAGTATGACGATTATCATGCTGCGCACGAGAGGGGACGCGATGGGGAAGACGACGCTTTCGAATAGGCAGGCCCTGGTGGTGGGCCTGACGTTGTTCTCGATGTTTTTCGGTGCGGGCAACCTGATCCTGCCGCCGCTGCTGGGCTTGCAGGCGGGCACCGATTCGCCTGCTGCCATGGTGGGCTTCCTGGTGACGGGCATCGGGTTGCCGGTGCTGGGCATCGTGGCCGTGGCGCTCGCCGGCACCCTGCGCGAGCTTGCCGCCCGCGTGCATCCGGCGTTCGCCCGCGTGTTCGTGGCACTCGTGTATCTGGCCATCGGCCCGTGCCTGGCTATCCCGCGCACCTCGTCCACCTCGTTCGAGATGGTGGCGCCGCTGCTGCCCGCCGGCGTGTCCGCTGAGACGGCGCGCCTGGTGTTCTCGGTGCTGTTCTTTGCGGCGGCCTATGCGCTGGCCATGCACCCCGGAGCGCTCACGCGCCTGCTTGGCCGCATCACGGGCCCCGCGCTCATCGCCCTGATCGCCGCCGTGGTGATCGCTGCGATGCTCGATCCGGCGCCGTCGCTTGCCGCCGCGCAGGCGCCCTATGCGGGCCGCGCGGGGATGCAGGGTTTCCTCACGGGCTACCAAACCATGGACCTGCTGGCATCGCTGACGTTCGGCCTGGTGATCGCCGTGAACATCCGCGAGCTGGGCGTTGACGACGAGCGTGGCCTCATGCGCGAGATCTCGCGTGCCGGCGTGTTCGCGGGCCTGCTCATGGGCGTGATCTACTGCGGTCTGGCATGGGTGGGCGCGAGCGTGTCGGGCACGCTTACCGGCGCCACCAACGGCGCCCAGGTGCTCACGGCATCGGCGACGGCCCACTTCGGCCTGGCGGGGACCGTGGTGGTGGCGGCCATCTTCCTGCTGGCGTGCCTGAATGTGTGCGTGGGTCTTATCAGCTGCTGCAGCGCGTATTTTGCCGAGGAGCTGCCGCGCGTGAGCTATCCGGTGTGGGCTGCGGGCTTTGCGGTGTTCTCCTGCGCGGTGTCGAACATCGGCCTCGACGCGATCCTGGCGTTCTCGGTGCCGCTGCTGAACGCGCTGTATCCGCCGGCGATCGTGCTGGTGCTGTTCGGCATGATGCACCGGGCGTGCGACCGCGTGCCGGCGGTGTGGCCGTGGGCCGTAGGTGTGTGCTGCGTGGTGAGCGTGTGGACCGCCGTGCGCGACGCGTTCTTCACTGACATCTGGACATGGGTCGACGCGCTGCCGCTGGCAAACTTTGGCTTGGGCTGGACGCTGCCGGCGCTTGCCGGCGCTGCGGTGGGCGTGGCGGTGTCGCTCGTGCTGCGTCGCCGAGGGGCTCCCGCTGCAGCGTGAGGGCGTTGCTGCGGTGCAAGGCCGTTCGCTCGCGGGGTATACGTAAAACCGTGGGCGCATAAGCGCCCGGGGGCACAGGGCCCCTCATCGAGAGCGGCTGCGCTGGCCGCAGGGGAAAGGAATCGGTTATGACAAACGTTTTGCTGTGCTGCACGGCGGGCATCACCACGAGTCTGCTGGTGGGCAAGCTGCAGACAGAGATCGCGGCCCGCGAGCTTGATATGCAGGTGGAGGCCTGCCCGCTGGCGGAGGCGGTGGACCGCCTGGACAAGACCGACCTGATGCTGCTGGGGCCGCAGGTGGGATACGCCAAGGGCGATTTCGAGCAGGCGGCCGCCGAGCACGGCGCCCGCGTGGGGGTCATCACGCCTGACGACTATGCGCGCATGAACGCGCCGGGCATCGTGGATGAGGTGCTGGCCTACCTCGCGTGATGTCCCTGCTCGGGGTATAGTTTTGGCTATTGACGGCCATCGCATCCGCGTGCGCCGCGCGCAAAGGGGGCCCTCCTCGCGCGCGGCGGCGCCGGTGCCTGAACGAAGGGTTGGGACATGGCTGAGCGCAAGGAACTGTTTGTCGGCATCGATGTGGGCGGCACCTCGGTCAAGGAGGGGCTGTTCACCCGTGCGGGAGAGCTGCTGGGAAAGGTGAGCGTGCCCACGCCGCCGCTGGTTGACGAGATCGGCTATGCGGCGGTGACGGGCGGCATTCGTCAGCTGCTGGCCACCGCGGACCGCACGGCCGACGATCTGGCCGGCATCGGCCTGGCCGTGCCGTGCCCCATCCCCGCCGACGGCGACATCAAGCTGCAGGCCAACATCACCCTCGACTTCCGCGGGCTTTCGGCCGCGTTGGCCGAGGCCTTCCCGGCTGCCGCGGTGCGTTTCGAGAACGACGCGAACGCGGCGGCTTTGGGTGAGCTGTGGCGGGGCAGTGCGCAGGGCGCGCGCAACATGGTGTTCGTGACGCTGGGCACCGGTGTGGGCGGCGGCGTGGTCGTGAACGGGCGGGTGATCTCGGGCATTCACGGAGCCGGCGGCGAGATCGGCCACATGTGCATGAATCCGGATGAGGACCGCACCTGCGGCTGCGGGGGTCATGGCTGCCTGGAGCAGTATTCCTCGGCCACCGGCGTGGTGAGCAATTACCGCATCGAGTGCGCCAAGCGCGGCATCGACCCCATCGAGCTGGCCGGTCCGAGCGACTCCCGCGCGGTGTTCCAGGCGTGCCGCGAGGGCGACGAGGTGGCGCGCGCCGCCATGGAAACCATGGCATCCTACCTGGGCCGTGCGCTGGCAACCATCGCGGCGATCGTGGACCCCGATGCGTTCGTGATCGGCGGCGGCGCCTCGGCCTCGTCCGACGTGTTCCTGGAGCCGCTGGTGGCGCACTATCGCAGCCGCGCGCTCAAGGTGTGCGCGGACACCCCGATCGAGATCGCCTCGCTGGGCAATGACGCGGGCATCATCGGCGCGGCGTACGTGGGCCTGCAGGCGGTGTCGGCGTAAGCGGTGCCGCGGTCGCGATGCCGCCCGCGCGCGGCCGTGTCGGTGTTGCGATGCCGCCCGCGCGCAGTCGTGTGCTGTGTGAACGCCGGATCCAAGTCTGCCGGCCGTGCCGGAGGCGCACGCGGCGGCGCGCCGCGGTGCGACGGATTCGGGGCACGGCATCTTCCCGGCGCTTGCAGCCATGAGCCCGTTTGCACAGCGCAGGCCCGGGCGGCGGGCGTGCATCAAACGTGCTACGATGAAAAATGCTCCAGTATCATCACCTAAGGGAGGAACCCCCTATGGCAAACGTCCTCGTGTTTGGACACCAGAACCCCGACAACGACGCCATCATGTCGTCGGTTGTGCTGTCGCAGCTGCTGAACCAGGTTGCCTATCAGGGCAACACGTACCAGGCATGCTGCCTGGGCCCGCTGCCGGCTGAGTCGGCCAAGCTGCTTGAGGATGCCGGCGTGGCCGCGCCCGTGCTGATCGATGCGATCGAGCCGGCCGCTGAGGGCGAGCAGCCCCAGCAGGTTGTGCTGTGCGACCACAACGAGCCGGGTCAGTCGGTGGCCGGGCTTGAGAACGCCGTGATTGCCGGCGTGGTGGACCATCACCGCTTCGGCAACTTCACCACCGCCGCTCCGCTGCACATCGTGGCGCTGCCCTGGGGCTCGTCGTGCTCCATCGTGGCCAAGCTGTTCGAGGTCCTCGGCGTTGAGCCCACGGACACCCAGGCGAAGCTGCTGCTTTCGGCCATGATGACCGATACGCTTATGCTCAAGAGCCCCACCGCCACGGCCGTGGATGCGGCCATCGCCAAGAAGCTGGGCGCCCAGCTCGGCGTCGACCCGGTCAAGTTCGGCATGGAGGTCTTCCTCACCCGTCCGTCCGGTTCGTTCACCGCCGAGCAGATGGTGGGCAACGACATCAAGCTGTTCGAGGTTGCCGGCACCAAGCTGCTCATCGGCCAGTACGAGACGGTGGACAAGTCCCGCGCGCTCGGCATGATTCCCGAGATCCGCGAGGCCATGCGTGCCTATCAGGCCGAGAAGGCCGCCGACGGCATCGTGCTGTGCATCACCGACATCATGGAGGAGGGCTCCCAGGTGCTGTTCGAGGGCAACACCGCGCCCGCGCAGAAGGGCCTGGGCGTCGAGGACGCGGCCGAGGGCGTGTGGATGCCCGGCGTGCTGTCCCGCAAAAAGCAGGTGGCAGCCCCTATCCTGGCAGCTGCCGAGTAGCTGCGGGTTCAGACGCGGGCTGTCGATAGGGTTCCTGTCGCTCGCTGTCCGCCACCGGCCACGCGCTGTTGTCCGGTGGCGGGTGCATACGCCGTCGAGGTCGATGATACGGCCTCGACGGCTTTTTCATGGCGCGTCCCATGCGGGCGTGGGGGACGGGGCCATGCTCTGCTGCGGCAGCCTACGTACCGGGTGGCCCGTGTCGCGCTCCGCGGCTGCGCATGCGCGTGCGCACCGCCCGCGTTCAAAAGCCGCTGCTGCCCTGGGTTTTGGATTCGGTTTGTAGTCGGGTGCGCGCTCGAGGGGGCAGCATGCTGCCTATGGGTACCATGGATGCGAAGCGTTTGAAGAAGAAGGCCCGGTTGCCTGCAGGCAAGCGGGCACCGGTAGGGGCGCGGTGCTCGATGCGCAGCACATCGGGCGCCGCGCCCTGTGTGAAGGAGTGCCATGGACCAGACCCGCAGCCAGTTGTTCAGCGAAACCCAGCGCCGTCGCCTCGATCGGCGCGACATGCGCGAACGCATCACCGAGAACGGCACGGTCGCCGCTGCGGTGATGGTGCTGGCGGCGGTTGCCGCGGTGATCTGCGCGAATACCGACGCCTACGGTGCCATCCACCACGCGTTGATGGAGCCAATCACCATCGGCATCGGCAGCCTGACCGCATCCATGTCCGTCGAGCTGTTCGTCAACGATTTCCTCATGGCCATCTTCTTTTTGCTGGTGGGCATCGAGCTCAAGTTCGAGATGACGGTCGGCGAGCTCAAACGGCCCGCACAGGCCCTGCTGCCCATGCTGGCGGCGGTGGGCGGCGTGGTGGTGCCGGCAACCATCTACGTGCTGCTCAACAAGGGCGGCACCGTGGAGGGTTGGGCGATCCCCATGGCAACCGACATCGCGTTCGCCCTGGGCGTGCTATCGCTTTTGGGCAAGCGCGTGCCCCCGGCGGTCCGCGTGTTCTTCTCCACCCTGGCCATCGCCGACGACCTGATTTCCATCGCCGCGATCGCGCTGTTTTACGGGCAGAGCCCCGATCTGCGCTGGCTGGCATGCGCCGGCCTGGTGACGGCGGTGCTGTTCATGCTCAACAAGACGCAGCACTTCCGCCTGGCGCCCTATGTCCTGGGCGGCCTGGTGCTGTGGCTGTGCCTGTTCAAGTCGGGTGTGCACGCAACGCTGGCGGGCGTGATCCTGGCGTTCGCCGTGCCGGCGCGCTCGGGCATTCACCTGAACCATCTGTCCGACTGGCTGCATGAGTATATGCCGCAGATGGTCGACCGCTACGACGACGATGCGCACATCCTGGGTCAGCACGATTTCACGCACGCGACTCTGGGTGCCGAGCGGGTGATGCACCGTGTGACGCCGCCGCTCATGCGCTTGGAGCGTCTGATTTCCACGCCGGTCAACTTCTTGATCCTGCCCGTCTTCGCCTTCGTGAACGCGCAGGTGCGGCTGGTGGGCGTTGACCCGGTGGCGCTGGCGCTCGACCCGGTGGCGCTGGGCACCTACTTCGGCATGGTGCTGGGCAAGCCCGTGGGCATTGTGGGAATGACGTTCTTGCTGGTGAAGACCGGTGTGAGTGAGCTGCCGCGCCGGGTGACGTGGGGGCACATCACCGGTGTGGGCATCTTGGGCGGCATCGGCTTTACGATGTCGATCTTGATTTCGGGCTTGGCGTTTGCCGGCCCGGCGCAGGAGATGGAGCTTTTGGCCGCCAAGGCGGCGATCCTGCTGGCGTCGGTGACCGCGGCGGCGGTGGGCATGGCGTTCATGGCGTCGGTGTGCAAGAAGCACGCCAAGCCGGCCAGCGCGCGCCCTGCCTCCAAGGCGGCTCCGCGGGCCAAGCAGGTGTGTGCGACATCTGGGGCCGAAGGCGCGGCGGCCGCTGGGGCCGAGATGGCCGAGGTGGCAGCCGAGATCGCCGCGGCGGCCGCTGGGGCCGAGGCAGCTGCCGACGGGGCCGCTGGGGCCGGGACGGCTGTCGAGACCGGCGCAGCCGGCACAGGGGCCGAGGGCGCTGGGGCCGCCGGGGCTGGCGCGGCTGACGCAGGGGTCTAGGCGGCTGCCGGGACCAAGGCGGTTGCCGGTGCCGACAGAGGGCCGAAGGCGAGCGACTCGTCTGTGGGGGGCTTCGCGTGGATAACACCTTCGCCCCTGCTATGCGCTGACATTGCGTCGCCCACGGTTGCCCGATATGCCCCTGCCGGCGCCGATCGCGGCCGGCAGGGCGGCGTGCCCGCTACTCCACGGTGCCGTAGGTGGCGCCCCAGCCGTGGGCTGCGAGCGCCGAGTTGATCTGGTCGCAGAGGCGTTGGCGGTCGTAGGTGCCCGGGGGCACCAGGTTGACGATTTCGAGCAGGTCGGGCGCGAGGTCGAGAATCTCGGCCTGGACGATCAGGTCCAGCCGCTCAATGCTGGTGCGCCCGATAAACAGGCCGTCCACCAGGCGCTGGAGGTCGCCGAACTCCTCGGCTTGCAACGATGTGAACTGCATGGGTGTTCCTATCTGCGGGTTGGTGTACCGGTTGCGCCGGTGATCGGCGGAGCGCTGCTCTCTTGTGCCGCCGGTGCGGCGGCGCGGACGATGTCCACGACGCGCTCCATGGTGGCGTCGATGCGGTCGCGCTTGAGTTCGCACTCCCAGATCACAATGGCCTGCCAGCCGAGCTCTTTCAGCTCGGCGAGGGCGCGGGCATCGCGCTCGACGTTGCGCCGAAACTTCGCCTCCCAAAACTCGACGTTGCGCTTAGGCGTGCTGGGGTTGCAGTGCGGGCAGCGGTGCCAAAAGCAGCCGTTGACGAAGATGGCGATGCGCCGCCCCGGGAAGGCGATGTCGGGTCGGCCCGGAGCCTGTTTCCACTGCAGGCGATAGCCGGTGAGGCCGGCCTGCCTCAGGCGCTGGCGCACGAGCATCTCGGGCTTGGTGTCGGCGCGTTTGTTGCCTTGCATGGACTTGCGGATGGCGGCGCGCCGGCGGACGAGTTCGGTTTCTGAAGCCGAGAGGTCGGAGGTGTCGATGCCGTCCAGCAGGCCGGGTTTTGCGGTGCTTCGGCTGCGTTTGGTGCGTTTCGCGCGCTTGGCGGCGCGGGACCGAGGGTTTGCGCCGGCGCTGGCCCCGCCAGCTGGTGCCGAGGCTCCGGCGTCCACTGCGGGTGATGGGCCCGCGGAGCCCTCGGTGTCCGCTACAGGTGATGGGCCCGCTGAGGCCTCGGCCGCGGCATCCTCGCCTGCGACATTTCCACGTGTAGAGCCCTCATCTGCGGCATTCGTCGATGCACGCTCCTCTTCTTCCGCACCGGTGGAAAGTGCCTCGACCAGGCCGGTGTCGGCAGGCATCCAGGTGAGCGTGGCGAGGGAGCGACGCGGTACCCAGCGGATGTCCTGCTGCCGGTCGCTGCGCGCCGGCTCGCCCTCGCCGGGGGCAAGCGAGCAGAAGAAGCACTGCATGGAGAGGTGGAAGTCGGGATAGTCGTGCTCCACGGTGTAGAAGTCGCGCAAGTTGGTGATGCGCACCTTGAGTTCCTCGTAGAGCTCGCGCTTGCAGGCGTCCTCGGCGGTTTCCCCGCTCTCGATCTTGCCGCCGGGGAACTCCCACATGCCGGCCATGGAGCCGTAGCCGCGCTGTACCGCCAGCACCTCGCCAGTGCCGTGACCGCGCTGGATGATGCCTGCGGCGACGCGAACGGTTTTCATGGCGACTCCGTTTCTGCTCGATGGGGCTGGGGCGTGTGGTGTGCTCGGTGCGTGCTTGTTCGTCCGATACTATAGCGGACCGCGCCGGCGCCTGCCTGCGGCGCCGGGTGCGCAGCCACCATTGGTGCTGCTGGGGCGTTCGGGCCGCGGGGCTCGTATTACCCCTTCGGTACGGCTTCCCGTCATATCTGCTGTGTGCGCCCGTGCCCGCCGGCGCCTGCCTGCGTGGTCTGGGGCGGGCTCCGGGCGGACGGCTGCTTGCGCCTGTCTCTTATACACATCTCCGAGCCCACGAGACGTAGAGG
>CABRIF010000020.1 GCA_902470925.1 uncultured Collinsella sp. | reverse complement strand
GATTCCTCTACGTCTCGTGGGCTCGGAGATGTGTATAAGAGACAGGGTCAGCACAGGCCCACCCCTCCGTGCTTCTTTTCGGCATGTCGCCGAGATGCCTGTCGATATGTCTGTTTTGCCGGAGTGTTTGCCGCAGCCCCGGGGTTGGGTATCATAGCTTCCAGCACAACAGGGAGGAACCATGTTCATCGCGCTTGATAAGCTCTAGCTACGATAGCCGTTTTCGCCGACGAGCCCTTGCGGCCCCGGCGCCCTCTCATCATGCCGCGCCGCGCCTGCGTCCGCGGCCCTCTATCGCATCATGAATAAGGAGCATTGCCATGCGCGACAAGCTGGAAAAACTCATCATCGCCTATCAGGAGCTCGAGAAGAAGCTCTCGGACCCCTCCGTTGCGAGCGACATCAAGGAATTCACGCGTCTCAACAAGGAGTACGCGCACCAGACCGACCTGGTGACCGCCGCGCGCGAGTACATCGCCGCTCTCGACGACATCGAGGCCGCCAAGGAGATGCTGCACGACACCTCCGACCCCGAGGAGAAGGAGATGCTCCAGATGGACATCTCCGAGAACGAGGCCAAGCTGCCCCAGCTCGAGGAGGACATCAAGATCATGCTCATCCCGGGTGATCCGATGGATGAGAAGAACACCATCGTGGAGATCCGCTCCGCCGCCGGCGGCGACGAGGCGGCTATCTTCGCGGGCGACCTGTTCAAGATGTACCAGCGCTTTATCGAGTCCAAGAAGTGGAAGATGACGGTGCTCGATTCCAGCCCCTCCGAGGCCGGCGGCTTCAAATCCATCGAGTTCAAGGTCGAGGGCGACAAGGTCTACTCGGTCATGAAATATGAGTCGGGCGTCCACCGCGTCCAGCGCGTGCCCAAAACCGAAAGCCAGGGCCGCATCCAGACTTCCACGGCCACCGTGGCGGTCCTGCCCGAGGCCGACGAGATCGACATCCAGATCAACCAGTCTGACCTGCGCATCGACACCTACTGCGCCTCGGGTCCCGGCGGCCAGTGCGTGAACACCACCTACTCGGCGGTGCGCATCACCCACCTGCCCACGAACACCGTGGTGCAGTCCCAGGAGCAGCGCTCCCAGATTCAGAACCGCGAAGTCTGCATGCAGATGCTGCGTGCGCGCCTGTACGAGATGGAGCTTGAGCGCCAGCAGGCCGAGCTGGGCGCCGAGCGCTCCGCGCAGATCGGGCGCGGCAACCGCTCGGAGAAGATCCGCACGTACAATCAGCCGCAGGATCGCGTGACCGACCACCGCATCGGGTTCAACTCCACCTACAACAGCGTGCTTCTGGGCGATCAGCTCAGCAGTGTGATCGATGCGCTCGCCGCCGCCGACCGCGCGGCCAAGCTCGCCGCCACGGTGTGAGTCTGACCGTCCCATGTGCGCGGGCCTGTGGGGAGCCGGTTTGATTGCCGCGCGCATGCGTGCGGGTTTGTAGAAGGGGCCGCTCGTATCCAGTCGTCAAGGCGTCGCGTTCGAAGAGCCGCGCATCTCGTGTTTCGAGGTGCGCGGTTTTGCTGTTAGGGGGTTGTTGTGGCGGCATCGATGAGTGGGCTGGGACGTGAGTAATGGTGAGGGGTGCCGGTCTAGGGCTCGGCGAGTTGATGGGACGCGGTGCTGTGCGGCGCCGAGTTTGGAGCCAGCTGGCTGTTGGAGCGAGGAGACCGAACGGCAGGTTGAATGTTGGGGGCGGGGCCAGATACGCGGCAAGCTGATTGTTGGGGAGGAGTCGGCTCGCCGGCAAGCTGGCGGTAAGGTTGCGCACGGTACTGTTTACCGAGCGTTTAATTTGGACCGGAAAGCGCGTAAAACGGCGTTGTCGAGATAGGCGCGCATCGGGTGCCGTAGAATCGCTTTCGAGCAACACGGGAAACGGAGCTGCCATGTCGAACGAGATCTGGACCATCAAGCGCTGCCTGGATTGGACGCGTGAATATCTGGGGGACAAGGGCGATGAGCGCCCGCGGCTTTCGGCTGAGTGGCTGCTGTCGAACGTGACCGGGCTGACGCGCACCGAGCTGTATATGAGTTTCGATAAACCCCTGGCTCAAGAGGAGTTGGCTGCCATGCATGCGGCGGTGGTACGGCGTGCGAAGGGCGAGCCGCTGCAGTATATCGTGGGGCAGACGAGCTTTCGCATGATCGATGTGGCCTGTGAGCCCGGGGTGCTCATCCCTCGTCCTGAGACAGAGCTGCTGGTTGAGGAAGTGCTGAAGTTCCTCGACGGCGAGGTGCTGGGCGCGCCTGCGGTGGCTCGTCCGCGCGTTGAGCTGCCATGGAACAGCGAGGTGGAGGCCGCCCGGCGTGCGGAGGAAGCAGCGCGCGCTGGCCGCGGCGAAGGGGCTGCCTGGGACGGCGACGGTGCCGAGGGCAATGCCGGGAACGCGGCTGATGGCGTCGTCGAATCGGGGGCCGACGCTGGTCGGGATGCCTCTGCACGGGGGTTGGGCGATGGCTGTGCGCGACCTGCGGACGCGGATGGCGATGTCGCTCGCGCCGCGAGGCTTGTGCCGGACGATGCCGCCGGTGATGATACCGGGCTGGCGGCAGGCGATGCCGCCGCTGTTGGCGAGACGCGAAGTGGCGATGCGGCAGGTTGTCGAGATGCCGTTGCGGGTGCGGACGGATCCGAGCCCGCAGAGATGGCGCCGGGGGCTTGCGCGCGTGTGCTGGAGGTCGGGTGCGGCACGGGGTGCATCTCGCTGTCGCTTGCCCATGAACGCTCGGGCAAGGTTGTGTGCGTGGCGACCGATATCGAGCCGCGGGCCGTAGCGCTCGCGCAGAAGAACCGTGCGGCGCTGGGCATCGATGCGAAGGCGGTTGATATTCGCCTGGGCAATCTGGTGTCGCCGCTCGACCGCGAGACGGAGTGGGGCACCTTCGACGTGCTGGTTTCGAACCCGCCTTACATTCCGCATGCGGTCATGCGGGAGCTTCCGCATGAGGTGGTGGATTTCGAGCCGTCGCTGGCACTTGACGGAGGCGACGACGGGCTCGACATATTCCGCCGCTTGGTGAGGGCTGCTCCGGCCATGCTGCGCCCCGGGGGGTTGCTTGCCTGTGAGCTGTTCGAGGGGCATGTGGACGAGGCGGCAGAACTGTGCCGCACGGCGGGCATGGTCGACGTGCGTGTGGTGCGCGACCTGGCGGATCGCCCGCGCATCGTGTTGGCGCGCGTGGCGCAGGCGGCGCGGTGTTAAGCTGATGCTTGGTGCGGAACGGGGTGCGAGCCGCTGCTCGCCGATGTTTCGCGTTGCCCGGTGCGCGGATTGAGGATGGTGTGCGATGCAGTTCAATTTCACCGATGTAATCGATCGAGAGGGCCGCGATGCGCTTGCGCTCGATGCCAAGGCGGCGATCGCGATGGGGAGCCTGGGCCCGCGCGACACGGTGATCGACGAGGGGTTCGACGTGATCCCTATGTGGGTGGCGGACATGAATTACGCCACGGCGCCGTCGGTGACGCGTGCCCTGCATGAGCGGGTCGATCATCCGTGCTTTGGGTACTTTCAGCCCACGGATACATATTTCGACAGTATTATCGATTGGCATCGCGTGCGCAACGGTGTTGAGGGCATGAAGCCCGAGCATATCGGCTACGAGAATGGTGTGCTCGGCGGCGTGGTTTCAGCGCTGGGGGTGCTGTGCTCCCGCGGCGATAAGGTGCTGGTGCACAGTCCGACGTACGTTGGATTTACCCATACGCTGGAAAACAACGGGTACGAGATTGTGCACAGCCCGCTTGAGCGGGACGCCGGGGGCGTGTGGCGCATGGATTTCGAGGACATGGAGCGCCGAATTGAGCGCGAGGGGATTCATGCGGCGATTTTCTGCTCGCCGCATAACCCGACCGGGCGTGTATGGGAACGCTGGGAGATCGAGCGG
Source organism: uncultured Collinsella sp. (assembly GCA_902470925.1). GTDB lineage: Bacteria > Actinomycetota > Coriobacteriia > Coriobacteriales > Coriobacteriaceae > Collinsella. The sequence goes on along the minus strand of CABRIF010000020.1, from coordinate 23,796 downwards.
GCGATGGATATCTTCCGCCGGCATGATGTGTTCGTGATCTCGGATGAGATCTGGTCGGATATCGTGTTGCCCGGTTTTGCACATGTGCCGACGCAGAGCGTGTCGGATGATGCGCGCATGCGCACGGTCGCCCTCTACGCGCCGAGCAAGACGTTCAACTTGGCGGGCCTTGTGGGCAGCTACCATGTGATTTACAACGATTGGTTGCGTGGGCGCATCGAGAAGGAATCGAGCTTGTCGCACTACAACAGCATGAACGTGCTGTCGATGCATGCCCTGCTGGGTGCGTATTGCGCCGAGGGGGCGGCGTGGGTCGATGAGCTGCGGCAGGTGATTGATGCGAACGTGTCCTTTGCGTGCGATGTGATCGGGCGCCGGTTTGATGGGGTGGGCGCGGCGCGCCCGCAGGGAACCTACATGCTGTTTTTGGATTGCGAGCGCTGGTGCACGGAGCGCCGCATGAGCATGGACGACCTGTTGCGCGCAGGCGTGCGCGTGGGCGTGCTGTGGCAGGACGGCCGCGCGTTCGGCGGCGCGTGGACGATTCGGATGAATCTCGCGTTGCCGTTTGCGCGGCTGCAGGAGGCGTTCGGACGCCTGGGCCGGTACGTGTTCAACGCGTCGTAGGGGATGCATATGAGCCAGAGTGACCTGCTTGAGCTTGAGGGATTCCCACCAAGCCGGCTATCGGTGCGGCATGTTGGCCTAGAGGCTCGCGGCGCGCTCTGGCCATGCAGCTTGCGTTGCTTCGGGACTTGTTCTGCCGCACTGCTCGGCTGCAGTCTGACAGGGCCCTGGTTTTGTCGTCCGCACGACTTCGGTTCGTGTGGTGGCCGGCTGCTTGACGAGAGTTCGTGAATGGGGAAGCGTGCCTGGGCCGTGTGCAGCAAGGGACTGAACTGAGCTCGTGCCGCACAGAAAGGGTTCGTGTTTAGACCGTCCGTGCAGAAAAGGTTCGTGTTCTGTCCATCCAGGGCCGTTTTTGGCTTCTAAATGGACGGGGGACGAACCCGGGATACGCCGATGGACGGAAACCGAACCCGGGATGCGCCGATGGACGAGAGGCGAACCCGGGAAACGGGGTCGATGAGTGAAGGTCGGGCTTGGGATACGCCGATGGACGGAAACCGAACCCGGGATGCGCTGAAAGGAGAAGTTTGCATCTGGGATGATTCGGCTTGCAGCGTTCGGGCCTGAAAAAGGTCGCAGGCGATAAGGGGCCTGTCCGGCCCACCGCTCTGTGCGGCGTGCGGACAGGCCCCTTGGCTGCGTAGATACCCTTTTAGTTGCAGATGGGCCCGCGGCGGGAATCGTTGCCCTTTTGGTTGCAGCCGGGCCCGCGGCGGGAATCGTTGCCCTTTTGGTTGCAGGTGGACCTGCAGCGGGAATCCGGCGAAGAGGCTATCGAGCCCGTGGCGCCGCTGCCGGCAGCGAGCCCGGTGCGCTGCCGTGTGCGGACCCGAGCCCGTGGCGCCGTCGCTGGCGGGCCCGAGTTCACGGCGGCGCTGGTGCCGGGCGTGAATTCGTCGTTAGGCCAGCAGGGCGGCGACACTGCCGAGGGTGGGCTCGAAGGAAACACCGCGCACCTCGTAATCGGGCTGCTCACGCGTGACCTTCATCGCATCGCGCACCAGATCGCCGGCGAAGGTGACGGCGTCTTCCAGCTCGCGACCCGCGTAGATGGCCGCTGTGAGGCCGCTGGCGAACAGGTCGCCGGTGCCATGCAGCATGTATGGCAGAAGCTCGCTGGACACTTCGCGGACCGCGCCCCCGTCTGCGGCGGTGGCGATGTAGTTGCGAATGACCGCCTCGCCCTCGTGCACCACGCCCTTGAGGACGACCGCCTTCGCGCCCATCTCGAGCAGCTGCGAGGCGTTTTTCTGCACGAACTGCTCGTCCACATCCTGACCCTGGTAGGGGATGCCGGTCAGAATGGACGCCTCGGTGAGGTTCGGGGTCAGCACGTCGGCGCCGTCAACCAGCCCGGCCATGGCCTCGCACAGCTCGTCGGTGTAGGTGGGGTACTTCACGCCGCCGTCGCCCATCACCGGGTCAACGATGTGCAGCGCATGCGGATACTCGCGGTACAGGCGCTGGATGACGGCCACCTGGTCGGCTGAGCCGAGGAAGCCGGAGTAGATGCCGTCCAGGTCGATGTGCTCCTCGCGCCAGGCGTCGAGGTAGTCGTTGAGCATCTCGGTGGTGTCGTGCATGTAGAAGACGGGGAACTTGGTGTGGGCGCTGAACAGGGCCGTGGGCACCGGGCATACGTCGATGCCGGCGGCGCTGAGCACCGGGATCGCGACGCCGAGCGAGCACTTGCCGTAGCCGCACATGTCATGCACGGCTGCCACGCGCGGGATGTACGCGCCTTCACGCTGATAGAGTTTGGTCATGATGATTCCTTTCCGCGGACTTATGGACCAGCGTACGCCACCCAGCATAGAGCTTTTTGCGCGCCCGTGCATGCGGCCGCGCCGAATGCGAACGAAGTTGAAACAATCGCGGGGCGGTTCGCTTGGACCCAGGGGGCGGTGCGTGCGGGGCGGTGCGTTCGGGCATGGCGCTGGTGCCCAGGGCAGGGTGCCCGGTGCCCGGGGCAAGGTGCCGCCTGGGTTGAGGTGCCGATGCGTGCGAGGCAAGTCGTTCGGACCCAGCGCCGATGCGAGCCGGTCATGCTCCGCGTGCTTCCGGCCTGCGCATTTGTCGCCGAATTCTCTCGGCTTGGCAACAAAATTGCCCGTGCCCGCTCGCAAGGGCGTATCATGGCAGGTAACGATGCATTTTGCGCGCCCTGTGCGCGACAACGACCGAAAGAAGGTTGGCACCATGGCAAACGTACACGAGCTGCTCGACACATGGATTGAGCACGTGGATGATCCCGAGCTGCTGCAGGAGCTGACGCAGCTCAAGGAGGCGGGCGACGAGGAGGCCATCACCGACGCCTTCTTCCAGGACCTGGCGTTCGGCACCGCCGGCCTGCGCGGCACCATCGGCGCGGGCACCAACCGCATGAACATCTACACCGTGGGTCGCGCCACGCAGGGGTTTGCCGACTACCTGGTGAAGCACTTCGAGAATCCGTGCGTGGCGATCGCGCGCGACAGCCGCAATAAAGGCGAGCTGTTCGTGAAGACCACGGCGGCGATCCTGGCCGCCAACGGCGTGACCTCATACGTGTACCCCAAGATCTCGCCGGTCCCCACCCTGTCGTGGGCGGTGCGCTTCCTCAACTGCTCCGGCGGCATCTGCATGACGGCCAGCCACAACCCCGCACCCTATAACGGCTACAAGGCCTACGGCCCGGACGGCTGCCAGATCACCAGCGAGGCGGCGGCTGCCATCTCGGCTGCCATGGAGGCGACCGACCCCTTTGCCGACGTCAAGTCCATGGAGTTCGACGAGGCGGTGGCCCAGGGATTGGTGAAGTGGATCGACGATGCGGTCCTGGATGCCTACTACGACGCCGTGCTCGCCCAGTCGGTGAACAACCTGAGCGAGGACGAGATCGCCGCGGCCCCGCTCAAACTCGTGTACACCCCGCTCAACGGCACCGGCCTCATCCCGGTGACGAGCGTGCTCGACCGCGCGGGTATCACGGACGTGACGGTTGTGCCCGAGCAGCGCGACCCGGACGGCGACTTCCCCACCTGCCCGTATCCGAACCCCGAGATCCGCGAGGCCATGCAGAAGGGCATCGACCTGTGCGAGCAGGTGCACCCCGACCTGCTGCTCGCAACCGACCCGGATGCCGATCGCGTGGGCGTTGCCTGCGCCGACGGCGACGACTACACGCTGCTCACGGGCAACGAGATGGGCGTGCTGCTGCTCGACTACATCTGCAAGATGCGCGCGGAGCGCGGCGAGGACCTGGCGAGCAAGGTTGCCGTCACCACGATCGTGTCCTCCTCGATGGTGGATGCGCTCGCTGCCGAGTACGGCTTTGAGCTGCGCCGCTGCCTGACCGGCTTCAAGTACATCGGCGACATCATCACCTCTCTGTCCGACGCCGGCGAGGTCGACCGCTTCATCTTCGGGTTCGAGGAGTCCTACGGGTACCTCTCGGGCGACCATGTGCGCGACAAGGACGCCGTCAACGCGAGCCTGCTGATCTGCCAGATGGCCCAGTACTACAAGCTGCAGGGCAAAAACCTGGTCGAGGCCATGCGCGCGCTGTACGAGCGCTACGGGTACTACCACAACCGGACGATCTCGCTGAGCTATCCGGGCGCCGAGGGCGCGGGCAAGATGGCCGGCATCATGCGCACGCTGCGCGAGAACCCGCCTGCCGAGATCGCCGGATCTGCGGTTGAGGCCGTGGTGGATTACGCAACGGGCGTGAACGGCCTGCCGACGGCCGACGTGGTGGAGTTCGATCTTGCGGGCGGCAACAAGGCCATTGTGCGCCCCTCGGGCACCGAGCCCAAGATCAAGCTGTATGTCTTCGCCAAGGGCGCCGATGCCGCCGAGGCCGATGCGCTGATGGACGCGATCGAGGAAGCCGGCCGCAAGCTGCTGTCGTAGCGCCCCCGCCTAGAGGCCGCTCACCAGGCGGGCTCGTCTGATGGCCGCCGAGACGCGTGCCTTGAGGAGGTCGAGCTCTTCGGGCGTGATGCTGTCGGCCAAAGAGAGGCGCAGGGCCCCGGCGGCGCGCGCGGGGTCGATGCCGAGCGCGAGCAGGACGTGCGAGGGCTCGGTTGAACCCGACGAGCAGGCCGATCCGGTGGCCGCGGCCACGCCGGCGCGGTCGAGCAGGACGGTGAGCAGGTCGCCGTCGACGCCGCCGCAGACAAACGATGCGATGGAGGGGAGCCGCGCGGGAAGGGCGGCGCCGGCAACGCTGGAGGTGCCGGCGCCGCAGACGGTACGTGCGGTACCAGCGGTGCACGGCGAGCCCGCGCTGCCGTTCACATTGCCGCAGGCGGGTCCGGTGAGCTGGACATCGGGGCAGGTGCCGAGGATGTGCGCCACCAGGCCATCGCGCGCCTGGGCTACGCGCTCCATGCGCGCGTCCAGGCCGTCGCATGCCTCCGTGAGCGCTGTCGCCATGCCGACGATGCCCGCAACGTTCTCGGTGCCGGCGCGCAGGCCACTCTCCTGCGCGCCCCCGGCGATGAGCGGCGGCAGGTCGATCCCATGCTTGATCCATAGAGCTCCGGTGCCTTTGGGGCCGTGGAACTTGTGTCCGGAGATCGAGAGCGCATCGACTCCCAGCGCGGCAACGTCGACGGGGATGTGGCCAGCTGCCTGCACCGCGTCGGTGTGGAAGGGCGCGCCGTGCGCATGCGCGATGCGCGCCATCTCGGCGATGTTTTGGACGGTGCCCACCTCGTTGTTGGCGAGCATGACAGAAACCAGGGCCGTTGCCGCGATAGGGCAGCCCGCGGAATCGTCTCGTGCGGGGATGGTGCCAGCAAGGGGCCGGCTCGCCGGGGATCCGTACGCACTGTCGCCGGCGGTGCCCTCGCCTTGCTCGCCCGCGTTCGCCACATCTGACAATCCCGCGCCGGCCTCGTCCGCGGCGGCGCGCTCGTTGGCCACCAGCGCCTCTTCCAGCGCGGCGGCGTCCACGCAGCCCGCAGCGTTAACCGGCAGGTACGTAACGTGCACGCCATCCGCTTCAAGGGCGCGGCAGCAGTTGAGCACAGCGTGGTGTTCGATGGCACTCGTGATGATGCGCACGGTGGCCCCGCGCCCGTGGCGCGCACGGAAACGCTGGGCTGCCCCGCGCAGCGCCCAGTTGTCCGCCTCGGTTCCGCTGCTGGTGAAATGGACCTCGCGCGCATCTGCAGCCCCGAGGGCGCGCGCGACCGCCTCGCGGGCTTCTTCGAGCGCCGCTGCTGCGTTGCGGGCACGCCGATGCACGCCGCTCGGATTGCCGAACTCGTCGGTGAGATAGGGCATCATGGCCGCCAGCGCCGTGGGCGACAGCGGCGTGGTCGCCGCATTGTCGGCGTAGATATAGGGCTCGTCCACGCGCTACCTCAACAGGAAAAACCAGACGAGCGCCAATGCGATGGCGGCGAGGATCAGCACGGCGAGAATGTGGCGCATGCGGCGCTGCTGCCGGTCGCGCTTGGTGGTGAAGATGCGCTTGCCACCATGCGGGGTGGACAGGTAGCGCCCCGTTTTGATCTCGCCGTGCTTCCGCCGGGGGCCCAGGTCGCGACCGCGATGCGGACCGTGAGCGCTCGCGGGGCCGCCCTCCGCATGCTCGTTTTGGCGGACGCACAGCGTGGAGCTGTTGGGCGGGATGCGGCCGCCGTTGTTCGTCGGCGGAAGGTATTCGGGGTCGCTCGTGGCGGTCCCCATATGCTTGCGCGGCTTAGCGCCGTATGCTGGCCGAGGGCTCGTGCCGCCCCCGTACTCCCGCTCGTCCATAGGAAACCTCGATCATCGTGGCGTCTTGTTTGCCCCTATTGTATGGAGCTGGCCGCTTGCGCGCGCCGGCTCCTCCATCCGTGCACCGCCTCTTCATCACACCATCACGCCTGCACTGCGGCCTCTGAGCGGGCCGGGGGATGCGTATAATGGATAGGCAACGCCAACGCACAAGATATCGAGGGGAAATGCCATGACTCTTGAGGTCACTGCCTCCAATCGCGCATCGGAGAGGGTTGACGACGACCAGCTGCACGAGGAATGCGGTGTATTCGGCGTATGGGCGCCGGGCCGCGATGCCGCGCGGCTGACGTACTTCGGTCTGCGCGCGCTGCAGCACCGCGGGCAGGAGTCCGCGGGTATCGCGGTGGGCGACGGCGGCACGGTGATGGTCCGCAAGGATCTCGGCCTGATCGATCGCGTGTTCACCGGGGCCGATTTGGCGGCCCTGCCGGGTGATTTGGCGGTGGGGCACGTGCGCTACGGCACGGCCGGCGCCAAGAGCTGGGAGGCCGCGCAGCCGCATCTGTCCACGATCGGCGAGGTCATCGTGGCCCTGGCGCATAACGGAACGCTCGTCAACACCGACGATTTGCGTCGCCAGCTGATCGAGCTGGGTGTGCCGTTTCTCTCGAATTCCGATTCCGAGGTGGCCGTCAAGCTGATCGGCTACTTCACCCAGGAGACCCATCACCTGCGCGAGGGCATCCGCAAGACCATGGAGCTGCTCGAGGGCGGCTACGCCATGACGCTGATCAACGAGGAGACGCTTTACGCCTTCCGCGACCCGCACGGCATTCGCCCGCTGGTGCTGGGCCGCCTGACCGATAGCGAGGGCCTGGCCGGGGCCGACGCCATGGCCGCCGCCGCGGTGCTGCCCTCCGAGGGGGCGAGTGCCGAGGCGCTGGCTGCCGCCGCACCCGCGGCGGGTCGGGGCGAGGCGCAGGCGGCGTTTGGCTGGGTTGTTGCTTCGGAGACCTGCGCGCTCGACATCGTGGGCGCCGAGTATGTGCGCGACATCCGCCCGGGCGAGATCTTGCGCATCAGCGCCGCGGGCCTGGTGTCCGAGCAGGGCGTGCCGGCGGCCGAGCAGGAGGCGCAGTGCGTGTTCGAGCAGGTGTACTTCGCCCGTCCGGACTCGCTGATGGGCGGCAAGTCGGTGTATGCCTGCCGCTATGACATGGGCCGCATGCTGGCGCGCGAGAACCCCGTCGAGGCCGACATGGTGATCGGCGTGCCGGACTCGGGCCTGCCTCCGGCGGAGGGCTACGCGCACGAGAGCGGCATTCCGTTCGGCGAGGGCCTCATCAAGAACCGCTACGTGGCGCGTACCTTCATCGAGCCCACGCAGGAGCTGCGTGCCATGGGCGTGCGCATGAAGCTCAACCCGCTGCGCGACAACATCGCCGGCAAGCGCCTCGTGGTCATCGATGACTCGATCGTGCGCGGCACCACCATGGTGCAGCTCGTCCGCATGCTGCGCCAGGCCGGCGCGCGCGAGATCCACGTGCGCATCAACTCGCCCGAGGTCGTGTGGCCGTGCTTCTACGGCATCGATACCGACGTGCAGTCGCAGCTGATCTCGGCGAACAAGAGCGTGGACGAGATTTGCTCGTTCATCGGGGCCGATTCGCTGGGATTCCTGTCGGTTGAGGGCCTGCTGCAGTGCGTGCCCGCCGGTGGGTACTGCCGGGCGTGTTTCACGGGCGAGTACCCCGTGGCCATCCCCGAGAGCTTCAGCCGCGGCAAGTTCCTCGACGGCTATGAGCCGGTGTTCCAGGCCCCGGCGCGTCCGATCGGCGCGCGTGCGGTCGAAGAGGCGGAGCGCGACCGGAGCTGGGAGCGGCGCAACGAGGCATAGGGGCTGGTTGCGCAGGGGCTGCAGGCGGCGGTTCGCATCGTCGCGTGCAGCCCCTGATTGGTATGCGGGCTCTTCGCCTCCGGCCCGCCCGGGCTTACGCAGCGGATGTGCTGAGCGCGTCCGCCAGGGCCCATTGCCAGGCGGGAATCACCTCGATCGCTCCTTCCGGTACGGTCAGGCTTGCCCGTTCGCGCAGCGTGATCACCAGGCCCGTGGGAGAGTTGGCAAAGCGCATGGCCGCTGCCAGGGAACCCAGTTCGCGCGTGCGCGTCTTATCGGCCGTCATGTCAACGGTTACTTGGATAAGGCCGTACGCTTCCGCTGAAAGCGCGTCTCCCACTACGAAGTCAACCTTCTCGCGCTTGGCGCTGGGAAGCGTCAGTGAGCATACCGTATCGATGCGTCCGCGGGCGCATCGCCGGGCGAGCTCGTTGTACACGGCGGTTTCAAGGCGCTTGCCCAGATCTTGCTGGCTTGCTCGCGAAACCGCATGGGCCATGCCCGCATCCACCGCATAGACTTTTTTGATCGCGGTGGTTGATGGCGCAAACGAGGTGGAGTGCTCAGCCACGCTGTCATAGAGATGGGCCTGCTCAAGCAGGCGCACGACTTCGCTCACCGTTTCCCAGCTGGTTTGGTATCCCACGGAGCGCAGGCTGGATACCAAGCTGTTAACCGAAAGCTCGCACCCGGTGTTGCGCAGGCCGTACAGCGCGACCTGATTGGCGAGGTCGATGCCGGCACGCGGGTATCGATCGACCACGTCCCGTGCTACTACATCGCGCGCGTATGTTTGCAGCAGCGCGATGCGCCCTGCTGCCGGCATGTGCTGGGTGCCGGGGAAGCCTCCTTCAACGAGATAGCGATCGAACGCCGCCTCAAGGGTGGTGCGCGTTTGCGGAGATACCGTGCCCGCGCGGTCCAGCTCGTTCGCCGAGGGGGCGTCTATATCGTTGAACTGGCAGAACTCCCTGAACGAGAGTGGCCGCATGGGATGCTCGAGCAGCCTGCCTCGAAAGCGACTGGCGATCTCGTCGGCGGAGAGCTTTGATGACGAGCCGGTCACCACCAGCGTCACGCGTTCGCGTTCGGCAACGCGTTGGCAGAAGCCTTCCCATCCATCGGCCTCCTGCACCTCGTCCAAGAACAGATAGCAGCCCTGCGTTCGAGCTTCCGGAACTTGGCGCCAGTATTCTTCAACAATGTCGTTGAGCAAGGTTGAGGAAGCGGGGCGCAGTCGGTCGTCTGCGAAATTGAAGTAGAAGATGCGGTTGCGCGGAACGTTGGCATGAAGCAGCTGCTGTATGAGCTGGAAGGCGTAGAACGTCTTGCCGCAGCGGCGGATGCCGGTGATGGCATGCACCAAGTTGAACGGTTGAGGGGCGGGCAGGGAATCGATGCCGCCGATGCGCGGAATCAGCGGCGGCGCATCGAATGCACGTGCTTCCTGCACCAGCGCGGCGTAATCGATGGGCGTGGGCGACATGGCACGCTCCTTTCTCTATATGCTTAGTATAGATACTTCTCGCCAATAAAGAGAAGTTTAAGCGAAAACTTCTCTTTATTGGCGAGAAGTTGCTGCCATATCTTCTTGCGAATGACGAGAAGCGGGCGGCACGCGTGGCGTTGGGCACGCGGCGGCGCTGCGGGTTGCGCGGCATCAGCACCGAAGAGCGCCGCCCTGCTATCATGGGGTGCGTAGCCTTACGACCGAGGAAAGGATCGCCCATGAGCGAGGCACCCAAGCATGTAACCTACGAGGACGCGGGGGTGGATACCGCCGAGGGCGGCCGCGCGGTCGATGCCATCAAGCAGATGGTTGCCGCCACGAACCGACCCGAGGTCATCGGCGGCATCGGCGGCTTCGGCGGCCTGTTCTCCGCCGCCGCGCTCAAGGATATGGAAGACCCGATTCTCATTTCGGGCACCGACGGCGTGGGCACCAAGCTCGTGCTTGCCCAGATTCTCGATCGCCACGAGACGGTGGGTCAGGACCTTGTTGCCATGTGCGTGAATGACATCCTCGCCTCCGGTGCCGAGCCGCTGTTCTTCCTCGACTACGTGGCCATCGGCCATATCGAGGCCGAGCATATGGTCAAGATCGTGCGCGGCGTGGCCGACGGCTGCAAGCTCGCGGGCTGCGCGCTCGTGGGCGGCGAGATGGCCGAGCATCCCGGCGTCATGCGCCCGGACGACTACGATATGGCCGGCTTCACCGTGGGCGTCGTCGACCGCCCCAAGATGCTCGATCCCGCGCATGTGCGACCGGATGACGCCATCATCGGCCTGCCGAGCACCGGCGTGCACTCCAACGGCTACTCGCTCGTGCGCCGCGTAATCGGCGTGGACGGCATCGTTCCCGGCACGCCCGAGGCGGCCGCCAAGAAGGCCGAGCTCGAGGCAACCGAGGTCGCGCCCGGTCTCAGCCTGGCCGATGCGCTGCTCGCGCCCACCCGCATCTATGTGAAGCCCATCCTCGAGCTGCTGCGCTCCGAGGCAGGCGCGCATATCCACGCCATCGCGCACATCACCGGCGGTGGCATCACCGAGAACCTCAACCGCGCGCTGGCCGCCGACGTCGATGCCGTGGTCGAGCGCGACGGTGCGCGCATGGGCTGGGACGTTCCGCCTGTCATCACCTACATCGCCGAGCAGGCCGGCCTTACGCCTGCCGAGGCCTGCAAGACCTTCAACATGGGCGCCGGCCTCATGATCATCGTGCCGGCCGAGCAGGAGGCCGCGGTGACCGAGGCGCTCGTGGCGCTCGGCGAGCAGCCCTTCCACGTGGGCACCTGCGTGGCCGGTTCCGGCGAGGTGACCTATGCCGACGAGCGCTAACGACCAGGCGCGCGCCGCAGCCGACGAGGAGTACCGCCGCTTGGTCGAGGCCGCCGGCTTGGGCCCCGAGGCCCTGCCGAGCGAGGCGTTTTTCAGCAGCGCGGCCGAGCGCGAGGTCGAGGCGGGCAACGGCGCCGTTGCCGCCGCACCGCTCACCAGTAACGACTTGCAGGAGCAGCGCGCGGCCACGCCGGCAGGTGAACGCGCGCCCTTGCCGATCGGCGTGCTGCTGTCCGGTTCGGGCACCAACCTCCAGGCGCTCATCGACGCCATCGAGGCCGGCACCCTCAACGCCGAGATCAAGCTCGTGGTGGCGAGCCGCCCCTCGGCGTTCGGCCTGAAACGCGCCGAGGAGGCGGGCATCCAAACGCTCACCTTGTCCAAGGAGATGTACGCCGACCCCATCCAGGCCGATGAGGTCATCGCCGGCGAGCTGTACCGCGCGGGCGTGGCCTACGTGGTCATGGCCGGCTACATGCGCAAGGTTCATGCGCCGCTGCTCGCCACGTTCCCGAATCGCGTGATCAACATTCACCCGGCGCTGCTGCCGAGCTTCACGGGCGCTCACGGCATCCAGGATGCCTTCGACCGCGGGGTCAAGGTGACGGGTGTGACGGTGCACATTGCCAACGCCGTGTACGACATGGGCCCCATCATCGCCCAGCGTGCGCTCGCGGTTGAGGAGGGCTGGGACGTCGAGGCGCTCGAGGAGCATATCCACGCCGTCGAGCACGTGCTCTATCCCGAGGTCATCCAGCTGCTCGCCGACGGCCGGGTGTACGTGCGCCCCAACCTAACGGTGGCTATCTCCTAAACGCCTGGTTGTGCGCCCGGGCGCCGCGTGCCTCCGCGGTGCCCGGGCGTTTTGTGCGCAGGCGGCATATGTGCATGTTGACGCACGCTTAATGTGGGAGAATACGAGCAGCTGCACTGTTGGAATCCGAAAGGCTCTGTTCATGGCTATCAAGAATCATCCCGCGCGGAAGAGCGCGAAAATCAAGCGCGACCCCGTGCCCGAGGCCGAGAAGGCCGCCCCGTCGAAGGGCGCGCGCAAAAAGCAGGCGAAGGACAAGCTCTCCCGCACCGGTAAGATCATCCTGGTGGTAATCGGCGTTGCTGCCATGCTGCTGTCGGTGACCGCCATGGCGTGCTCGGGCGTGCTGAACCAGGCCACGAACCAGACCGACTACACGCTCACCGGCGGCGTGGCCGCCACGGTGAACGGCGTGAACATCAAAGAGGACACCATCACCGAGCAGATCATGAGCACGCGCACCTCGCTCGGCAAGACCGATGACAAGGACTGGGCCCAGTACCTGGCCGACCAGGGCCAGACCCCGGAGAGCTACCGCGAGAGCGTGATTCGCAGCTATGCGAGCCAGTACCTGCTCACGGCAGCTGAGAAGGAGTACAACGTCAGCGTGAGCAACGACGACGTGCAGAAGGCGTGGGACGATGCCGTGTCGAGCTATGGCGGCGACGAGAAAACCTTCGAGGAGCTGCTCTCCCAGATGGGCTACGACAAGAGCTCCTACCAGGAGAGCCTGAAAAGCCAGCTCGCCCAGCAGAAGCTCAAGGAGGCCGTGGCGCCCGAGAAGGAGCCCACCGACGACGAGATCCTCGCCTACATCAACGAGAACCTCTCCACCTACAACGACGCCCGCCGCTCCTCGCACATCCTGATCAAGGTTGCCTCCGACGCCAGCGAGGAGGACGACGCCAAGGCGAAGGCCACCGCGCAGGAGGCCCTCGACAAGATCAACTCCGGCGAGCTGTCGTTCGAGGACGCGGCCAAGAAGTATTCCGAGGACTCCTCCAAGGACGACGGCGGCGATGTGGGCTGGGACAAGCTCACCACCTTCGTGACCGAGTACCAGGATGCCCTGAACGCGCTGTCCAAGGACCAGGTGAGCGGTCTGGTGAAGACCACCTACGGCTACCACATCATCAAGTGCACGGACTACTTCCACGTGGACAGCTCGGTGACCTCGGTCGATCAGATCCCGAGCGATCTGAAGAAGAGCATCGTGAGCACCATTAAGAACAAGCAGGTGAGTGCCGATTACAGCACCTGGCTGTCCGACTACACCGACAAGGCCGACATCAAGATCAACGAGATGCCCAGCAACGTGCCGTACAACGTTGATATGAGCACCGTCTCGGCCGGGGACACCGGCTCGGGTTCCACCGCGGGGTCGAGCGCGGAGTAGCCGCCAGCGCGCGCAGGCGCGCTTCGCTTGAAGCGGATGTGACGGCCCCTCGCGCGCAGAGGCGTGCGCGAGGGGCCGCTTTGTATACCATGCGGCTGCCAGGCGCTGTGCGCGCCGGCGGTCGTGCAGATGAAAGGGGATTGACCATGACCTACGACGAGCTGCATGCCGAGATGGTTGCCGCCATGAAGGCGAAGGACAAGGTGCGTCTGAGCGTGACCCGTGTGGTGCTGGGCGAGCTCAAGAACGTGGCCACGCGCGGGGCTGCGCACGACATCACCGAGGAAGAGGTGACCACGCAGGTCAAGCGCACGCTCAAGCAGACGCTCGAGACGCTGGAGATGTCCGAGAAGGCCGGCAACAACGCCGAGCGCACCGAGAATCTGCGCGCGCAGGTGACGGTGCTCGAGAGCCTGCTGCCCGAGCAGGTGTCGGGCGAGGCGCTCGTGGCGCTGATCGAGCAGGTGATTACCGAGACGGGCGCTGCGTCCAAGAAGGACATGGGCCGCGTGATGGGTGCGCTGACGAAGGCGACGAACGGGAACTTTGACAAGCCCGCAGCCGCCCGCGAGGTGGGCGCGCGCTTGGCGTAAGGGGGGCATGCTGGTACCGTGCCGGCAAGGCGCCGGGGTGGTGCGGGCGAACGGAGCGTGCTGGTGCCGATGCCGCCACGGGCGGCGCCGCGATACGGCGTATGCGATGGCGTATCGGCGCGGTGTCGGCAAGGCGCCGGGGCGGTGCTGCCCGCCGCGGCGGCGTCTTGGCGGGTTGCCCGCCGTCACGTGTGTTTTCGAACAACTGAATCGGCGATGCCACGCGAAGGCCATCAACGCAGGTTGGTGGCCTTTTGCATGGGGTGCCCAGATGGCGGACGGGCCTGCTTTTCGGCTGCCTTCCGGCGGTTTCTGCCGGTTGAGGGCGCACCGGAGGGTGAGGGCGCGCCGCTCTGTTGCAGCACCGCATGCTGGGTCACGCGCACGCTAAGGGTATAGGGCACCGGTTTTCGCCAATGGGGCCTTGCGTTCGCACCATGCGTGTGTATATACTGTACTTATCGAGTATATACACTATACTCGGAAGTGGCAGGGACGGGACGCCGCGCCCGCCGCTATGCCCGGCGCGGGGACGCCTGCGCGGGGCCGGAACGGAAAGGTTTTCGATATCGTGGAAATCATCATCGCAAACTCGAGCGACAAGCCGATTTACGAGCAGGTCTCGTCTCAGATCAAAGGGCAGATCCTCGCTGGGGCGCTTGCGGCGGGCGAGAAGCTGCCGTCCATCCGGGCACTGGCGAACAGCCTGCGGGTGAGCGTTATCACCACCAAGCGCGCCTATACCGACCTCGAAGCCCAAGGGTTCATCGAGACGGTGCAGGGTAAGGGCAGCTTTGTGGCTGGTGGCAACAAGGAGCTGCTGCGCGAGGAGCGCCTGCGCGAGATCGAGGGGTGGATGCAGCGCGCTGTGGAGGCGGGCAGGTCCATCGGGTTGGCCGATCGCGAGCTCAGCGATATGCTTTCGACCCTCATGGAAGGGGAGGATGTCCAATGACGGACATGGTGGCCGCCGCGGCGGCACGGGACGGAGGTGCGCCGGGAAGTGCGCCGTTGATCGAGGCGCGGGGTCTCACCAAGCGCTACGACGGCTTCGAGCTGCAGGGTGTGAACCTGGTGGTGGAGCCCGGCCAGGTCGTGGGGTTCATCGGCAAGAACGGCGCGGGCAAGTCGACCACGATCAAAGCACTGCTGGGGCTCATCGTGCGCGATGGCGGTACGGCCACCGTGCTCGGGGTCGACGCCAACGAGCTGTCGCGCACCGCGGCAGCGCGGGTGAAGGAGCAGGTAGGCGTGGTGTTCGACACCATCGGCCTGCCCGATCACATGCGGCTTGCACGCGTAGGCGCGCTCATGGCGCGCGCCTTCACCACGTGGGATGCCGCGACGTTTCGCGGCTATCTGCGTACGTTCGGTTTGGACGAGAAGAAGCGGGTCAAGGAGCTTTCGCGCGGTATGGGCATGAAGCTCAGCCTGGCCTGCGCGCTCGCGCACCATCCGCGCCTGCTTATCTTGGATGAGGCCACCGCCGGGCTCGATCCCATGGCGCGCGACGAGGTGCTCGACATCCTGCGCGCCTTCGTGGACGAGGAAGATGCGAACGGCAATCCGGTGAACGGCATCTTCATGAGCAGCCACATCACGAGCGACCTGGATAAGATCGCAGACACCATCGCGTGCATCGACGAGGGCCGCATCGTGTTCGAGGTGGCAAAAGACGAGGTGATCGACACGATGGGCATCGCGCGCTGCCGTGCCGCCGACATGGAGCAGGTGCTGGCATGGGCGGCCGGGGCGGGGGCGAGCCCGCGCGTGCTCAGGCATGAATATGGTATCGACGTGCTGGTGAGCGACCGATTCGCGTTCCGGCAGGCGCTGCCCGGCATTCCCTGCGACCGCATGGGAATCGATGACTACATGGCGCTCATGCTCAAAGGCGAGCGTGTGCAGGGAGGCGATGCACGATGATGCGTGCGTATATGTTCGATCTGCTGGTGCTGTCCGACTACCTCAAGCAACGGATTCTCAGCAGCCTGATCGTGGTGGGGTTCATCGTCATGGGCACTCAGGGGCTGGCGGCGGTGACGGCGGTGTTCATCTCGCTGTATGGCATCATGGGCCCCATGAGCGCGTTTGCCTACGATGAGAACAACGCGTGGGAGACGACGCGCCTTGCCCTGCCGGTCTCGCGTGGAGAGGTGGTGACGGCGCGCTATCTCATGGCTGTCACCTTTACGGTGGGCGCGTTCATTCTCGCCATGGCGATTGTGGGGGTGCTCTGGGTGGCGGGGCAGGTGCTGCCGCTGCCGGCGGATATCGCTGCCATGTTCGAGCTCGACGGGGACGCCCTGCTGAGCATCGTGTTTTCGGCGTGCGCTACGGCGTGCATGGCGGCGATCGTGACGAGCGTGACGCTGCCGCTGGCGTTCAAGATGGGCAACACGAAGGCCACGCAGTATGCACCGTTCATCATCTGCGCGCTGATGTTCGCGGGGGGCATTGTGTTTGCGAACGTTGCGGGCTCGGGGGTGCTGGCGGATATGCAGGGCGTGTTCGAATGGATGACGCAGCCGGTCAACCTCATGCTGACGGCAGGAGGGGCGTTGGTGGTCGCGGCGGCCCTGATGGCGGTGAGCGCCGGCGTCGCGCGGCGCATCTATGCGAACCGAGATTTGTAAACATTTCGTCTACCCTGCATATACTCCATAAGAGTAAAGAGTTCGTCAGGTTTTGGGCAGGATGTATGCGGGCAGTCCTGTTCGGCTATAGTGTAGAAAGCGCTTCGGCGATGCCGGGGCGCTTTTTGATTGGTAAGGATGGCGAGTATGCAGCACGAGGCGTTGTTCAAGGGCGCGCGGGTACAGCCGGAGGCGGTCGCCGCGGCGAGCGCGGGCATACGCGCGTCGGCGGAGCTGCGCGCTGGGGCGGATGCTGGCTTGTCTGCGCCTGCGGAGGCGAGCGTCGAGGTTCTTGACCCCGAGGTTTTCGACGCCGGGGTATCCACCGCCGAGTCCGTGGGAGCGCCTGCCGTCATGCTCGACAGATCGCCCGCCAACGAGCCCGTCAAGACGCAGGCGGCTTGCTCCTCTGCCGCGGCCGCTGAGGCGTCCGTTGTAGTGCAAGAGGGTCCGGCTCGGGATCATCCGCGCGAGCTTCCGTTGCGGAGCGTGCGCAATGTGCGCGACCTGGGCGGGTATGCCTATGTGGCCGAGGACGGCACGCAGGGGACCACCGCCTACGGTCTTTTGCTGCGGGCCCCTTCGCTGCGGAGCCTTCGTCAAGATGGATTTGCCTACCTGGCCGATTACGGCTGTGGCGGTCTGCGGCGTGTGGTGGATCTTCGCAGCGACTTCGAGGTACGCCACTGGCCCGACCCGTATGCGGGCGGTCGTGACGGGGTTGCCTACACGCATGTCCCCATGCTCGACCAGCTCAATTCCGGCGGGTTCCGCGAGGCGCTGCCCGATCGCATGTTCACGGTGTACAAGTCCCTGCTCGACAACGAGGGCGCGAGCATCCGTCGGGTGCTTGAGGCACTGGCTGGGGTTGTGGATGTCGGTTCAGCAGGGGCCTCGGGCGCCGGCTGCGCGGAGGTGCCGGGCGTGGGATCGGCGGAGCGGTCGGGAGCGGGCTGCGCGGAAGTGCCGGGTGCGGGTTTAGCAGGTGCTCCGAGTGCCGGTTCGGTGGGGGCGTCGGGTGCACCGGGCGTGGGCTGCGCGCTGTTCCATTGCCGTGCGGGCAAGGATCGCACCGGCGTGATCGCCATGCTGCTGCTCGGTCTGGCCGGCGTGGCGGATGAGGATATCGTACGTGACTACGCGGCCACGCAGCGGTTTCTGGGGCGCGGCCTACGCGCTCAGCGCATCGCGGTGAGCGTGCTGCTGCGGCGTCGGGCGCCGCGCTGTCTGTTCGAGGCGATTCCCGAGGAGATGGAGCTCACGCTGGCTCATCTGCATGAATGCTACGGGTCGGCCCGCGCGTATCTGCGCGAGGTCGCCGGTTGCAGCGAGGAGCTGCTTGCCTGTCTTGCGGCGCGCCTGCGTGGTCGTGGTGAGGCTGCGCCGTCGCTCGCCTAAGGGGTTGCAGGTTGCGGCAGCCAGCGGGCAGCGGTCGGTGGATGGTGGACGCTGGGCGGCGGACGCCGGTCGCTGGCCGGTGGGCGGGGCCGCTGGGCGGCGGACAGCGGTCGGTGGCTGGTGACAGCATTCCGGGTTCGGATCTCGGCCGTCGGCACATCGCTGGTTCGGATTTGAGCCGTCGGCACATCATTGGTTCGGATGCCGGCCATCGGTAAATCCCGGGTTCGGGTTTGAGCCCTTGGTGCATTCCGGGTTCGTGTTTCGTCCATCCAGGGCCGAAAAACCGCTCCGGATGGACACGGCGCGAACCCAATTTTTTTAGATGGACGGAATCCGCACCCAGGATTTGGGGAACGGACGGAATCCGCGCCCGGATTGACCGAACAGCTGAGGACTGCAACCGGATCGCACAAACCATCGAGGACCGCATCCGGATTGCCCTAACAGCCGAGGGGTGCACCTGGACTGATCGAGCAATCGTGGGCTGAACGCGGATTGCGCTGATGACCTCGGCGCGAACCAAAAAGCCGCCCCGCATGCGAAAGGCGATGCGGAGCGGCCGAGAGGGGTCGGTTTTCAAGGGGGCTGTGTCGTGGTGGGCGGTCGATGGGATGTGGTTTCGGCGCTGCTGACGGCTGTGACATCGACCACGGCCACCGTGCTGGTTGTCTGTATCGGCAACCGAACGCGACTCTGCGTTTACGTCGGCCAGCCCTGCCGTCAGTCCCGGCACCAGCGTCAGCGCCATCCTGCGCCTGCGCCGCCAGCCCCGGCACCAGCGTCAGTGCCATCCTGCACTTGCATCGTCGCAATGGCATCATGGCCGCCACATTGGCCGTCGACAACGTCACACCGGAAACGCCCCGCCTCCCGCAGCGCCGGCTGTTATCGCCCCAGCCCCGCCACCAGCCCCGGCACCAGTGCCGGCAACACCGCCAGCAACACCGTGCCGACGCCGACGCCGGCGCTGCCAACCCCGCCACAAGCCCCAGCCGCCGCCTCTGCGCCTACTTGATCTTGGTCGTGCCGGGGGCGAGGTTCGGGTCTGTTTCGTTCGCCTCGGTTTGGGCGTGCTTGGTGTAGACATCCTTCCCATCGCGGAACAGCTCGTAGTACTGCATCTTGGCGTAGTCGCTGCGCGCCTGGAGCGCGGCGGCCAGGGAGGAATCCTCGTCGCTGGAGGTGCTCGCGTTCGACAGGTGCCAGCGCTTGCTCGCGTCCTCGTAACCGGTTGAGTTGATGGCCGGCATGGCGTTGCGCAGGGAGATCTGGGCCTTCTGGTAGTTGGTCAGCGGTGCGCCGATCAGGTTCATCAGCGTGGCACCCAGGTAGTTGGTGGACAGATCGTCCACCTGGCTCGTCTGGCTGTTGCCCGCCACGTCGTAGTTCGCCCAGATGATGTAGTCGGTCTGCCACAGGCGCATGGCGTGCGTGGTCTCATCCTCACCGCTGAACCAGCGGTCGTTGTACTCAGACGGGAAGAAGGGCTGGTGATCGCCGAAGAACACCAGAATCACCTTGCGGTCGAGCTTGCGGAGCTTGTCGATGAAGTTCTTGAGCGCGCGGTCGGACTCCTGGATCAGCGAAACGTACTCGTCGACCTCCGGGTTGCTCGTGCCGTCGATGGACAGGTTCACCTGCTTGTCGGCCGGGATGAGCCCTGTGTCGTAGCCGGAGTGGTTCTGCATGGTCACGTCGAAGATGAACTGCGGATTGCTGTTGGTGTCCAGCAGCTCGAGGATCTTGTCGTAGGTGGCCTCGTCGGTCACCATGCCGCGCAGCTTGTCGGCGTCCTGGAAGTCCTGGATGGTGAGGAACTGGTCGAAGCCGAAGTCCTGGTAGACGTTCTCGCGGTTCCAGTTGGTGCCGTGGTTGGGATGCATGGCGGTGGTGGTGTAGCCGAGCTTCTTGAACTGGGCGGCCAGGTTGTCGGTATTGGTGAGGTTGTAGATCGTGTAGGGGTACACGCCGGCGCCGAGGTTAGCCATGGAGTTGCCGGTGAGGTACTCGAACTCGGTGTTGCAGGTGCCGCCGCCGTAGGCCGAGACGTACAACACGCCGCGGGAGAGGGCGTCGGGCAGGCTCTTGAAGAACTCAGGCCCGTTGTAGTTGGCGTGCATCTGCTGGTAGATGGATAGGTCGGAGAAGGTCTCGTTCATGATGGTGATGACCGTGGGCTTCTCGGCGTCGAACTGGGCGGTTGCCTCGGCGCGCTCGGTGGAGGCGCCCTCGTTCTCGTCGTAGCTGGCGGCGTAGTCGTCGATGAGCTTTTCGGCCTCGTCCACACTGTATCCCGCCGGTACGGGCGGTTTGATGGTCTGCGCACCGCTGATGAAGGTGGGCAGGAAACCCTGACGGTAATAGCTCTCGAGCGGTCGCCAGGTGTAAACCGTGATGTTGAGCGTGTGGTAGTAGTCGATCATGGTGACATGCGCGCCCACGCCCACCAGGCACAGCACGCCCACCAGCAGGTTGATGAGCAGGGCGCGCCGTGTGCGCTGCTCGCGTGCCGGGCGCAGGCAGCCAGCTAGATGGCAGAGCAAAAAGGCGATGGCCAGCAGCGCCATGCCGTAGAGGCAAAAAGCGCTCAGCTCATAGGTGTAGCCGGTGCCCGCCACGGCCATGGCGGTGGAGAGGGCGGAGATGTCGCCCGGCTGGATGGGCATGGACTTGAAGGTGATGACGAAGTACTCGGCCACGCCCAGGCCGTACAGGGCGAATGCCACTACGGCGGAGGCGGCGCCGCGGCGCTGGAAGATGAGGTACAGGCCCACCATGACAGCGGCGATCAGCGCCCATTCAAGCAGCAGGCACAGGGGATAGCCCCACAGCAAGTTGTGGTTGCTGGGCACCTCGAGCGCCAGGCCGGCGAAGAGCGCGGCCACAAGGACGATGACGATGCCCGCGATGAGCGGGTGCGAAAAGCGGCCCGTAGGCGAGGTGAGCGTGCGCAGGCGCTCAACGAGGACCTGCGGGGTGCTCACGGCCCAGGTGCAGGCGCAGAGCACGGCGTTGGCGATCAGGCCGGCGAGCACGTCGTTCTGCACAAGGCCGATGGCGGCGTAGATGCCGAGGAACGCCTGGAAGGCCATGAAGACGATGCTCCAGGCGAGCGCAGATGCCGACAGGGGTGTGCCCGCGGCGCGCATCGCCCGGAAGGAGCGCACCGTGAGCACGGCGCTCACGGCAAGCCCCACAAAGGAGATGGCGGAAACGATCATAGATAACCTCTTTATCCTGCCTGTGTTCCAGGGATAACGACATGCTGACACGGAGCTGATGCACACGTGTTAGCAAAGACGAGCATTCATAGTACTCGCAGATTGTCGAGATTCAATCAATGCGCGCGGTTGGATGAAAAAAGCAACCGGCACGCCTGGAATGGGCGAGGGCGGCGCGCACGAGGTGGCGCGGGTACGGCCGGAACGCTGGGCCGCGGGCGCGGTGAGCGGCTGGGCGCCGGGCCGCCGAACATGTCGGGCTGCGGGCGTAGCGAGCAGGCGCACTCGGAATGGCAGACGGCCGGGCCCCGCTTGTGTTTGGGACCCGGCCGTCTGGGAAGGGATGGGATGGAGGCTTCTGCCGCCCGCCATCGCGCGACGGGCGGCTGCCGTCGCAGGCCTGGCGCCTACCGTTCGCCAGCCTCGATGCGCCGCATGCGGTCGACCGGCTTGAACTTGGTGAACAGCGGCACGTACTCGTAAAAGACGTTGGAGTTCTCCAAACCGAACCATTGCACCGGGGAGCCGGCGAAGCGGCGGATGGTGTACTTGAGGGCGATGGCCGAGCGCTCCTGCGGGTCCACGTCCGATTCGGGCGCGAGTGTCTTGCGCACCAGGCAGAACTTGAACGAGCCGATGTTGCCCGGCTCCTTGTAGACCGAGTAGGCATGCTTTTGCGGCGGCAGCTCGCCGGAGGCGGACAGGTCGGAGACGATCTGACGCAGGTAGGCGTTCACCCGCTGGTTGACCTTGTAGCCCAGGTACAGATGCACGCGGAACACGTAGTCGGTCCCGTAGTTCTCCACCGAGTAGTCGAAGGTGTGCGGCTGGTCGGTCACCTCGACATTGAGGAACCAGTAAGCGCGCGCCCGCTTGGGGTGACGGTCGAAGATCGAGTAGAGGATGTCGCGGTCGAGCATGGTGGTGCTCGTGTTGTTGGTGAGGTAGACCAGGTTGTCGCAGAGTGTCTCGTAGTGCGGGTCGTCGCGCAGGCGGGCGAGCTGCGGCAGGTAGTCGCGCACGGGCAGCATCGTGTACTGGCGGCGCTCGACGCGGCTGCCGTTGTACCAGCTCACCATGATGCCCATGATGAGGGCGGCCATGAGGATGGTGAAGTAGCCGCCGTGGAAGAACTTGGTGAGCGAGGAGACGAAGAAGAAGCCCTCGAGCGCCACGAAGAACACCACGAAGCCCCAGGGGAAGACCTTGAGCTTACGGATGCCGTGCAGGTAGAAGAACAGCAGCACCGAGGTGCAGATCATGGTGATGGTGATGGCCAGGCCGTAGGCGGCCTCCATGTGCGCCGAGCTTTGGAACAGCAGCACGACGATCACGCAGCCGACCCACATGACGTTGTTGACCATGGGGATGTAGAGCTGGCCTTTGGTCTCGGCGGGATAGAAGATCTGCATGTGGGGCATGAGGTCCAGGCGGCTCGCCTCGGACACCAGGGAGAACGCGCCGGTGACGAGCGCCTGGCTGGCGATGATGGCCGCGCAGGTGGACAGCACCACGCCGAAGGGGCGCACGGCGTCGGGCAGCATCTGGAAGAAGGGGTTGAGGTCCTCGATGAGCATGAGGTTGGTGTTGCCGGCGTTGGCCAGCAGCCAGGCACCTTGGCCCAGGTAGGACAGGATGAGGCAAATCTTCACGAACGGCCAGGTGGCGTAGATGTTGCCGCGGCCCACGTGGCCCATGTCGGAGTAGAGGGCCTCGGCGCCGGTGGTGGCAAGAAAGCAGCTGCCCAAGATCATGATGCCGGCGTGGTTGTGCGGCGACAGCAGGAACGAGATGCCGCGCAGGGGGTTGAAGGCCTTGAGGACCACCGGGTCGCCCAGGATGTTGATGAGGCCGGCACCGCCCAGAAAGAGGAACCAGAATGTCATGACCGGGCCGAACGCGCGGCCGATCTTGGACGTGCCCGCCCGCTGTACGGCGAACAGGAGGCACACGATGATGAGGGTGATGACCACGACGTTCATCTGGTTGTCGCCCATGAGCTGGTGGACGGCCGGGATGGTGCGCAAACCTTCGATGGCGGTGGTGATGGTCACGGCCGGAGTGAGGACGCCGTCGGCCAGCAGCGCCGCGCCGCCGAGCATGGCCGGGACGATGAGCCAGCGGCCGTAGCGCCGCACGATGCTGTAGAGCGCGAAGATGCCGCCCTCGCCGTGGTTGTCGGCCTTGAGGGAGATGAGCACGTACTTTACGGTGGTGAGCAGCGTCACGGTCCAGATGACGAGCGACAGGGCGCCGAGGATGAACTCCTCGGTGACGGACATGATGCCGCCTTGGCCCGCCAGCAGCGCCTTGGTGACGTACATGGGCGAGGTGCCGATGTCGCCGTAGACCACGCCGAGCGTGACCAGCATGGCGCCGATGCTCACCGGGATGGCGTGCGAGCTCTTTGACGGCGCGGGTGATTCGGTTGGTTGTGCCATGGTCGTGCTTGCTCCTTGACGACGGTAGGTCCGCCCGTCCGTGCGGGCGGGGCGGAAGGCGTCTTCATGCCTTCGTAACGTGGTGCCATTATAGAGGTTGTGCAGGGGAAAGGCTACGAGGAGGATGCTGGGTTGAAGCCGGCGGGGAAATGGCGGCCGCGAGGGGGTGGCGTGCGGTGCGGGCCCTGTCTCTTATACACATCTGACGCTGCCG
>CABRIF010000019.1 GCA_902470925.1 uncultured Collinsella sp. | reverse complement strand
ACGAGATTCCTCTACGTCTCGTGGGCTCGGAGATGTGTATAAGTGACAGGCCCCGGCAACGGGGCCGTTTCCCTTTGGCGCACGTGCGCGGATTCGAACCCCGTCCGGGCGGCACCGCTCGGGCCATGCCTCTTCTCCCCGAATTGAGCCGGGAGGGGACGCATGTTCAGACGACCCCTCCCCTCATGGCATACAACCAGGCTAATGCGTTCGCCTTCGTGCGCATGCGAAACAGGCAGCGGATAGGGCAGCCGCAGCTGCCACCAGCGACACCGACGCGTCGCCCGTTTGGGGCAGCACGCCCTGATGCCGGCCCGCTCCAGATGCGCCCCTACCCAAGGAGACCTGCGACGCGGTGCCCGTCGCGGTGTCCCCAGAGGACGGAAGGCCCGGCTCGGGCTGCGGACCGGGGTCCATCGGCGGCTCCGGGTCGGGCTGCGGCTCAGGCTTGGGATCCGGAGCAGGGTCCACAGGAGGCTCCGGATCCACCGGCGGCCGCCCGCCATCGGCCGCCTTAATCGCAACGATCGTGAAAGAATGCGGGGCGAGCTTCAGCGTGTGCGTGCGCCCGCTCGCAGTCTCCGTCCTGGTCTCGACCGCCACGGCACCTGGATCATCCAGGCTGTTTTCTGCATAAAAGGCAGTACCTGACAGGCTTTTTACCTCAAGCTCGCGCCCGGTCAAGTCGACGCCGTCGACCGCAAGGGTCACCGTGGAGGGCAGCTTCCCGTCGGCACCGGCACCCTCGACATCGTTCAAGGCCAAATTCACCAGCGCCACGTACACAGTGCCGTCCGCATCGGTCGACGCCATCACTGCGTGCTGGCTCACCCCGTTCGAGAGCATCGCTTCGTTGCTCACCTCGGCCGCAACCTCGGTGTCACCGAAGCTGCTGTTGAGCATGGCGAACACATGCGCGCTGGGCGTGGCGAAGAACTTGAATGCACCCGAGCCGTCCTTCTGCTCGTCCAGATTCCCTTGCGCCACCGCCTGGATCACCGCCTGCTGCGTGGGACCAAGCGAATCCGCCCCGCTCGAGTAGTAATCGACCAGGCAGTGCTTTTGGATATACGGACTCCCCTGCTCGGCATATTCCATAATCGCGCGCGCGATGTACAGGGCATGCGTCTGCGAACGGACCAGGGAGTTGGTCGACCGGAAAATCCCGTATTCGCTGATAACGGGCACCTTGGTTGCATCACCCGTCACCTGCCGCATGTAGTCGACATGGTGCTGCACCGTATCGGCCACGCCATCCCCCAGGCGCATCACATCGAGATACCATGCCTGTTTGTTCGCCACCGTCGGCGCATCATCGTTGTAGGCAGGATTACCGACCTTGTTCGTATATGGATGCACCGCCATGCCATCGTACAGATCATCCGCACCCTTTTTGTGCATCAGGTCGACGAACTCGTTGCCCTCCCACGACGTATAGATGTTGAGGGCGCCGTTCTGCTCGAACGTCGGATCGATCTGCTCCATGGTCTTGCGCATGGCGCGGGATATGTCGATGAAGCCATCGCGTTCCACCTGGTAGTCGACGGTTACCTGGCCGCCCTTCGCCGGAATGGCGCCATGGATGCCGTCGCCGAAGGTGAAGAAGCCCGTCGCCATATCGAGCTGATAGACCGTATCGGCTGCCGTGGCCGCGCTCAGGTCGTCAACCCGGCTCCACGGCTCCCCATCCACATACACCTTGACCGATCCCGGCACCACGGCATCGCGCGCGGAACCATCCTCCATCTCGCGCGGGATGAGCGCGTACCGGCATGCGAACTCCTGGCCCGCCTCGCCCGTCGAATACGATGCATCCTCGTTCCAGTCACCGCGCACGACCGCATACTGGCCGGTAAACGTCGCGCGTCCGCCGTCCGTGTACCCTTCCAGCGCGCCGGCGGCGACACCCGTCATCCAATACTGCTGTGAAGCGGTGCCATCGTCTCCGCTCAAATTGTTCTCGTTTCCGATTTCGAAATACCGGATGCCGAATGGCTCGGGATGCCCCAGCTCGGCACGACGATCTGCCCACGCCACGCCTCCGTTGGGATTGGTCCCCTGCCGCGCGTTCAGGAACTCCACCAAGTCGGCTGCGTCAGCTGCATCGCCGCGACCGATACCGTATACCATGACGATCTCGGAGTTCATGCGCTCGGCAAACTCGGCAACCTCCATCAGGCCGAATGTGGGGGTGAATCCCGTCTGCCCCGGGTTGTTGTAAAACCCGTGGATCTGCGGGGTGCGCTCGATTGCCTTTGTTGTGGGGTCGAGGTCGCCGATGGACTCCTTCCACACGTAGTTGTTCGAGATGGTGCCGCCCGGATAGCGCAGGGAGCCAAAACCCGCTTGCTGGTAGAGCTTCGCGAAGTCCGCCTTCACGGTGCCATCCGGATTGACCGTACCGTACGCGTAGTTCGAGTACCGGTGGTTGATGCCGAATAGCGAGCTGCTGAGGGAACGCTTGACGTCGGTCGTATCGATGCGCACAGTGGGACCCTGCTCGCGCACCGCCTTGATAGCCGCCTTGAGTTCGGAACGCGCATCCTTCATGCTCTGGATGTTGCCCGATGCATGTGCCTCTCGGGCCCGTTCCAGTGCAGCTTTGAGCTGGACTGTCGCCTCGTTCTCCGCAGCGTTGCCCATGCCTTCGCACAGCGCCTTCGCATCCTCTATGAGACCCGCCAGCTCATCGGCAACGGTCAGGTCGCCGTAGGATCCATATAGCTCGCCTACCTCGGCATCGGTGAGCGCGCGGCGAAACACGCATATCTCATCGAGCATGCCCTCAAAACGCGCCATATCGCCCGGATTCTTGTGCTCCCCAATAATGAGGTCCATCATCCCCTGGGGCAGATTGCCCGTCCAAGTGCCCTGCTCGAGCTTCTTGCCGTTGATGTAGAGCTTGATGGACTTGGGGTCGCCTGTTTTCACCACCGTGAGATGCTCCCAGGCGCCGCGGGCGGGGTCGGCGCCAAGCGATATGTCGCCACCGCCGTCTGCGCCCGCAAGAAATGAGACGAACTCGCCATTGTCGCGCTGATACAGCAGCGTCCTACCCTGCCCCGCGAACTGCAGGAGGGCCGTTTTTGCATCGGGGGCGACATCGGTCGACTTGAGCCACAGCGAGATGGTGTAGGCCCGCTGCGAATCAACGGCCTGGGGAACAACAAGGGAGAACGCGGCAGTTTTATCCCTGATGGCCAGGGATGTTCCAAGCTCGTTGAGATCGCTTGCGGCCGCATTCACGCCCGGACCGTCAACCGTAATCCCCATCGAGGAGTCCATGCCGTCATTTACGAATGTCCCATCTGCCTCCCGTCGCTCAAACGACCAATGCGCATCAGCAGCCTGCGGGGTTACGCTCGCAGCCCATGCCGGCGTGGCAGCGCCTGCCAAGACGATTGCGCCGGCTGCCAACGCCCGAGGCAGCAGATGCCGCACGCAGGCGCCAACGCGACGCGCCACATGAGCGGCGACGCTCCGATTGTTTGCTCTCACCACTGTCAATCCTTCCCGTTTGTATGGGCCTGAAGCTCACAACCTCAAGCCAACCCAACACGATTGACAGTATATATAACAATTACGAACATATTAGAACAAATCCGCAAAAGGTACTTTGAAGACGGTAGAAGGTAGCAGTGCAGCAATTCAGATATTTTTAGCCCTACTCAAGCTCTTACATGTGACCATTGCTGTTCGTTTTATTGTTCATTTATCTGTTCGCCTTGCCATAAAGAGCGGTTTCTGCGGACACGCTCCGCGCGGCTCTTTTACGCTCGGCGCATCGACAAAACGGCCTATGGAAGCCGCAATCCCATCGAGCTGCTGCAAAATCGAGGTTTTGCGAAATGCCATCGTATCTGGCACATTTTCCAGCCCGTTTGGCATCAACAAAACCGCAGGTCGCAACCGACTGAAAACGAGCGAGAAATGATACTGAGAAAACACATTTCGCAAAACCTCGATTTTGCAGCAGAAGCGATTAGCCAAACGGGGCCCCAGCCGAAGCGTTGATGGCTTCGGCCGGGGCCCTCAGGTTTGTCGGGCGTAGATTTTGCCGTATCGACTACTTCCTGCGGCGGGATGCTGCGCCGGCGGCAGCGGTCGCCATGCCGGTAGTTGCCAAAAGCCCGAGGAGTACCACCGGATCGCCCGTCGCCGGGAGACCGCCGTCGGTGTTCTTGGCCTTTTCGTCGGGGGCTTCAGATGCGCTCTGTTTGAGCTTGGCAATCGCCTCGCTCTTCGATGCGGAGATCTTTGCGGATTGCGGCTAGATGCGTGCTATCCCGAGCTTGAGCCCCTCGATCTCGCGGGATCCGTCGAGATATGCCGGCAGGCAGAAGGAAGCGTAGAGGGGGAGGTAGAGAACCTTGCCATCGCGTTCGACGTTTCCCTGCGAGAGAACGATTCCGAGGTCGATATGGTACGCGGGCGTGTCGAGCATATGGTTGAGCGCTGCATGCGCGTGGTAATACGAACCCGACTTCACTTCGATGGCGACAGCGGAACAGTCAGGTCCATCTACCACGAAGTCGACCTCGCCTCGTTTTTTCGTCATGTAGTAATAGAGCTCATGTCCCTGCGCTGTTAGTTCTTGCGCTGCGAAGTTCTCGTATATGCCTCCGAGGTTGGGGTGCTTGTCGTTGAGGTAGACGGCGCGAGCAAGCGGGGCGGGGTAGCGCTCGATGAGCATGCCCGTATCTGATTGATAGAGCTTGAATTGCTCTTTTTTGGCTGTTTTGAGCAAAGGGGATTTCGGCTCAGTGACAAGATCGGTTTTGAGGCCGACCCCAGCCGATTGCAGCCATACAAAATCGCGTTGAAATCTAACGTAGCGCGCCTCCGGGTCGATGGAGTTGAGGACAAACCTTTGTGAGTCGCCCTCAAGTTGGACGGGCAGCTGGTCAAAGATGCTCTGCACGTACAGCGCGCGATTGCCGGCATATTGCGAGATGTCGCGTCGGTACTGGCTATTGAGGTCGTGCTGCAAGCTTCTGACGCGTGCAAGGTCGCCTCGTGTATCCAGAAATGTTTGGACAACTTCCGGCATGCCGCCAACGACAAGATACGTTCTCAGGTTGGTGAGCATTGCCGTGTGGATATAGTCGGCGACGGGTTCTTCGTTGTGGCAAGCTGTGCGAATCTGCTCCATTGCCTGTTCGGAAACGTCGATTGCCCAGCAGAACTCCTCGAAGTCCATGGGCTGCAGAGAGATTTCATGAACATATCCAACGGGGTGCGAGCGGATTCCTCTCAGTTCGGTACCGAGCATGGAGCCGGAGAAAGCCCAGCGGAAACGGCCGTCTTCCACCAGAAACTTTGCCATGGTCATGATGTCGGGGGCTGTCTGCACCTCGTCGATAAAGATGAGCGTATGGCCTATCTCGAGCTTTGTGCTCATGATGATGGAGATACGGGAAATGAAGTCCTCAGCATTGGAGGCTTCGAGCAGCGCTGTGCGCGCCTGCTTGTTGTGCAGCAGGTTGATTTCTATGAAGGTGGGGAAGTGCTCGCGGCCAAATGCGCGGACGGCATAGCTCTTGCCAACCTGCCGCGGCCCTGTAACGAAAAGGGCTTTGCGGGGTTCGGTCTGCAACCATGTGTGAAGCCGCTTCGTGATTTTGCGTTTCAGCATGTCTCCACCTTGTTTCTGTGCTCGATGTACGAAATGCTCATTTCTAATTATCATGGTTTGTAACGAAATGAGAAGATTATAAGAGACTAAATGTTACGAAATGCAGAAATTAATCTCCTTACTTGTTTACGTTTTGCAGAAATTCGCCAGCCGTGCTTGCCACGTGCGGCGATATGCGGCGGCGTGCGTTGGCTGCGTCCGCGTTGGCTGCGTATCCGATTCATCCCGTCTACCGGGGCATCGGGTTATGTTGCAACGTGAACAGCTATGCGGAAGACTTCTTCGTGAAAAATGGGACCAGGCGGTTTGGCCAAGCCGTGGCGTATCGTCTGCGGTGGTGCGGCGCGGTAACAGCGCGATGGTATCCTAAAGGGGTTGGACGTCGCGCGTGCAAAGGAGACCCCATGACTGCCGCTTCGCAAATAACCTGCACGTTGGATGTGTACGCCGACCTTCTCGACCGGGCGGGCATCGTGGCACGCCGTCCGGACGCTCGGGTGGAGGCCGGGATCGAGGTTGCCTATGCGACGGATGACTCCCGCGCCGCCCGTCCCGGCACGCTGTTCGTGTGCAAGGGCGCTGCGTTCAAGCGGGAGTACCTGCTGCAGGCTATCGAGGCCGGCGCGGTTGCTTATGTGTCTGAGGTTGACTATGGGGCAAGTGCCCCGATCGCGCCGGCAACGGAGGCGGGCAACGAGGCCGATCCGTGCGGCGGCGCCCCGGCAGCGCCGACAGGCGTGGCGAGCAGCGAGGTCGGGTCTCGCGGGGGCATCTCGGTGCTGACGGATGTTGCGAGCAGCAAGGCCAGCCCGTGCGGGGATGCCCCAGCGGCACCGGCGGGTGTGGCAGGAAGCGAGGCCGAATCGGGCGAGGACACCCCGACCTCGCCGGCGGCGACAAACCTTTCGCAGACCCCCTGCATCCTGGTCACCGACATCCGCGCCGCGCTCGGGCTTTTGGCCGACGCCGCCTACGACCACCCGTCCGGGCGTGTGAAGGTGTGCGCGTTCACAGGCACCAAGGGCAAGACCACGAGTGCGTACTACCTGCGCTCGATGCTGGCCGCGCATGTTGAGGCCACGGGCACCCACGCCCCGGCGCTGCTCACCGGCGTTGAATACGACGACGGTGTCGAGCGCGGCGAATCGCTGCTCACCACGCCGGAGGCCTTTGAGCTCGAGCGGCGCCTCGCCAACGCGGCGAGCGCGGGCTGCGAGCACGTGGTGATGGAGGCATCGAGCCAGGCGCTGAAGTACCAGCGCACCCGCGGCGTCGAGTTCGCGGTGGGCGCCTTCACCAACTTCGGCGAGGACCACATCTCGCCCATCGAGCACCCCACGCTCGAGGATTACCTCGAAAGCAAGCTCATGCTGTTCGACCGTTGCCGTGTGGCGTCGGTGAATCTCGATATGGACGTGGCCGATCGCGCGCTTGCGGCGGCCCGCTCCTCGAAGACGGTGGAGCGGGTGCTCACCTACTCGATCGAGCGCACGGACGCCGATGTGGCGGTGCTCGCGTTCGAGCGCGGCGAGCGGGGGATTCGCGCCCGCGTGCGGACCCCGCGCTTCACGCGCACGCTCACGGTGCCCTCGCCGGCGGTGTTTAACCTGAGCAACGCGCTCGGCGCCATCGCGTGCGCCGAGGCGCTCGGAGTGGCGCCGGAGGCCATCGAGCGCGGGTTGGCCGAGGCCCGGGTGCCGGGCCGCATGGAGCTGTACCCGAGTGCGAGCGGTCGCATCATGGGTGTGGTGGACTATGCTCACAACGGCATGAGCCTGGAGACGCTCCTGCGGGACCTGCGCGCGAGCTATCCGGGGCGCGAGATCGCCGTGGTGTTCGGCGCGACGGGCGGCAAGGGCGTGGACCGGCGCGAGACGATGGGCGCGGCGGCGGGCAGGCTCGCCGATCGCATCGTGATCACCGAGGACGATCCGGGCCCCGAGGATCCGGCGGTCATCTGCGAGGCGATCGCCCGTGCAGTGTCGGCTCAGGGGCACGCGAACTGGCAGGTCGAGCTCGATCGCAGCGCGGCCATCGAGCGCGCCGTGCGCGAGACAGCCGGACCCGCCGTGGTGATTGTAACGGGCAAGGGCAACGACCCCTTCATGCTGCGCCGCGGCGTGCGCGAGCCTTATGAGCCCGACGGCGTGCAGCTCCAGCGCGCGCTGGACGCCTGGGAGGCCGCGCGGTAGCGGCTGCTTCGGCAAGGTATCGTGCGCACCGCACAGGTGGCGGCTGCGGGCGTGGGGCCCTATCGATTGCGCCACCAGGCGACGGCGATCTGGGTGCGGTTCTTCAAACCCGTCTTTGACAGGACTGCGCTGATGCGGTTGCGCACCGTGCCCTCGCTTACGAAGGCTGCCTCGGCGATCTGCTGGTTGTCGAGGCCGTCCGCCACCAGGCGCACCACCTCGTACTCCCGATCGGTGAGCGAGGCGAAGACATGGGGCCGCGCCGGGGGAGCCGCCGCTGCCGATGCGGGCTGCTGTTGCAGGTTCTCCAGAGTCTGCTGGAGGTCCCGCTGTTCGCATTGCAGGGTCAGTGCGCGCTGCTGCAGATCGTCGCGGACGCGGCGCATGGTGCGGGTTTGCGCCTCGATGCGACGCGTGCGCAGGGAGAGCGTTCCGGCGAGCGCGAACACGGCGAGCAGGGCCGCGAGCGTGTCGCCGGAAAGCGGGTGCAGCGACAGCGCGATGATGCATGAAAGTGGAGCCGCCGCGATACCCACCCGCTCGATGCTGCTTCCATGCACGCCGCGCATGAGCTCGTAAAATGCCACGGGCGTCACGAAGATACCGTTCGGCAGCATGCAGAAGGCCGCTGCGAGCGCCACGGCGACACCCGTGCGGACCGGTCGGGGCGTCAGCTGGCAGCCGGCAGAGGCAATGACGGCCAGCAGGAGCGCGGCCACCTCCCCGCTCGCTCCGACGGCCGTGGCTGAGCCGAGGTCGCCCGCTGTCTGCGCGGCGAGCAAGCCCGTGCAGCAGGCAAGTACCAGTGCTATGTCGACGATGCGTTCCATAGGGCAGCATGGTAGCAGATGTCCCGCCGTGGTGCTGCCTGCACGTCCGTCTACCTGCGAACATGCAACTCGTGACAAATGTCACTGGTGCTCGATGGCGCTTCTGAGGCAGGATTGAGGGCGTCGGATGCGGATATGCGCTGTCGCCCCGCGCGTTCGGGGACGCAGCGACCAATCATAGATGGGAGAGGCAATGGACGTGGTGTCTGTTACCGGTTTGGTCAAGCGCTACGACGAGGTGCTCGCGCTCGATCATTTCGACGTACATATTGCTTCGGGGGAGATCTTCGGCCTTCTGGGACCGAACGGGTCGGGCAAGACCACGAGCATCAACTGCATGCTCGCCCTGCTGAGCTATGACCGCGGCTCCATCGAGCTGTTCGGTGAGCCCATGGCGGCAACCCGGTACGACTTGAAGCGCCGGATCGGCATGGTGCCGCAGCAGGTCGCCGTGTTCAACGAGCTGACCGTCTATGAAAACGTCGACTACTTCTGCTCGCTGTACGTTGCCGATTGCGCCCGGCGCCGCGAGCTCGTTCGCGAGGCGCTCGAGTTCGTCGAGCTGGAGGAGTTCGCCTCGTTCCGGCCGCGCAAGCTTTCGGGTGGCCTGCTGCGTCGCCTGAATATCGCGTGCGGCATCGCGCACAAGCCCGAGCTCATCTTCTTCGACGAGCCCACCGTGGCGGTTGACCCGCAGAGTCGCAACGCGATTCTCGCCGGTATCGCCCGTCTGCGCGATGAGGGCGCCACGGTGGTGTATACCAGCCATTATATGGAGGAAGTCGAGCAGATCTGCGACCGCGTCATGATCATGGACCACGGCCGCGCGCTTGCCCAGGGCACCTGCGAGGAGCTCAAGCGCTCCGTCAAGATGGGCGAACGCATCGTGGTTGAGCTGGAGGGGTCGAGCGCGCGCAGGCGGCGTGCGCACACCGGCGCGGCGTCCCCGGATCCGTCTGCAGAAGGTTCGCGATCGGTTCTGGATGCTGGGAGCACGACGGCGCCAGCAGCCGATGCGTCGGCGCCGTTGTCGGCACGCGAACTCGACCGTCTGCGCGCCCTGCCGCATGTGCTGGACGTGCAGCTCACCGACAGCCTGCTTACGGTGTCCTGCGCCGCCAGTGAGCACAACCTCACCGATGTGCTGGCCGCCCTGCGTGCGGACGGGGCGCGCGTGGGTCGCATCACCTGCGCCCCGCCGACCCTGAACGACGTCTTTCTCGAGATCACCGGTCGCGAGCTGCGCGACACCTCGACGGCTCGCGACGGCGCCGCACCTGTTGCGCCGTCCGCTCACGGCAGGCGGGGGTAGGTATGTGGAACACGGTTAGGCTCACGGTAAAAACCCTGATCATGACACCAAGCGTGGTGATTTGGACGCTGCTGTTCCCCATCGTGCTCTCCACGGTGTTCGCCGTCATGTTCAACGCGCTGGAGGAAGGCGAGGCGATCGAGGCGGTGCCGGTGGCGGTGGTGCAGGACGACGCCTGGGATGCTTCGGGGTTTGCTGCCGTGGTGGACACGCTTGCCACGGGTTCGGATGCGCTGCTGGATGTGCATGCGGTGCCCGATGCCGAGCGGGCGCGCAAACTGCTTGAGGACGGTACGGTTGACGGCATCTATGAAGTGACCGACGACGGCACCTGTCGGCTCATGTTGCCGGAGGCGACGTCGGCGGTGCATGCGCAGAGCGGCTCATCCTTCGAGATCGACCGTTCGATTCTGGAGATGGTGGCGTCGAGCTATCTTCAGAACGAGGCGCTGCTTGCCAACGCGGTGGCGCACGACCCGGCGCTGTTGGGGCGAGCTGAGCTGGTGGAGCGCGCGCTGTCGCAGGCTTCGTCGGTGCGTGAGGTGTCCCTGACGCATTCCCAACCCGACCAGGGCGTACGGTTCTTCTATGCGCTGTTGGGCATGACGGCGGTGTTTGCCATGCAGCTGGCTGAGGGCATGGTGTGGCGGCTGCAGCCCCTGTCGTCGGCTACGGCGGCCCGGCGCGCCGTATCGGGTACCAGCCGCATGCGCCAGCTGGTACCTACGGTCATAGGCTGTTGGCTGGTCACGACAGGTTTTCTGCTTGTGGCGTTTGCCTACATGTGCGTCATCGCGCATGTCGACGCCACGGGGCGCGCGGGCCTGTGCGTGGTGGGCATCATGGCGGCGTCCTTGCTGTCGGCGAGTATCGGTGCCTGCGTGGGCGCGCTGCCCGGTCGGATGGACGCCGATGCCCGTTCGGGCGTGCTGACTGTTTTGAGCTGCATGCTCAGCCTGTTTGCGGGCATGTACGGCACGCGTTGCATGGAATTCGCCGATGCGGTGGCGAAGGCGTTCCCGGTGTCGCTGTGGATCAATCCGGTGGCGCTCATCCGCGATATGTTCTACAGCGTTTACTACTACGACGACCTGGGGCCGTTTCTTGTGCGGGCGGCGGTGTGTGTGATCGTCGCCGCGGTTGGACTGGCGATAGCGGTTGCGCTGTTCAGGAGGCAAGGCAATGAGCATCTGTAAGTATGTCCCGCGCATCGTGATGCGCCATCCGGTCTATTTGGCCATCTACGTTGGATTCCTATCGATCATGGGCGTGTTTTTGACGTCGAGCGGCGCCGGGGGAGCGGCGGGTGATGCAGATACGGGAGCGGCCTATGCCCAGGCGCGCATCGCGCTGATCGACCGGGACGGATCTGCGGTGTCCAAGGCCCTTCGCGCCGAGCTCGGCCGAACCGAGGAGCTTTTGGACGTGGACGGGGCGGAAGCGGATGCCGAAAATGCCACGGCCGGCTCGGCGTCCGTTGGCTCTTTTGCCATCCAGGACGCGCTCGCCACGTCGCAGGTGGATGCCGTGCTGGTGGTTCCCAACGGATTCGGGGAGGCATTGCTTGCCGCCGCGCGTTCGGGTGATGATCTGCCCCAGCTTGAGGTGGCCTATGGGACCGATATGCAGGCGGGCGCGCTTGCAGCCCAGCGCGCGTCGCGATGGGAGACGCTGGTGGCATCGGCTGCTGCACTTGCGCCTGCGGCGTCTGCAGATGAGGTGCTTGCGGCTGCCGTACCCGTCGCTGCGGAGCAGGTGGATGTTCAGACGGTCAAAACGCGATCGGGGGTGTCGCCCGCCTCGGGCCTGGCATCGTACCTGGGCTTTAGCGTGTATACCGTCACGTGCTCGGTTGTCGTGGTGGCGGGCGTGGCGTTTTCGGCGCTCACGAAGCTCGAGGTGAACCGACGTCAGCTGATCGCACCGATGAGCACGCGCCGTCGGGGTATCCGGAGCCTGTTGGGTGTGGGCGTGCTGGTGCTTGCGGTGTTTGGCTGGGTGTCTGTTGTGGGCATCACGGCGAACGGGGCGTGGGGGCTGGTGCAGACAGCTCCGGTCCAGGTTGCTTTGGCGCTGTTGGCCCTGCTTTGCTTCTCGTTCATTCCGTTCACGCTGGCGTATCTGCTGTCGCAGCTGGGATTTGCGGAAGAAGGGCTGAATGCGGCGGGCAACCTGGGAGGGATGGTTCTGTCGTTTCTCGGCGGCGTGTGGATGCCGTTGTCGATGATGGGGGAGCCGATTCGAGCCCTGGCGCGCTTCATGCCGGTGTACTGGGTAAACGACGCGGTGAGCACGGCGCTTGCGGCTTCGGAGGTGGATGGCGGGGTGCTCACCGCAGTCATGCTCGACTTGGGTGTGGTGTTGCTGTTTGCGGTGGCCATCGGTTCGGTTGGCCTGGTGGCAGCTCGTATGAGGATGACGGAGCGGTAGGTTCAAAGATTCGTGTTGACTTGGAGTTGGCTTCAGGGCGTAGGATGATGCCATCGCCTGTACCATGCACCGACCACCAGGAGGAACACACATGGCTTCAAGCAACAGCGCATCGACGAACGAGGGCACCGTGACCGCTGAGGTTACGGATGCCGCTGCTGGTACCGCCGCGGCACCGGCCCCGACGACGCCTTCGGCCGAGCCCGCCCCGGCCCCGGCCGAGCCCGCCAAGGTCTACTTCACCAACCTGCGCACGCACGGGCGCGAGAGCCAGCTCGACAAGCTCAAGCGCCTCATTCGCCGCGCGGGCATCGACCAGATTGACTTCCACAACAAGTTCGTCGCCATCAAGATCCACTTCGGCGAACCGGGCAACCTGAGCTTCCTGCGCCCGAACTACGCGCGTGCCGTGGCCGACGTGGTCAAGGAGCTCGGCGGCAAGCCCTTCCTCACCGACTGCAACACGCTGTACGTGGGCGGTCGCAAAAACGCGCTCGACCATATTGATTCCGCGTACCTGAACGGCTTCACCCCGTATGCCACCGGCTGCCAGGTGATCATCGCCGACGGCCTCAAGGGCACCGATGAGGTGGAGGTGCCGGTTGAGGGCGGCGAGTACGTGCAGAACGCCAAGATCGGCCATGCGCTCATGGACGCCGACGTGGTGATCAGCCTGACGCACTTCAAGGGCCACGAGGGCGCGGGCTTCGGCGGCTGCATGAAGAACGTGGGCATGGGCGGCGGCAGCCGTGCGGGCAAGATGGAGCAACACGCGGCGGGCAAGCCGAGCGTGACGGCGGAGAGCTGCATCGGGTGCCGCGCGTGCGAGCGCATCTGCGCGCACGGGGCCATCGACTTCGAGGGCTCGCGCGAGCGCGTGCTGCCGAACGGCACGACGCGCACCGTGCCGGTGGCGCACATCGACCACGACCGCTGCGTGGGCTGCGGGCGCTGCATCGGCGTGTGCAACCAAGACGCCATCCAGGCCGATTACGGTCAGGCCGCCGAGGTACTGAACTACAAGATCGCGGAGTACACCAAGGCGATCGTGCAGAACCGGCCGAGCTTCCACATTTCGCTGGCGATCGACATCAGCCCGAACTGCGACTGCCACGCTGAGAACGACACGCCCATCGTGCCCGACATCGGCATGTTCGCGAGCTTCGATCCCGTGGCGATCGACCAGGCGTGCATCGACGCCGCGCTGCGCCAGCCGGCGCTGCCCGACACGGTGCTCACCGAGAGCCTGGCCAAGCACGAGCAGGCGGGCGATCTGGACCACAGCCGGCTGCATGACCACTTCTACGTCACGCATCCGGACACCGATTGGCCGTCCATGATCGAGCATGGCGAGAAGATCGGCCTGGGTACGAGCCGCTACGAGCTGATTGAAGTGAAGTAGGGGCGTGCGGCGGCTGCGGGGATATGCCCTGCGGTCGCCACTTTTTTGTTCGATGGCTGTTCTGCGAGCCTGCGCGGTCTGGTGCAGCTCGCTCGGGGCGCCGAGGCGGTGCGGTGCTGAGGTGCCGCGGAGTGCGGCACCGGGACGCCGCGGCGTTGCCGCGTGATGCCGCGGGGCGGCTCGGCACCATTACGCCTCATCCGGGCGGGGCTGGCGGTTGTGCTCGACGGCGGCCGATATTTCCATCTTGCGCGCGAGGTTGCGCTCGTAGTCGCGGGCGAAATAGCAGGCGTAGAGAATGTCGAGCACGGTGTTGATCGAGGCTTCGGTGGAGAAGGTGCCGATTTTGGCGTAGAGACTCTCCTGCGAGAAGATCGTGAGCGCGGCGTCGGCATGCTCGCGCAGGTAATTCGGCCCCTCGCCGGTGATGCTGATGATGCGCGCCCCGCGCTCGCGCATGGTCTCCACGTGCCGCATGGGGGTGCGGTCGGCGGTCTCTCCCGTGTAGGAAACAACCACCGCGCAGTCGCCGGCGCCAAGCGTTTGGCAAAACAGGCCCATTTCCGCCTGGGGCGACAGGTGCGTGCACACGCCGACCTGCATCATCTTGCGCTGGAACAGGCGCAGGCATAGTTCGTTGACGCTGATGCCGAACAGGGCGATAACGGGTGCCGCGGCGAGCAGCTCGGCGGCACGCTCGATCTGGCGGGCGTCTTGCATCCGGCTTGTTTGCCAGGCGCTTTCCGATGCCACGCGCGCCACCGCGTCGGCGATCTCGCGCGTGGTGGCGCCGGCGGCAAACGGCAGGCTGTGGTTGACGGCGCCCATGCGCTCGCGCTGCATGGCGAGCTCCAGGCGCCATGCGTCGAAGAAATCGCGCCAGCCGCTGTAGCCCAGCTGCTGAGCTACGCGCACGAGGGTGGGCTTTGAGGTGGCGGTCGCCTCGGCGATCTGACGCATGCTGAGCGTCTCGGCGTGGGTGGCATCCTCGAGCAGGAAGCGCGCCACGGCGCCTGCCGCATCCGTGCGGTGCGTCGCGAGTTTCTCAAGTCGTTGGCTGATGAGCATCGAGCCTCCCGGTGGTCGTGCCTTCCCGTCCGTTGTTGGCCGGCGGTCGGTTTGTGCGCCGTCGGCAAAGACAAAACGGTTGTTCCATGCGTTTGCCCAGCTTCTCAGTATCGTAGCGCATCGATGCCAAAACGGTGTTCCGGCCATTCGTCGCATACTGCAGGCAGATTGATGCCGAATGGCGGTGACGAATTACGAGAGAGGGGATCTGGATATGGATCGGACGGACACGATGGCGGGTGCCGTGGTCGCGGGCTTGGGCGGTGCGGACAATATCGAGCGTATCGAGCATTGCGTGACGCGCCTGCGCGTGACGGTGCGCAACGACGCGCTCGTGGACGCTGCCGCGCTTGCTGGGGTGGAGGGCGTGCTCGACTATCGCCTGCATGCCGGGAGCCATCAGCTGGCGATCGGACCCGGGCTGCTCGACGCATTCGACGCGCTGCGGCGAGCTGCTGGTTTTGCCGAAGCGGCAGGGGCGGCGGCTTTCGCGGACGGCCCGGATGCCCCTTCGGCAGTCCCGCTCACTGAGCTGCAGAAACTCGATGCGGGCCTGCCGTACTGCTTCACGGATCCGCAGGTCGCCGCGCGTAAACGGCGGGCGAGCGCGCTGTGCGACCGGCTGAACGCGCTGCCCTCATCCGATGGGTCCGAGCGACGGGAGGTGCTGCGGGAGCTGCTGGGCACCTGCGACGACGACACCTCGATCATGTCGCCGTTCGCCTGCGATCATGGGCACAACATCCATGTGGGAGCGCACTTCATCGCCAACTACGGCGTAACCATATTGGATATTGCGCCCGTGCAGATTGGGGATCACTGCATGATCGGGCCAGGGACGCTCATCACCACGGTGGGCCATCCGCTCGATCCCGCGGGCCGGCGTGCGCGGCTGGCACAGGCCGAGCCGGTGGTGATTGGCGACGACGTGTGGATCGGCGGCAACGTCACGGTCCTGCCTGGCGTGCATATCGGGAACAACGTGGTAATCGGGGCGGGCTCGGTGGTGACGCGCGATATTCCGGGAAACTCGCTTGCCCTGGGCGTGCCTGCCCGCGTGGTGCGGCAGCTGGAGGAGGCAAAGCGGTAACGTGCCGGAAGCGCGTCGGGTCCGCGGCGGGGCGTGCATCCGGGAATCGCGGCCGGGCGTTTCGCATCCGTGCGAAATGGGATAATTCAGTCAGATATGGCACAATGGCACAAACCACCGCTTCGTGCTTGGAGGCCGCTATGGACGACCTGCTGGAATCCGTTCTTCGCGTCGGCGTGCTGATGGTTGTCGTCGGCCCCGCCCTTGCGTGGATCGGCCGCGCCGCGGCGAAGGAGCGCAAGCGCGCCACGAGTAGCCGCAAGAGATTTTGCGTGGAGACTCCGATGACGGTGCGCATCGTGTTCGCCGGATGCGGCGTGCTGTTTGAGGCGATGCTGCTGTTTGTATACGTGTGGCAAGGCGTTGCCATGGGCATATGGGACCATCAGCTCATGTGGCTTGGACACGCGCTTGCACTGGCGTGCTTTGTCGTCTGGGGCGTGGCGAGCATGCAGCGCCTGGATGTCGATGGAGACGAGCTGCGGTATCGCACCGTCACGGGCCGTCGGCGCACAACGACGTTTGCCCATGTCACCAAGGCCGAGGTGCATCTTCAGGTGCATAGCCTGATCCTGTATGCGGACGACGGGCGCTTCGCCACAATCAGCATCGAGAACACGTGCACGAACAATCTGATCGATCGCCTGGAGCAGGAGGGCATAGCCATCGAGGACGCGGTCGAGGGTCCGTGCTGCAAATCCAAGCTCGGCTGGGCGGCCATCAAGCCCATCACGTTGGTGTTCTTAGGGATCGCGGCGGTGTTTTCGCTGGTGATCGTGTTCGTGGGCGTGATGGGCGGCAGCGGTTTGGAGCTGCTCGCGATCGTGCCGTTCCTGTTCATCTTGCTGGGGGTCGTGCTGCCCGCGCTGCTGTTTTGCGCGCTGCCCCTGCGCGGCTTGCTGATGCTTGCACGTCAGGAGCGCGAGCTGGGCTTCTCGTTCAACGAGGAGATGAAGGTGCACGGCGCGGTGGGTACGGCGTTTGAGGATCGCGACTGGTTCGTCGAGGTGAGCAACGGTCAGGTGGTCGCGTTTCGTCGCGACTACGTTAAAAGCGTGCTCAAGCATAAACGCACCGAGAACGGGGACGAATGTGTTCTGATGTCGAAGGACGGCAAGAAGCATAAGGTGCGCGCGGCAGCTCCTACGTTGGAGGGCCTGCATCGCTGGTTCAAGCAGGGGCCGCGCGAGGACAAGGGCTGGGTGGAGCGCGTCGGCGATACGGTCGAGGGCATCCCGGCGCCGGTCGAGTAGGCGAAGGTGGCGGGATGCAAATCGACGGGCGCCGTCGGTGGGGCTCCGTGGTTGGTGCTGGTGCCTTCGGAGGTGAATTCTCCGCGAAGGCCGTGTGTCCTTTGTTGAAGCGGGCTTGGTCCTTTGAGGGGCGGGACACCGCTTTCCTCGGGGTCTGCGTATTGGGGGCTTGTCCGAAGTGAACGCTTCTGATAAGGTGTGCACGCAAAGACATGTTACTGGTCAGGCAGGCAGGATCTTTCAATCGCCCCATTGGGGAGAGGGAAGGGTTCTGCCTGTTTTCTTTCTCTCGATGAGGCGGAACGCGAAGCACTCCGTGAGGAAGGAAACACCATGGACTACAAAGACCTGGCGCATAGCATCGTTGAACAGGTGGGCGGCGCCGACAACATCGTGACGCTCGAGCATTGCTCGACGCGCCTGCGGTTTTCGCTCGCCGATCGTACGAAGGTCAACCTTGATGGTCTTAAGAAAACCGCCGGCGTGTTGGGCGTCATCGACGCTGCCCAGTTCCAGATCGTGATCGGCAACAATGTCGTCGAGGTGTACGATGCAATCCTCAAAGACCATGCCGTTGGTGCCGGCACGGTCGATGTACCCCAGGGCGAGAAGCAGGGTATGGGCGCTGCTGCCCTCGCCGCTGTGGTAAGTATCTTCCAGCCGCTCGTTCCGGCAATCGCCGGCGCCGGTGTGCTCAAGAGCTTCCTGCTGCTGCTCAACATGCTCGGCGTCCTTGCCACAACCGACACGCTCTATACCATGTTCGCGGCAATCTCCGACGCAACGTTTTACTTCTTGCCGCTGATGGTCGCCGTGACGGCCGCCAACACATTCCGCTGCAACCGCCTGGTTGCCGTCGGTGCCGTGGGCTACCTGCTGCTGCCGGCAACCACCACAGCACTTGCCGAGGGCACGCTGACCGTATTCGGTTTCACGGCCCCTGCCATCGCCTACAACGCCCAGGTATTCCCTGCCATCCTATGCGTTGGTTGCTTGGCTCTGTGCGAGCACTTCTTCAACAAGATATCGCCTAAGCCCATCCGCATTTTCTTCGTCCCCATGATGGCGCTCGCCATTACGGTCCCGGCGACCCTGTATATCCTGGGTCCGCTTGGTTACAACGCGGGCCAGCTGCTCACCACGGCGATCTTGGCGCTCTACAACACCGCGGGTTTCTTGGCGCTCGGTTTGCTCGCAGCCATCTTGCCGTTCATGATCGCCATGGGCATGCACAAGGCCATGATTCCGTATGCCACCGCCGTAATGACCGATCTGGGACACGAGATGCTGTACCTGCCGGCATCGCTTGCCCACAACATCTCGGAGTGCGGTGCCTGTGCTGCCGTCGCGTTGCGCACCAAGGACGAGACGTTGCGCCAGACCGCTCTTTCCGCATCGATCTCGGCGCTCATGGGCATCACGGAGCCGGCGCTTTACGGTGTGACGCTGCAGCATA
Organism: uncultured Collinsella sp.; assembly: GCA_902470925.1. Classification (GTDB taxonomy): domain Bacteria; phylum Actinomycetota; class Coriobacteriia; order Coriobacteriales; family Coriobacteriaceae; genus Collinsella. The sequence goes on along the minus strand of CABRIF010000019.1, from coordinate 10,375 downwards.
AGCGCGTGATGATCGGCGTGGTTGCGTCCGGAGCCATTTCCGGTACGGCGCTTGGCCTGCTGGGCGTGCGCGCGTTTGCCCTTGTGGGTCCCGGCTTGCCGAGCATGACCATGTTTGCGGATGCCGCCAACCCGGCCAACCTCATGTTCGCGTTCGGCGGCTTCGCCCTCGCCGCCATCGTGTCCTTTGCAGCTACGTTTGTCCTGTGGAAGGACGAAGCGGCTCTCAATGGCCCCGGGGCGGCATCCGACGTGCCCGAGGCGGCAGCCGACGTTGCGGCCGAGGTCGTCGCCAGTGGGTCCGGGCGCGCTGCCGCCGGCGCCGGTGCCGCGCTGCAGATTGTTTCCCCGTTGCGGGGTGCTGCCGAGGGCCTCGAGCAAGTGCCCGATGAGGTATTTGCCAGCAAGACGCTGGGCGATGGTGTCGCGATTGTCCCGACCGAGGGTGTGCTCTATGCTCCGGCAGACGCTACGGTGTCCATGGTGTTTCCTACCAACCATGCGATCGGTCTCACGCTCAGTGATGGCTGCGAGCTGCTGCTTCATGTGGGTATTGACACGGTTAAGATGGAGGGGCGTGGCTTCGAGTCCTTCGTGGCTGTTGGTGATGCGGTTGCCGCTGGTGACAAGCTGCTCGGTTTCGACCTCGCTGCCATCGCCGAGGCTGGCTTCGACCCGACGGTGTCTATCGTGGTGAGTAACGGCTCCGCATGGAGCGTGTCGGATCAGGTTGCGGGCGCCGTCAACCCGGGTGCGCCCTTGTTCAAGATTGAGGAGAAGTAACGATGGCGTATACGTTTCCCGAAGGCTTCCTCTGGGGCGGCGCTACGGCCGCCGGGCAGTTCGAGGGCGGTTGGAATGAGGGCGGCCGCGGTTGGGCGGTAGGCGATGTTTCGCCCGAGCATTTCAGCAGCCCCGTTACCGACTACGACACCAATGTGGGTATGACGACCGCCACGATCGAGGAGGCGCTTGCGCACCCCGAGGACATTTCGCATTACCCTAAGCGCCACGGCAGCGATTTCTACCATCGCTATAAAGAGGACATCGCCCTCATGGCCGAAATGGGCTTCAAGACGTTTCGTATGTCGATCGCCTGGAGTCGCATCTTCCCGCATGTTGACGATGCGGAGCCCAATGAGGAAGGCCTGGCGTTCTACGATGCGGTGTTTGACGAGTTGTTGGCGCACGGCATCGAGCCGCTGGTGACCATGAGTCATTACGAGCCGCCGCTGGACCTCGTGCTGCGCTACGACGGCTGGTACTCGCGCGAGGCCGTTGACCTGTTCGTCCGCTATGTCGAGACGATCTGCCGCCGTTACAAGGACAAGGTCAAGTACTGGCTCACCTTCAACGAGATCGATTCCGTCATTCGTCACCCGTGGGTGTCGGGCGCGCTCGTGGAGGACCGCTTCGAGGGCAAGAACTTCGAAGAGGTCATCTACCAGGCCATGCACCACCAGTTCGTGGCGAGCGCCCTGGCAACCAAGGTGTGCCATGAGATCATTCCCGGCTCCCAGGTTGGCTGCATGCTCACCAAGCTCACCTACTACCCGTACACCTGCAAACCTGAGGACGTGCTTGCTGCGCAGCAGCGCATGCGCGCCACCTATGCCTTCAGCGACACGCAGGTGTTCGGCGAGTATCCCGCCTACCTTTTGGCGGAGTATCGCAACAAGGGAATCGAGATCAAGATGGAGTCGGGTGACCTCGAGGCCATGAAGGCATACCCGGTCGACTTCGTGAGCTTTTCCTACTACATGTCCTCCTGCGAGGCGGCCGACACCACCGGTCTCGACGTCACGCCGGGCAATACGATCCTCGCGGTGAAGAACCCGCATCTTCCCACGAGTGAGTGGGGTTGGCAGATCGACCCGGTGGGCTTGCGGATCTCGCTCGTGGACCTCTATGACCGCTACCGCAAGCCGCTGTTCGTGGTGGAAAACGGCCTCGGCGCCCGTGACGTGCTCGAGGCGGACGGTGCAGTCCACGATGCCTATCGCATCGACTACCTGCGTCGGCATTTCAAGGCGATGTGGGAGGCCGTGCATGAGGATGGGGTGAAGCTGTTGGGATACACTTCCTGGGCGTGCATCGATTTGGTGAGCGAGGGCACGAAGCAGATGTCGAAGCGTTACGGCTACGTGTATGTGGATGCCGATGACTGCGGTCGGGGTACCTACGACCGCTATCGCAAGGATAGCTTCTACTGGTATAAAGACGTCATCGCCCGCAACGGGCTTGCCGAGGACGAGGCGTAAGAGAGCAACGAGATGGAGGGCCGGCCCGCCGTGTACACAATCAAAAAAGTGCTCAATTCGAGTGTGGTGTTGGTCACGGATGGGGCCGGCCGCGAATTCATCCTCCTGGGTAAGGGAATCGGCTATGGTAAAAAGGCGGGGACCGAGATTCCCCGTTCGGATGAAAACCAGGTGTTCGTTCCGGTTGAGGAGGGACGTTCGGGGCAGGTTCGGGAGCTCATGAGCTCGGTTGCTCCCGAAATCGTCGAAGTGACGCAGGAAATCGTGGCGGAATCCAAGCGGCTGCTCGGATGTGAGTTGTCCCCCTCGATTTACTTCATGCTTGCAGACCACCTTGGGTTCGCTATCGAGCGCGCTCGGCGCGGCATGGCCATCACCAATCGCGTATTCTGGGAGATCAAGAACTACTATCCCGATGAATTTCGCGCCGGTTTGCTGGGCCTGGGGCTTGTCGAGTCCCGTTTGGGGATCTCGCTACCCGAGGAGGAGGCGGCCAATATCGCGTTTCATATCGCCAACGCGCGGGCGGAGGACGGTTCGTTATACGATGCGGCACGCTATGCAAAGGTGATCGGCAAGATCATCAACGTGGTGGTGTTCTCACTCAATCGGCCGGTGGATACCAAGAGCATTCATTACCTGCGGTTCGTGACGCACGTGAAGTATTTCGTCGAGCGGTATTTTTCGGATGTTCAGCTCAACGGCGAGGACGATCTGCTGTTTTTGCAACTGAGCGCCAAATACGAGCGTGAGATGTCGATTGCGTACAAAATCAAGGAATACATGGAGCGCGAGTACGGAAGGATCGTCACGCGCGATGAGGTGGTGTACCTCGTGGTGCATATCTTGCGCCTGTCATCCGCATAGGGACGGGTGATAACGGCGCCTGCAGCCCTATGGCCGTAAAAAATTCAACTTGACACAATCAGCACAATCGCGCTATCATGCGCATAACTTGATGAGGATCGTTACTGAGTATGCAGGCGACACCGAAAGTTGGCAGAGGCCCTTTCGGTGTCGCCTTTTTTGTTGATGGGGCGGTGGTTTTTTGTTGCGGATTGCGAAGGTTTTGAACAACAACATTGCCGTGGTTGTCGACGAGCAGGGCAACGATTGCATCGCCATGGGCACGGGCATCGCCTTCGGGCGCAAGCGCGGCGACTGGCTCGAGGAGCGCGCGGTCGAGCGCCTGTTCACGCAGCGCGTCGATGAGCTCTCCGGCCGCTTCGGCACGCTGGTGGCCTCCATCCCCGAGAAGTACTTCGAGGTTGCCCAGGCTATCGTCGAGCACGCCAAGCTCCGCCTGGGCCGGGAGCTGGATGACACCATCTACCTGGCGCTCACGGACCACATCCATTTCGCCGTGCAGCGCGCTCGCCGGGGTCAGGCGCTGGATATGCGCCTGACGTTCGAAATCAAGATGATGTACCGCGATGAGTTCGAATGCGCGCAAACCGCCCGGTCGTTTATCGAGCGCGTGTTCGAGGTAACGCTTCCCCAGGAGGAGGCGGGCTTCATCGCCATGCATTTCGTCAACGCCGAGTCGGGCGTGAGCATGGACGTGGCCATGGAGACGGCCAGCATCATCCAGCTTGCGCTGGAGACCGTGCGAACACTCCTTCACATCGAGTTCGATGAGGAGTCGCTGGCCTATTACCGCTTCATGGTCCATCTGAAGTTCTTCGCGCAGCGGGTGACGATGGCCGGCCACCTCGATGAGGCGGGCGGTCTGCGCGACCTGCAGCTGCTCGGCATGGTGCAAAAACAGTACCCGGAGTCCTACGCCTGCGCCGAGGTGCTGGTCGAGGCGGTGGAGGAGCGCTTTTCCTGCACCATCGCGGACAGCGAGCGGATGTATCTGGCCATGCACATCGAGCGTCTGCGCAGCGCCAGTGCGGCGGCGAAGGGAGGGTAGCGTTCGGCTGAGCGTGGGGTTCGGGGGCGCGCGCCGTGCATGGAACGCGGCGGCTCGTGACGTGCGTCGCGTGCCATGAGCGCATCGGCGGGCGGACGTGCCCAGGGTTTGGTTTTGCTTCAAGGCAATCACGAGATGGGAGTGTGTATGTTCAAGCAACTGCAGAAGGTCGGCAAGGCCTTTATGCTGCCGATCGCCATCCTGCCCGCAGCGGGCCTGCTGCTGGGCATCGGCGGTGCGTTCAGCAGCGCGGCGACCATCGCTGCCTATCCCATGCTGGACGTGGCATGGTTGCAGGCGATTTTCAAGGTGATGAACGCCGCGGGCAACGTGGTGTTCGCGAACCTGCCCATGCTGCTGTGCGTGGGCCTGTGCATCGGCATGGCGCGTCGCGACAAGGGCGTGGCGGCGCTTGCCGGCGTCGTCGGCTACCTGGTCATGACCACCACGTCTGCCACGATGCTGTCCATTTTCAACCCGGACGGCTCGGCCATCGACACGGGTGTCATCGGCGCGCTGGTCATCGGCCTGGTTGCCGTCAACCTGCATAACCGCTACCAGAACATCCAACTGCCCCAGGTGCTGGGCTTCTTCGGCGGCTCCCGCTTCGTGCCGATCGTCACGAGCCTGGCCGCGATCTTCATCGGCGCGGCGTTCTACCTGATCTGGCCGCCGTTCCAGCAGGGGCTGGTTGCGGCCGGAGAGGCCATCTCCTCGATCGGCGTCATCGGGACGTTCCTGTACGGTTTCCTGATGCGCCTGTGCGGCGCCATCGGCCTGCACCACATGATTTACCCCATGTTCTGGTACACCGAGCTCGGCGGTACCGCATCCGTTGCGGGCCAAACCGTCGTGGGCGCGCAGAACATCTTCTTCGCCCAGCTCGCCGACCCGAACCACATGGGCCTGTTCACCGAGGGCACGCGCTTTTTCGCCGGTCGCTTCTCGACCATGATGTTCGGGCTGCCCGCAGCGGCGTTCGCCATGTACCACTGCGTGCCCAAAGATCGTCGTGAGAAGTACGCCGGCCTGTTTTTGGGCGTCGCCCTGACATCGTTCATCACGGGCATCACCGAGCCGCTGGAGTACATGTTCCTGTTCGTGTGCCCGCCGCTGTACGTGCTGCATGCGTTCTTCGACGGCGTCTCGTTCCTGATCGCCGACCTGCTGCAGATCCGCATCGGCAATACCTTCTCGGGCGGCTTTATCGACTTCTTCCTCTTCGGCATCATGCAGGGCAACGCCAAGACTAACTGGCTGCTTGAGATTCCCTTTGGTGCGGCATGGGCATGCCTGTACTACTTCAGCTTCCGGTTCCTGATTTCGAAATTCGACATCAAAACGCCCGGTAGGGACGAGGAGGAGGCGGCGCCCGAGGTGAGGCAGACGTCGTCGTCGAGCGCCGAGCTCGCGGCCGAGGCCAAGCAGATCGTCATCGCGCTGGGCGGGCCTGAGAACATCGACGATGTGGACGCCTGCATCACGCGGCTGCGTGTGGGGGTGAAGCAGTCGGATAAGGTCGACCGCGATCTGCTGATGCGCCTGGGGGCGGCCGGTGTGCTGGATGTCGACGGCGGCATCCAGGCGGTGTTCGGCGCGAAGGCGATTCTGTACAAGACCGCCGTGCTCGAGGAGCTCGGTATCGACGAGTGATGAGGGGTGCATCTATGGGTCTGTTCGTGCGGCGCGGCGCTGCATGGGCCGTGGACTATCTCATCAATGCGGGGCTGGTGAGTGTGTTCTTGTTCTGCGCGCGTGTGTTCTACCTGCGTGAGTCCACCCGGCAGCAGGGCGACCTGATGCTCGTGTGCGCGGTGGTTGCCCTGGTGCTGCTGACGGTTGCGCTGCCGCGTCGTTGGGGTGGCCGCAGCATCGGCGAGCATCTTGCCGGCATCGAGTTTGCCAGCCGGAGCGGCGCGCCACGCAGCACGGGGCAGATCGCGCTGCACGAATGCGTGCTCAAGGTGGCGCTCGGCCCGTTTCTGGCGGTGTTCTGCCTGCTGGACTATGTGGTTATCTGCCTGTTGGTGCATCGGGATCCCTATCCCGACCTGATCGTGGACTTCTTCCTCAAGGTGCGCTGTAGAAGCGCGGGTCACCGCGATGCCCGGGATCCTTTTCGTGCCTGAGCGGCCCTGTGCCGGGCAATGGTCTCGTCCCCAGACGGCGCCCGCGCACGGGCGGTGGCGCGATGTCGTGCCGGAAACGACCCCGTCCCCAACCGGCCCCGTGACGAAACGACCCCGTCCCCAACCGGGCGAGGCGGCGCCCGCGCTGCCGCGCGACGAAACGACCCCGTCCCCAAACTGGCCCAGCCGGGCGAGGCGGCGCCAGCGCGCCCGCGAGACGAAACGACTCCGTCCCCAAACTGGCCGCGAGACGAAACGACCCCGTCCCCAAACTGCTTCGTCACGAGCGCGGTGGCGGTGGCGCGCGTCGAGACCGGTCGGCAGGTGGTATGTACCATGTAACCAGCTGTTCTCACAAGCCGACTATGCACGTCGGTATGAACCGCAGGCTTACTACCATGTTTCTCGACGTAACGGAGCATAAACATGTTTTCTTTAGATTTACTACCGTTCGGAAGAAAAATGACCGTTCACCGAGAGGTTCTACCTAAACAGTTTTCAGACACTATATTGAACACGTGCGACAAATGTGTGCCGCAATGAGGCGGCGCACGATCTGATTGGAGACGTCATGAGCGATTCCGCGAACAAGCTGGGCATGTCCCGCCGGTCCTTCCTCACCCTTTCCGGTGCGGTGGCCGCAACTGCCGGCCTGGGGCTCACCGGCTGCGGCGGCAGCGGCGAGGACGCCGGCTCGGCTGCCGCGACCGACGGCGAGAAGGGCGGCGGCACCATCACCGCCGGCTGCGCCTACACCACCAAGAACTTCGACCCCTCCAGCACCTCCTCGGCGCTGGCCGTGGGCACGAACTGGCATGTCATCGAGGGCCTCTACGGCATCGACTTCCATGATTACAGCGTGTTCGACGAGCTGGCCGACGGCGACCCTGCCCAGGTCGACGACACCACCTACGAGATCACCCTGCGCGACGGCGCCAAGTTCTCCGACGGCAACGCCGTGACCCCCGAGGACATCATCGAGTCCTTCGCCCGCGCTACCGCCGAGGGCAACATCTACATCCCGATGCTCGCCCCCATCGCCAGCATCGAGAAGAAGGATGACACCACCCTCACCGTCAAGACCACCATTCCGAATTTCTCCCTGCTGAAGGAGCGTCTGGCCATCGTCCGCGTGGTGCCCGCCTCCTCCACCAAGGAGGACATGACCGCCAAGCCCATCGGCTCCGGCCCCTGGATGTACGACGTCATCGACGACGCCAAGGTCGAGATGGTCCCGAACCCCGAGTACAACGGCGCGCACAAGGCGCTCGACAAGAAGCTGCACGTGGACATCCTCGTGGATCCCACGGCCCGCATCACCGCCCAGCAGGAGGGCTCCACGCTCGCCATGGAGATGCTCACCGCCGACGCCGTGAGCCAGCTCGAGAGCGCCGGCTGCTCCATCGACTCGGTGGACGGCTTCGCCACGCGCTTCATGCTGTTCAACACCAAGAAGGCGCCCTGGGACAACGTCAAGGCGCGCCAGGCCGTCATGTACGCGCTCAACTATGACAAGATGATCGACAGCACCTTCGATGGCCTGGCGGTTGCCCCCACCTGCTACCTGCCCAAGACCTTCGAGAACTACCACGAGGCTTCCGTGGTCTACAAGCACGACGTGGACAAGGCCAAGTCCCTGATCGAGGAGGCAGGCGTCACCCCGGGCAAGATCGTGCTGTGCACCAACGACAACGAGCAGGTCGTCTCCATGTCCACCCAGGTCCAGCAGGACCTCAAGGAGCTGGGCTTCGAGGTTGAGCTCAAGGAGCGCACCACCGCCGACACCTTCGCCGACATCGACGCCGGCAGCGACTTCGACCTGCTGCTCGCCCCGGGCGACCCGAGCTGCTTCGGCGCCGACCCCGACCTGCTGATGAACTGGTGGTACGGCGACAACGCCTGGATGAAGACGCGCGCCCGCTGGAACGATTCGGCGGAGTGGGCCGAGCTCAACAAGATGATGTCCGACGCGCTCGGCCAGACCGGCGACGAGCAGCAGCAGACCTGGAACAAGTGCTTCGACATGATCGCCGAGCAGGCCGTGCTCTACCCGGTGCTCCAGGTCAAGACCGTGACCGCCTCCTGGCGCGACACGGCCAACGGCGACGGCGTCCGCCTCGACGGCTTCAAGGGCATCGGTACCACGGGCCTGTCCTTCATCGACGCCTGCACCGTCAGCGCCTAACGCAGGCGGCCTTATACATCCTCGGCTGAAACCGCAGCCGTAACGGGGGTCCGGGAGACAAGGTCTACCTGGACCCCCGTGCCGTGCGTCATTCGAAGCAGATCGAGCAATCTATACAAGGAGGGAAACGCAGTGAACAATCTGTTGCGCCTTATCGGTCGACGTCTGATAGCGCTGCCTATCATGGCGCTCGGCGTCACGCTGCTGGTGTTCGTCCTGATGTCGTTTACCGACCCGTCCATCCCGGCGCGCAACGCCCTGGGCGAGGGTGCGTCCCAGGAGGCCATCGAGCAGTACATGGAAGAGGAGGGCCTGAACGACCCGCTGCCCGAGCGCTACGTCGACTACATCGCCGGCCTGCTCACCGGCGATCTGGGCACCTACGGCGCCTCCCACACGCCGGTGGCCGACCGCATCGCCAAGGCCCTGCCCGTCACGATCCAGTTGACCTTCATCGGCCTCATCATCGGCGCGGTGGTGTCGTTCGTGCTCGGCGTGGTCGCGGCGCTCTACCGCGACAAGTGGCCCGACCAGCTCATCCGCGTGTTCTCGATCGCCGGCATCGCCACGCCGTCGTTTTGGCTCGCGGTCCTGCTGATCTTGGTGTTCTCGTCCTACCTGCACGTGCTGCCCGCCTCCGGCCCGCTGCCGAGCTTCTTCGCCAACCCCGGCGGCTACATGGCGCGCATGCTCATGCCCGCGGTGGCGCTGGCGTTCCCGCTCACGGGCCAGATGACCCGCATCGTGCGTACGGCCATGGTCGAGGAGCTCGACCGCGACTACGTGCGCACCGCGCGCGGCGCCGGCCTGCCCGAGTTCGTGGTCATCGCCCGCAACGTGCTGCGCAACGCGCTGATCACGCCGGTCACCACGCTCGGCCTGAAGATCGGCTACCTCATGGGCGGCGCCGTCGTCATCGAGGTCATCTTCAACCTGCCCGGCATGGGCACGGCCATCCTTTCCGGCATCACCGGCGGCGAGACCATGCTCGTCCAGGGCGTCGTCATCGTCGTGGCTCTGGCCTTCGTCATCATCAATATCGTGGTTGACATGCTGTACCTGCTCATCAACCCGCGCATTAGGACGGTGTAGGCCATGGTAAAGATTCGTGAAGAGCAAACCGCCAAGCTCGAGGAGGCCGCGTCCCGCGGCATGCGGTTCGGCGGTTTCAAGAACATGAAGCTGAGCAGCAAGATCTCGCTCGTGCTGCTCGTGGTCGTGGCGCTCGCGGCGATCCTCGCCCCGCTGATCGCACCGCACGATCCGCTCGAGATCTTCAGCGCACGCCAAGCGCCCGGCGGCGGGTTCATCTTCGGCACCGACGACAAGGGCCGCGACATCTTGTCCCGCATGCTCTACGGCGGACAGTACTCGCTCGTGATCGGTTTCGGCGCCACGCTGTTCGCGTTGGTGTGCGGCTCGATCGTGGGTGCGATCGCCGCGGTTGCGCGCAAGAGCATCTCCGAGGTGATCATGCGCGTGCTGGACATCATCATGTCCGTGCCCGGCATCGCGCTGGCGGCCGTCCTCGTGCTGATCTTGGGCAACTCCGTGCCCGCCATCATCTTCTCCATCGGCTTCATGTACACGCCGCAGATCGCGCGCATCGTGCGTGCGAACATCGTGTCGGAGTACGGCGAGGACTACGTGCGCGCCGCGATCGTGTCCGGCGCCCAGGCGCCCTGGATCTTGATCAAGCACGTGCTGCGCAACTGCATCGCGCCGATCATGGTCTTCACCGTGACGCTCGTGGCCGACGCCATCATCTTCGAGGCATCGCTCACCTTCATCGGCGCCGGCATCACCGAGCCCACGGCCACCTGGGGCAACATCCTGGCCTGTCTCTTATACACATCTCCGAGCCCACGAGACGTAGAGGAATCTCG
>CABRIF010000018.1 GCA_902470925.1 uncultured Collinsella sp. | reverse complement strand
CTCCTCGCCCGCGCCCGGTGCCGCCCCGGTGAGATTCCAACCGCTCACCTGCGCTCCTTCCTCATCGAATCCCTGTCACGTTCAGTGTAGCGCGCCGCGCGGACAACTTCTTTCGCGCCGGGCTCGCGCACGCGGCCGGCCGCATGCGCACACGCACCCCTACTCGTCGCGACGCGTGCGCCCCACCAGGTACAGCAGCTGCAGCACGCTCGTCAACGCAGCGGCAACGTAGGTGAGGGCCGCGGTGGTGAGCACCTTGCGCGCGCCGCGCACGTTGACCTCGCCCATGCCGGATACCTGGATGTAGGCGACCGCACGGCGCGACGCATCGATCTCGACCGGCAGGGTAACCAGCTGGAACACCACGGAAAACGCGAACAGGGCGATCGCGATGGTGGTGAGGCCGGCCAGGTTCATGAACACGCCCATGATGAAAACGATCATCCAGACGTTTTGGGAGAAGTTCACCAACGGGACCAGCGCCGAGCGTACGCGCATCATGAAATAGCCCTGCTCGCGCTGGGCCGCATGGCCCGCCTCGTGACAGGCAACCGCGACGCTCGCCACCGAGCCGCCCGAGAGGTTGTCGGCGGAAAGGTAGAGGTTGTTGTCACGCGGATCGTAGTGGTCGGTAAGGTGCCCGGCGACATGCTTGATGCCCACGCGCCCACAGCCGTTCGCGTCGAGCATGCGACGCGCCACCTCGGCACCCGAGGCGCCGTCGGAGGACACGCGCGACCAGGTTTTGTACGTGCGGTCGATGTAGGACTGCGTGAGCATGCCCAGCACAAGGGACACCACCACGAGCAGCAGGTAGGCTGGGTCCATACCGAACCCGTAGCCATAGCCGTAACCGTAATAGGGCATGTCGATCCTTTCAACAGGTGCAAAAACAGATGTGTCGGCAGCCTTGTACCCGAACCGGTGCGGTGCGCGCGACGCCCGGCGCGCGCCTGCGCAAAACGCCCATGCGCGCGAAGGCGACACCGTCCCGCGCGGACCGACCGAGCGCCCCGCCGGCGGCGCCCGCGCCGCATCTCAGAGAAGGGGGCTCGGGACCATCGCCATGCAGCCGACGCCGCCGCGCGGGCGTGCAGCGGCGATGCTTGCGTGCGAAGCGGCCGCCTAGAGAATCTCCAGTGCGCCGTCCTTGACCGTCAGGCCGATGTTGCCGCGCAAGAGGTCGTCGATCAAGGTGCCCACCAACTCGAAGCGCCAGCCGTCGCGCAGGCGGCTGCGCTCGGGGTGGTCGATATAGGACAGCAGGTCGTCGCGGCAGGCGATGAGCGAGGACGCGACGCCGGAGCGCTCCGACACCAGGCGGATGAGCGCGTACATCAGATCGACCACGCTCTCCTGCTCCGGGGTCGGCGTACGGTGCGCCCGCCCGATCGAGGGGAAGTTCGCCTGCGGGCAGCGTCGGCCGTTGGCGATGGCGACAAGGGCCCCCTCCACGTCGCGCTCCGTGAGCTGCTCGGTGCCGCGTACGGAACGGAACTCGTCGGCGGTTTTCGGCGCGCGCTTGCACAGGGCCAGCAGGGTCTCGTCGGACATGATCCACTTGCGGGGGATGTCGCGGCGCTCGGCGCGCATCTCGCGCCAGGCGGCCAGCTCGCGCGCCACGGCCAGCTGCCGGCGCGTGCAGGAGCTGATGCGTTTGACGCGCTTGAACGCGGCGCGCGGGTCGCTGCGGTAGTGGGCGGGATCTGCCAGGGCGCGCGTCTCGTCGCGCACCCACGACAGGCGGCCCTGCTCGCGCAGGCGCGCCTCGATGACGGCATATGCCTCGATGAGGTAGCGCACGTCGTCGACGGCGTACTCGATCTGCTCGGGCGTGAGCGGGCGGCGGGACCAGTCGGTGAGCGAGGCGGTCTTGGGCAGCGAGACGCCGCAGAAGGCGAACACCACCGCGCTGTAGGAGCACTGCGCGCGCTCGCCCAAAAAGGCCACGGCGACCTGCGTGTCGAAGATCGGCGCGGGCAGGACCCCCAGCACCTGGCTCAAGACCTCCATGTCCTGCGAGCAGGCATGGAAGACCTTGAGGGTGTCGGGGTCGGCCATGAGCGCGGCCAGCGGGCTCAGGTCGTCGACGGCGATCGGGTCGATGACGACGCACTCCTCAGGGGTGGCCGCCTGCACCAGGCAGAGCTTGGCGTGGAAGGTGCGCTCGCGCAGGAACTCGGTATCGATGGCGACGGCGGGAAACGAACGGGCGCGCTCGCAGAAGGCGCACAGGTCCTCGTTTGTGGAAATGTACATGGATCACCCGAATTTGGCGACACCCGCACGCGTTGCGGGTAGGATTACGACGTCTAGAAACTATACCCTGCTTGGCTCAGAATGGGAAACCGCCTATGCGCTGCCTCATCATCCATAACCCCGCCTCGGGTCCCCGTTCCGACGAGATCTTCGATTTCATGCGCGCGCTGTCGCAGGCGGGCGACGAGGTGACGATGCGCTTCATCGGCGAGGGCATGGAGAGCGGCGAAGCCGCCGCCGACGCCCGCTCCTTCGACCGCGTGGTCGTCTCAGGCGGGGACGGCACCGTCTCGAACGTCCTGGACTGCCTGCGCGACAGCCGCGTGCCCACGCTCGTCTTCCCCTCGGGCACCGCCAACCTGTTTTTCAACAACATCGGCAACGCGCCGGAGCCCGCCGCGCTCGCTCGGGCGTGCCGCGTCGGGCGCTGCGCCCGCGCCGACATGGGCGAGCTGTACTGGACCGACGAAGACGGGCAAGTGCAGCGCCATGGCTACATCATCATCGCCGGCACCGGCTTCGACGCCGACATCATGCACAAGGCCGAGGCGAACAAGGCCGACATGGGCGAGGTCGCCTACTTCCTGTCCGCGCTCGCCACGCCGGTCCCGCAGGTGGCGCATTTCCGCCTCGAGATTGACGGGCGCGTGGAGGAGCTCGACGGCATCAGCTGCATGGTGGGCAACACCGCCGTCATCCAAAACGAGATCAACCTCTTCCCCGGTTGCCGCATGGACGACGGCTTGATCGACATCGCCGTGATCGAGCCCGCAGCCACGGTGCAGCTGCTGCCCACCCTACTCGCCGGGGTGCTCGACCCCGCCGGAACATCGCTCGGGCGCCCGCAGATCAAAATGTTCCAGGGTCGCGAGGCCAAGATCACCTGCACGCCCTCGCTCGGCATGCAGTTCGACGGCGAGCTCATCCACCACAACACCGGCACCTTCGGCGCACGCGTGCTGCCGAGCTGCCTCGATTTGATCGTGGACGACTTCGCCAAGCTACAGCCGACCGCGTAGCGGTGCCCGGCAGGCGCCGGCAGCTCCCGAGCCGCCCCGCACAGCCCGCCGACGGGCACGGTGCGCACCCCAGCCGCGCCGAAGCCGACGAAACGAGTCGGCAACATTTCGAGAATCTCGCCCAGAGGCTACTCCACTATGCTATAGTGCATCCCAACACGACGCGGACGGAAGCGTCGCGGTCAACCGGCGAACTTGGAAGGAGCCACCCACCATGTCGAACACCATGAGCAACAACCGCATGAACTGGTGGTGGCGCGATGCGTATACGGTTGGTCGGCGGTAGCCCTCGCGTCTGCATACAGAACGCAACGCACATGAGGCCTCCGGTCTGACCGGGGGCCTTTTTCTATGACCCGGTCGCATCGGCATTCCGCACACGCCTCGTAACCGGCAGCTCGCGCACGCCTGGACCACGCTCCCATGCCGTTCGCGCAGCTCCTCGCACGCATCGCGCGCCCCACGTCCCCACCTCACCCAGCGCCCGCGGGCGCATCCTCGAAAGGATACCCATCATGTCTCAGAACACCCCGCAGCCCCGCACCGTCACCGCCCAGAAGGAGGGCTTCGACATCAAGGACCTGATCTTGCTCGCCATCCTGCTCGCCGCCGGCTTCATCTTGAACCTCACGGTGGGCAAGGCCATCTCGGCGGCCTCAGGCGGCGCCATCGCACCCGAGTTCATCATCTCCGCCTTCTGCCTCACCATCCTCGTCGTGCGGCCCACGATCGGACAGGCGCTCGTGATGGGGCTCATCTCGGCGGCGGTCATCCAGATCACCACCACCTCCCCGGGCATCGACTTCGTGGCCGAGGCCGTGGCCGCCATGGCGATGGCGGCCATCGTGAAGGCGGGCTCCGGCACGGCCGCACAGCGCCTGGTCCCGGCGGCCGGCACCTTCGTGACCACGTTTCTGTCGGGCGCCATCTTCATGGTGATCAAGATGGCCCTCATGGGATTCGCACTCGAGCTCGCCGGCCTCATGCTGCCCGTCATCGCGCTGACCTCCGTGTTCAACGCCGTGCTCGTGGGCGCGCTCTACATCCCCATCACCCGTGCCCTCGGGCTCGAGGACTAGCGCATGGGGGCGATCATCGAGCTGCGCGACCTGTCGTTTCGCTACGCCGGATGCGAGCGCCGAGCGCTTGACGGCGTGAGCCTCACCCTGGGCGAGGGCGCGTTTTGCGGCATCATCGGCGCATCGGGCTCCGGTAAGTCCACGCTCGCCAGCGTGCTTTCCGGGGCCATCCCCCATCATTTCCACGGAGAGCTCTACGGCTCCGCCCACGTCGACGGTCGCGACACCTGCACCGTCACGCTGACCGACATCGCCCAGGTGGTCGGTTCGGTCCTGCAGGATATCGACGCGCAGATGGTGGCCGCAGACGTTGAGGACGAGCTGCTGTTCGGCCTGGAGAACTTCGGGGTGGGCCGCGACGATATCGAGGCGCGCCTGTCCTGGGCGCTCGCCTCGGTGGGCATCGCCGACCTGCGGCACCGCTCGATCGCCACGCTTTCGGGCGGGCAGAAGCAGAAGGTCGCGATCGCGGCCATCCTGGCGCTTCGGCCCCGCATGCTCGTGCTCGACGCCCCCACCTGCGCCCTCGACCCCGCCAGCGCCCGCACGGTCTTCGAGATCTTGCGCCGCATCAACCGCGAGCAAGGCGTCACCGTCGTTGTCATCGAGCAGGCGGTGGCGCTGCTCGCGGAGTTCTGCGACCAGCTGCTCGTACTCGACGCGGGGCGGGTGGCGCTGGCCGGCACGCCCCGCGAGGTTTTCACGCACAGCGACGAGCTGCGGCGTATCGGCGTGGACACGCCGCGGTGCGTGCGCATCTCCAACAGCCTGGCGCAGGCGGGGCTCGGCGGGGATGCGGCGTGCTGCCTCACCGACGATGAGGCGGTTGCGCTCGTGCGCAGCATCGTGGGCGCCGCGGGCACGGGCGCACCGCACGGAGATGCCGCAGGGCCCGCTGTCCCGAATGCCGGGGCAGCGGGCAGCGAGGGTTCAGAGCCCGGCATTGCCGGCAACCCGGACGGCAACGCCGGCAACCTGGGCGATGCTTGCGGCGAGCCGGGCACATGTGCCTGCGAGCCGCACGCCGGCACATGTGCCCCGCAGGCGGCGGGCAGTGGGGGCATGTCGGCTGGGGGCGCCGTGCAGCGCCCGGCGGAACCCCTGATCGCACTCGAGAACGCCAGCTTCACCTACCCGGGAGCCACGGCCTCGGTTCGCGACCTCAGCTTCACGGTGGGCGCCGGCGAGATCGTGGCGCTGGCAGGCGCCAACGGAGCGGGAAAGACCACGACCACCAAGCTGCTCTGCGGCCTTCTGCGCCCGCAGGCGGGGCGCGTGGTGCTGGCCGGCCTGGACACGCGCACGCACGCCGCCAGCGAGCTGGCAGTCCACGCCGCCACCCTCTTCCAAAACCCCGACCGGCAGCTGTGCCGCAACACGGTCCTCGACGAGATCGCCTTCGGCCTCGAGATCACCGGCACACCGCGCGCCGAGGCGCTCGCGCGCGCAACGCGGGCGGCAGAGAGGTTCGACCTCCCGCTTCAGACCGCACCATTCGCCCTCTCGCGCGGGCAGCGGCAGCTCGTGGCGCTCGCCTGCGTGATCGCGCGCGAACCCGCAGCGGTCATCCTGGACGAGCCCACCTCGGGCTTGGATTACCGCGAGTGCATGACCGTCATGGAGGCGGTGCGCGAGCTTGCCGCAGCCGGCAGCGCGGTGATCATGGTCTGCCACGACATGGAGGTCCTGAGCGATTTCGCGACGCGCGTCATCGTGATGGAGGGCGGACGCATCTGCGCCGACGGCCCTTGCACGCAGATTTTCGCCGACGCCCCGGTGATGGCACGGGCCGCGATCGCCGCCCCGCAGGTCGTCCGCATCACGCAGAGGCTCTCCCGTGAGGTCTCGGGCGCATTTGCCAACGTGTCCGAGGTATCCGACCTTGTCCGCACCGTCAAAGGACTCGCGCTATGATCAACGTCCTCGACTACGCGCCGGGCACCACGCTCATGCACCGGCTCAACCCCGCCACCAAGCTGGCGCTGGCCGCCTCGCTCATCGCCGCACTGTTTTTGACCGAATCGGTGCCGGCGCTGGGCGTCCAGATCGCCCTTATCTTGGCCCTGGGGTGCTATGCCCGGGTGGGCAGGCGCCTGGCGAGCATGCTCAAGCTGCTCGTCCCGATCGCCGCGGTCATGTTCGTCCTGCAGGTCGCCTTCGTCCGCAGCGGCACCGCCGTAGGCCCGCTCGCCACCACCGACGGCCTCATCACCGGCAGCCGGGCCTGCCTGCGCCTCGTGGGCGTGGCGCTGCCGCTCGTGCTCGTGCTTGCCTGCACCCGCCTGACCGACCTCGCAAACGCCTGCGTCGAGGTGCTCCACCTCCCCTATCGCTACGCCTTCACCTTCACGACCGCCCTGCGGTTCGTGCCGCTGTTCACCCAGGAGATGAACGCCATCATGGAGGCGCAGGCGGCGCGCGGCGTGGCGTTCGACACCGCGAACCCGCTGCGAAAGCTGCGCCTGATGCTGCCGCTGTGCATCCCGCTGCTCGTGACCTCGGTGAGCAAGACCGACGCGGCGGCGCTTGCGGCCGAGCAGCGTGGATTCTACCTGCGCGGCCGGAACAGTTCGTATAAGCGCTACCCGCTCACCCGCATCGACGCCGCGGCGCTTGCTGCCTGCATCGCCCTGCTTGCGGCAGGCATCGCCCTGTAGCCCTGCGCGCTCGCGAGCACGCCCGCGCCACGATCACGCCCCGTCGCCGCACGCCGTGCCCTACAATGGTTGTTCCTGCAACCCTCACTCAAGGAGCGTGGACACCATGCCGAACGCCGCCGATACCATGCCGGCATTCGTTGCCGAGACGCTAGCCGAGCATTACGACGAGGCCACGTGCGCGCGCATCGCGCAGGGCTTCGGGGATGCCCGCGACCGACCGGTCACGCTGCGCGCCAACACGCTTGCAACCGATGCGGACGCCGTGGGCGCCGCGCTCGCACAGGCGGGCATCGAGTTTTCGCACCCTGCGTGGTACCCAGACGCCTTCGTGCTTGCAGAAACGAGCGAACGTGCGGTGTGGGACCTCGAGCTCTACCGCACGGGCAGCGTGTACCTGCAGAGCCTCTCCTCCATGCTGCCTCCGCTGGTCTTGGGGCCGCGCGCGGGCGCCGACGTGCTCGACATGTGCGCGGCGCCAGGCGGCAAGACCTCGCAGCTGGCCGCGCTCGCAGGCGGGGCGGCGCACCTCACCGCCTGCGAGATGAGCGCCCCGCGCGCCGAAAAGCTCGCCTACAACCTGCGCAAGCTCGGCGCGGAAAACGTCCAGGTCATGCGCTGCGATGCACGCCGGCTCGACGAGTTCTTCCGCTTCGACCAGGTTCTCGTCGACGCCCCCTGCACCGGCACCGGCACGCTGCGCGCGAACGACCCGAAAGCGGCGAGGTGCATCACCCCGGCCCTGCTCGCCAAGACCGTCCGCTCGCAGCGCGCGCTGCTCGACCGCGGCCTGACGGTCCTGAAGCAGGGAGGCACCCTCGTGTATTCCACCTGCTCGATCCTGCCCGAGGAAAACGAGCACATCGTTGCCGAGGCGCTACGCCGCCACAAGGACTGCGAGCTCGTCCCCATCGCGCTCGATGCCGCCGACGGGGATCACGCGGCAGACGGCGAGCCGCGCGAGCCGCAACCCATCGTGCTGGCAGCGGGCGCTGAGGGCCCCTTCGCCCTCCCGCTGCTCCCGTGCGGCCTTGCCGGGGCGCTTCTAGTTGCCCCCACACGCGCCTTCGAGGGCTTCTTCGTCGCCGCGCTGCGCAAGAAGGCCGGCACGCGCCGCTAGACGCCGACCGTCACAGGACGATCGGGGCCGCCACGCCGCAGGCGCCGCGCAGCAGCAGAGCCCGGCGCGGAGCCTACGGAAGCGCGACCTGCGCCGACAACGTCGAGGCGCGCGCCGCACAGCCCCGCGCGTCCCTGCGGCCACCCCGTTGCCACGCGGTGCAAAATGCCCGCGCCCCCGATGCGATGATGCACCAAAGGGGCGCGGGCATTCCCATACGTGGTGTGCCTGCAACGCCGGATGCGCGCTTACAGCCGCGTGTGGCTGCCTCCCCGTGCGCGCTCACGACGGCGGCGGGCGGCGAGCTCCTGCTCGCGCCGACGCTCCCGACGGTCCTTCACGGCGGCGCAGGCGGCGTAGACCACCGCGACGGCAACGATGGCGCCGATGATGATCAGCACGGGAATGAGGACGTCTTGCAAACCCATCGCTTCCATGTCCGCCGGACCTTTCTGACTCGTTTCTCCGATTGCTCAGAATAGCAGATTCAGCCGCCCGCCACGGGAGGGTTTTCGAATCAACAGAGCCGTGAATACTACGTGGTTGCGCACGCACCGCGCTGACGTTTGATGACCCGGGTACAATGACGCAATGCGCTGTACGAAACGGCGCCCCGTTCTGTCGAAGACCTTCATTTCGAGGGAGCATCCATGGAAAACCAATCCCGCCCCGCCGTCGGCGGCGCCGACATCAACCGCTCCGCATCCGTGCCCGACCCGCGGCCGAACGCCGCTGTGCCGCCCGCCGGCACAGTCGGCACGTCGGCGCCCTCGCCCTCCGCCACCGGGTCGATCCCGGCCATCGAACGCGCCGAGGCCGACGACGACATCGAACCCGCCGCCCTCGACGGCGACGACGGGAGCCCGGCGGCGCTCGCCGTCGACGCCGAGGTCCCCGAGCAGATCGAGGCATCCATCGACTTCTCCGAGGTCGAGCTCGCCGACGAGTTCGCCGAGGGACCTATGGCGGTCACTCCCGGCGGCATCCTGCCCATGGAGCCCTCGCCGGTTGAGGGCCGCCTGCGCAAGGCGCCGCTGCGCGTGCCCGACGAGCTGGACGAGTGCGGCGGCTTCACGCTGTTCGGGCGTCGCATCAAATCGCTGCTCTACACCACCGATGTCGCGGTGATCCGCAACTCCAACGCCGACGCGATCTTCGCCGTCTACCCCTTCACTGCGCAACCCGCCATCACGCAGGCCCTGCTCACCGCCTCCGAGGCCCCGGTGTTCGTGGGCGTGGGCGGCGGCACGACCACCGGCAAGCGCGCCGTGCAGCTGGCGGCCGTTTCCGAGATGCAGGGAGCTGCCGGCGTGGTGGTGAACTCGCCGGCGCCGCCCGAGATGATCGAGCAGATCTGCAGCCTCGTGGACATTCCCGTCATCGCCACCGTCGTGCGCTGCGATGCGGTGGCGCACGCCAAGGTGCGCGCCGGGGCGAAGATCTTGAACGTGGCCGCCGGCAAGGACACGCCCGCGGTCCTACGCGAGCTGCGCGAGCACTATCCGAACCTGCCGCTGATCGCCTCGGGTGGCCGCAGCTCGCTGTCGGTGCGCGAGACGGTGCAGGCCGGCGCGAACGCCGTGATCTGGACACCGCCTTCAGCCCAGCAGCTCCAGGCCGACATGATGCGCCGCTATCGGGAAGCCGAAGTCAAGCCCACCGCTCCCATCATGGACCCGGTGGCCGCCGCCGACGTCAACCCGCTCGAGAGAGCGCGCGCCGACGTGCCGATCCCCGATGAGCTCATCGCCCGGGCCACCACGCGCCGCCGTCACCGGGGGCGGGGCGGGTTCCCGCCGCTGTCGTTCTTCCGCGGGCGGAAATAGCAGCGACGCCCGGCGGACACCTCGAGCACAGGGCGCACGGGGATGCCCGCCGGGAGGACGGCCCAGGGTACGGCGCCGCTCCGGGCGGACGGTTTGGGATATGGCACTGCTCCAGGCGGGAGACGCGGGGTGCGACACCGCTCCGGGCGCCCTCCGGACGGACGGCGTGGGGTACGCGGCTGGCCTGGGTTTCGCACCCGCGGACCCCGACGGACCGCTGGCGAGAAACCCGGCTGCGGACGCGCCCGTACGCGCAACCGAGCCCGCACCCGCAGCCGGCGCGCCTCGCCTACGCGCTGCGGCGCTGGCCCATGAAGAAGAGGGCCACGGTTCCCGGACCCGTGTGCGAACCGATCACGGTACCGATGTCGTAGATCGCCACCTTGCCGGCGAGCGCCGGCGCGAACGCACCGATCATCTCGGCAAGCTGTTCTGCCTCCTCACGGCAGTGGGAATGTGAGATCGCGCACGGACCCGTGGTGGCCGCGCCGCCTTCCACGCGCTCGGCGAACACGCGCGCCAGCTCGCGGACGGCCTTGCGCGCGGTGCGGATCTTCGTGCGCGGGATCAGGTGCCCCTCGAAATCCACGTCAAGAACCGGGCAGATCTTGAGCGCCGTGGCGATCACCGCGCTCGCCGCCGAAACGCGCCCGCCGCGCTTCAGGCAATCCAAGTCGGAAACGAAGAACCAGTGATTGACCTCGAGGCGGTGATCGCGCGCCCAGTCGGCCAGGTCGGCCGCGGACATCCCGGCATCGCGACGGTCGGCCATCTGCTCGAGCAGCAGGCCGAAGCCAGAGCTTGCCGCCAGCGAATCGACCACATGGATCGTGCGCTCGGGAAACTCGGACGCAAGCTGCTCGGCGGCAACGGAGGCGGAGTTGAACGCACCCGAGATCCCGGAGGAGAGCGTCAGGTGCACCACATCGAGACCCTGCTTGAGATGGGGGCGCCACAGGCTTGCGTACTCACCGGCGCTCGGCTGCGACGTCGTGGAACGGCCGCCATCTTTGAGCGCGGAGAAAAACGCCTCGCTGGACACCGATTGGTACAGGTCGTCCAAGCCGGCGGCCCCATCGAGCTCGTAGTGGAAGCTCGCGAAGGGAATATGGCGCTCCTCGAAAAACGCGCGGGGGTAATCGGCGGTCGACTCGCTTGTCAGGATGTAATCGCACATACGGTGCTCCTCAGTTCATGTGGTATAACGCAGCCGTGCAAATACATGCAATGTACCATAGGACTCAGCGGCTATGAGGAGAATATCCACTTGTCGCAAGATGCGCAGGGAGGCGGCCGCCCGTTCGGTACAATGCGGTACCGACGCCGCTGTGGCAGACCGCCCGTTCGGTACAATGCGGTACCGACGCCGCTGCGGCAGACCGCCCGTACGCTCCGGCGTGCGCAGACAGGAGGTTCCTCATGAAGAAGCTACTTGGCCAGATCGCCGGATTCGGCATCGTGGGCATCATCGCCACCGTGATCGATTTCGGCATCATGAACCTGCTGCACTACGGCTGCAACGTCAACATCCTCGCCAGCAATACCGCGGGCTTCGTGGTGTCGGTCATCTTCAACTACGTGGCCAGCATGAAGTACGTCTTCAGCCATCGAGACGGCATGAGCAAGCGACGGGAGTTCGCCATCTTCGTCATCCTATCCGTGATTGGCCTGCTGCTGAATGACGGCATCGTGCTGGCGCTCAACCGCGGGCTTGCCCTGGAGGCGAACATCGCCAAAATCTGCGCCACGGCCCTGGTGATGGTCTACAACTTCATCTCGCGCAAGCTGCTGCTCGACGGCGGGACGGCAGAGCACGCGTAAGGCGAACGGGCGAAGCGGGCGACGGGGGCCACCGCGCGTGATGCGGAAGACAGCGACCGTACGGCAGACACGACGGGTAGCGGACGACGGGCGGCAGGAAACGATGAGCATTTCGGGCATGTCACGGACCCAGATTCACGTGCGCTACACGGTACCCGAACAAAGAGCTTACGTTTCTGCGGTGTTTTTCGTATACTGAAATGATATGGCACTCCGGTGCAGACAGGTTACCCATTCGCAAGGTCGGAAGTGATACGGTGCGCGCAGCAGCCGGCTCCCCTACAACTCAGCAGTTCATGCGATTCGCCATCGTGGGCCTCGCATCTCTAGCGGTCGAGTACGCCCTGCTTGCCTGGCTGCTTCATGCCGCCCAGATGAACTACCTGCTGGCGACCACCGTCTCGTTTGCGGCCTCCATCGTGGTGAACTATCTGCTCAGCATGAAGTACGTGTTCACGCGCCGAGACGACCTGAGCCGCAAACGCGAGTTCACCATCTTCGCGGTCCTCTCCGCGGTCGGCTTGGGCTTGAACGACCTCTACATGTTCATCGGTGTTGGCATCTTGAATATCGGCACCATGGCGATGAAGTTCATCTCGACGTTTTTCGTGACCTGGTACAACTATTTCTCGCGCCGTAAGTTCCTGGACGCCGGCCGCAACAGCTAAGCATCGGCTTGCATGTCACCTGTCAGCGGAACCCGGGTCCGCTTGTTGGTGCATCCCGGGTTCGCATACTGTCCATTCGTGTAACAAGGGTTCGGCGTTTGGCCATCTGAGGCGGTTTTTTGCCTCTGAATGGACGAACGCCGAACCCTATGTGCGTCGATGGCCTCAATCCGAACCCGGGATGTGCCGATGGCTACAATCCGAACCCTACGTGCGCCGATGGCCGGAACGCGAACCCTAGTTTCCGGTTACGTAATACCAGCTCACCGCATCGCCATCATGCAGCTTGTACGCGCTGCACGCCACATTGGCCACCCGGCCGTTCACGGTATACATCCAGCCGCTCGTGGCCCCGTGCTCCTTTTCGGCCAGGCCGCCGATGGCGCTCACGTAGATGCCGTATTGCGAGGACTGGGCGTTGACGCTGAGCCCCAGCGCCCGCAGGGCATCGTAGACCGTAGCCCCCTGGTCGAACGTGTAGGTCCCGCTCGCCGCCACAGAGCCGCCCGCGGCGTCCGAGCTCACCGCAACCGATACGGTCACCGTTTGACGCTGCGGCTGCTCGGGCTGGGCTGAGGAGGAGTCCCCTGTCGCCGCGCCGTCCGATGCCTGCCCGGAGCTGCCGGACGAGGCGGTAGCAGATCCCGCCGCGCCGGAAGCATCGGCGGGCGCCTGCGCACCCGAGCCGGATGATGCCGAGCCACCGGACGAGGCGGCGCCGGCAGCGTCCTCGGAAGCCGACGCTTCCGATGCCCCCGCGGCTTGCTGATCGCCTTCCTGCTGGCTGGCGTCCGCATCAGAGGCGGCACCCGACCCCGACGACGACGCAGCCGACCCCGCGGCAGAGCCGGCGCCGGATGCGTCGGCCTCGGATGCCGTGGTTTGGAACAGCCAGGCGAGCGACCAGCCAGCATCGGCACCCGGCGCCATGAAGCCGAGCGAGCACACGATGAGGGCAAGCCCCACGGCGACGGCCACGGACGCCGCGATGCGCCCGCGACGGCGGGAGGCCGCCGCAGGTCGCGCCGTCGAGCTGCCATCTGCAGCCGCCGGATCCTCGAACGTCACGTAGGGACTCGTCAGCCGTGCGGTGGGCGCAGTATCGCGAGGCGCCGTCGATTCGCGTCCGGCGTCGCCCGCCGCCTGCGCGCCGCAGTCCGTCCCGGTGGGCACCTGCCCCACGGAGCGCCCATCCTCCTGAATTGCCCGGACCCCAGGGTCAGACGCAGCCGAAAGCCCGCAGCCCATATCCGTCGCCTTGCCAGCGACGTCCATCTGGTCTGCAGCGTCCGTCTGGTCCACATCCACCGCCCGGCCCGCAGCCTTTCTCTGGTCCACGGCATTCGTCTGGTTCGCGGCATCAGCTCGGCCCATGGTCTCCGCCTGGTCCACAGCGTCCACCCCGCCCACGGCATTGGCTCGACTCACGGTGCCAACCTGGCCCACGGCATCAGCCCGGCCCGCAGCGCCTCCCTGGTCCGCAGCGCCGGTCGAACCCGCGGCGCCAACCCGCCTTCCGTGCTTCTCCTTCGCCATGCGAACCCCCTACCGCGTGCGACGACGCGTGGCAACCAGGTAGATCGCCGCCGCGATCAGCACCGCGGCGCCGGCGATCGCGGCGCCCAGCGCCCAGGGGTTGAAGCCGGCCCGCTCGGCAGACGCCGACAGATCGGCATCGTCTGCGCGCGCAGCATCCGAGCTGCGCGTGCGAGTGGCACTCGCAGCGGTCGGCTCGGCCGTGTCCCCGGTCGCCCCAGATGCCGATCCCTGTGCGCCGGCAGTGCGGGAAAGCGGAGCAAACGCCGCAGCGGGCGCCGAGACGCGCTTCGCCAGCGCAGCCGGGCCCGTGGCCTGGGCACCCGCGTTCGCGCTTCCGCCCGCAGTCGAACCCGCATCGGAGCTGCCGCCGTTGCTGGAAGAGCCGTCGTTGCCGGAATCCTGCCCGCCGTTGTCCTGGCCACCGTCGCCGCCGTCCGTCCCAGCCGCAGCCGTCACCTTGAACAGGTGGCCGGAGTCGTTGGTGTAGTAGAGGTTGCCCGCCGCATCGCATACGATCGAGGCCGTGCAGTAGTTCGCCATGCCCTCACCGGGCTGGAACAGAACACTCGCCTCGGCATCGCCCAGACGATACAGGTAGATGCCGCCGCCCGACGTGTAGTTGGGGTAGTCGCCCGCCGCACCGTTGCAGGTGAAGTACACGTAGGTCGACCCGTTGCGCGTCGCCACGAGCGGGGCGCTCTTCACATCGCCCGGCAGCGCAGCGCCGGCGGCCGTGCTCACCGTGGCCGTCACCGACATGGTGGACAGGTTGACCACCGCCAAGATGCCCGCAGACCCCCAGCCGCTGCCCGTGGCGCCGCCGACAAACGCATAGCCGCCGCTGATGCTCGGAGACGAGGTCGAATAGCCAGCGAACTTCACCGAGGCAACCTCACGCACCGAGCCCGACGCGTCGACCGCCAGCTTGTGCAGCACACCGTCATCGCGGGATACCGCATAGATGAACCCACCGTACACCGCAAAGGTGGAGCGCAGGGGGCTTACCGAGATGTCGAGTGCGGACACCTCGCGCGACAGGTCGCTTGAGAACACGTGCACCGTGCCGGCATCGTCGCCGATCACGTAGTACTCGCCCTGCGTCACGCCACCGGCCCAATAGTACCCGGCGGTCTTGTTCGTCGTCAGGCCCACACGCGCGCCGGTCGACAGGCGATAGCGCACCACCGAGCCGGAGCTCGCCAGGCTCGACTCATCGATCCCGTCAAGGCCCGCCACATACACGTAGTCGCCCTCGACCGTCAGCGTGCACAGCGATTGGCCGTTCGAGGTGGCCGGCACCACCCACAAGGTCTTGAGCGTGGTGGCCGAAACCGCCTGCAGATAGCCGCCCGACAGCGGGATCACGATGATGCCCTGTGCGTACACGGGCCGGCAGGTAGCGTCCATCGTGGTGCCGAGCGTCACCTGGCGCTCCACCGCGCCTGTGGCCGGATCGATCACCTGCAGGCGCGCCAGGCTCCTGGTGGGCGTAAAGGTGGGCGCCGGGCCATAGGAGGTAGAACCGGAAACCACATAGAGCTTGCCGCCGGCCACGATCGGGTCGGACACGAACAGGGACGCCCCCGCCTCGACCTCGTCGTCGGTCAGCAGACCCGCGGCCCATGCGGCCTTGCCCTGCTCGGTGGGGGTTGCCGCATCGGTTACCGAGCCGGCGCCACCGTTGCCGAAGCCCTGCCAATCGGAGTCCATATCGGGATGCGGCGTGGTGGGATCGACCTCAACCGAGCCGTTCGGGTCCTCAGGGACGATGTCTCCGAACACGTAGCGCAGCTCAATGCTGTCGCCGTCCTTCAGGCGGTAGGTGGTGCAGCCCTCGTTTGCATAGAGGCTGTTCACGTAGAACGACCAGTACCAATACGGAGGAGTAAAATCGCTGTCCAGCTCGCGGCCCGAGGGGTCCGTGATCGAAGTGGGACCCAGCGCGTTCGCCTGGTAGGTATAGCCCGCCTGATCAAGCAGCTTCGAGAACACGTCCCAGGCGGTGGCGTTCTCGCTCGTCTGAACCGTGACCTCGCTCAGCGGAATCCAGTCCTGGTAGCTGCAAGAACCCTCGTCATCGAAATCGCTGATGCCGACGACCTTGGCGGTCACGGTGATGGTCTGGGCATCCTGCGCGCCTGCGGCGGCATCCTCGGCAGACGATGCGTTCGCATCCGCAGCCGTGCCCGCCGCCTGCGACGCGGACGCGGCATCGGCCGAAGACGCCGCAGAATCGGAGTCGTCAGCCGCCGCATCCCTGCGCGCATCGGTTGCGCCATCGGCAGATGCGACGCCCGACCCTGCAGAAGAGGCGGCGTCGCCGGTCGCAGCCTCCTGGCCGGACGTGGTCTCGTCAGCAGCCGGGGTACCGGTGATTGTACCGCCTGCCGCATCGGTCGTGCCGTCGGTTGCAGCAGCCGATTCCCCGCCTGCTGTCGCGGTGCCTTCCTGAGCCGCAGTGCCCGAAGCGGCCACGGAGGTCTGTGCGGCATCTTCTGCCGCAGCTGCAGGAAGCGCGGCAGCCCACAACGTCGTGGGCGCGGCGTTGAGCACCAACGCCGCCGTCAGCAGGGCAACGAACGCCCGGCGCACCCTCAGGCCCAAGCAGGCCGAGACGTGCGGGCGCCGACGCGCGCCGACGCGCCCAGCTCCTCCCCCATCTTCCGCTACGTTGCACTTGCGCCGTTCGAACTCGAACATGCACGGTCCTTTCTGTCCAGGGTCGTACGCTGCGCGCGCATGCGGCAGCGACCGGATGGGAGGCGATCCGACTTGTCGTCATTCGCCCGCGCACGCTGCCCGATCTGCAGCGCCCCTACCGCGGACGTCCGAGTTACGGTTACTGGTATAGCCGGGGACTTGCACCCCGATTCCCCTGGGCGATGCCGCTCAGCGACCTCGCCCGCGCGTCTCCGCGCCACCATCGCGACCATTTGAATGCATCAGTATCCTAGCATGGAGCTCGCCTTCATCCTGCTTGAGTTCGCACACAAGGTTCACCTTCAAGGTGAGCTTGAAACTTCAAAACTGTTTCACATCTCGCCAAACGGGCAGGTCGAGCAAGGTTCAACCTTCAACTTGAACCTTAACAATAGTCTAAGGTTCAAGTTGAACTCGAAGCTGGTGCTATGATGCAATCGTCAAAGGTAGGCATAGCAGACGAGGATGGTTATGGACACGCATCCCACCATGCATGCTTTCGGAGTCTCCCGCCGCTGCGCGCGCCTCATCGCAGGCGTCGGCCTTGCGGGAACGCTCTTCGCAGGCGTGCTCTTCCCCGTCCCGGCACGAGCAATCACAACACAAACCGAAGCCACGCTCACCGAGACCCAAAAACACGTTGAGACCTCCGCCGCCGATCTGGAAACGGCAACGAAGAATCTCGAGGCCCTTCAGGCGCAGGCTGCCGACAACGAGGCGAACATCGCCGCGCTCGAAGCCCAGCTGCCCGCCGTGCAGAGCAAGGCCAGCAAGGCCATGCGCGGGCTCTACAAATACCAAAAGGGCTCCAACGCCCTCATGGGCTTCATGCTCAACACCCAGAGCCTTGATGAATTCATCACCACCATGAAGTACATGGGCCAGGTGCAGGACGCCAACCTCGACGCCGTCGAGCAGCTGAACAGCATCCAAGCCCAGCTCGAGACCGAGAAGGCCGAGCTCGAGGTGGCGCGCGCACAGGCTGAAAGCGAGCAGAAGACCGCCGCAGACGCCCTGGCCGCCGCGCAGGAGCAGCGCGATGCCGCCCAGGCAAAGGCCGAGGCCGAGATGAAGGCGGACGCGGCCCTGCTGGCGCAGGCCGCTGTCCAAGGCGGGCAGGACGCGGGCTCAGTGGTTGCCGTGGACACCGGCGCGGTTGACTGGAACGTCGACCAGGCCACCTTCGTCGCCACCTGGACCGAGCGCATCGATGCCTACCTGGCGGGCTCCCCGCTCGCCGGCCAGGGCAAGACATTTGCCGAGGCCGCGTGGAAATACGGCGTGGATCCGCGCTGGTCCCCGGCCATCTCCAATACCGAGAGCTCCAAGGGCGCCAACTGCTTCAAGCCGCACAACGCCTGGGGCTGGGGCCAGATGAGCTGGAGCAGCTGGGAGGAAGCCATCGACGCGCACGTTGCCGGCCTGGCTCGCGGCTACGGCTACACGATCAGCGTGGAGGGCGCCAAGAAATACTGCCCGCCCAACTGGTTTAACTGGTTCAACAACACCGCACGCGAGATGATGAAGATCTAAAGCTGCGGCAACTCGACTCGTCCCGCCCTACAGGAACAGTCCCACCAGCACCGTTGCGAGCAGCGGCGCGACCACGGCGATGGCGCACGCCGCAAGCTCTCGACGCCAACCGGCAGCGGCGAGCGCCGGCACGCGCCGATACAGCCCACGTCGATCGAGCAGAAGATAGCCCACGGCAGCGATGCCGGGCAGGATGCCCACGACGTTGCGGAATGCCACGAACCAGAGCGGATAGGCCGCATCCTTCGGCCCCGGCGTAAGGATGTCGAGCACCGCCTCGCGCACGAACGCGATGAACACGATCAGCACCGCGGCGTTCCACAGCACGCCGATCCACGCGGGAATGCGGTTCAGCTGGCGCGGGAGCAGCCGGCCCCAGGCGGGCGCGGCGCGGCGGTGAGCACCCGTGGGAGCGGCACCGGGTTCTTGCAGCGGCTCGTCGGCGCCTGCAGGGACGCGGGCAGCGGCGTCCGCTTCCCGAATCACTAAGTCCCCTTGGGACGCGGGCGACGTTGGCGCCTCGCGCAGCGCGCCGTCATCATGCATGCCGCCAGAACCCCCTGCAGCAGCCCGCGGCGCGCCGTCGACCTCGGGCGCGGCCGCGGCAAGCTGCAACGCCTCCGCACAGGCGGCCTGAGACGCCCGCGCCAGCTCGGCCGTGCTCGCAAAGCGAGCCGACGGGTCGAACGCCGCGGCCTTCAGCGCCACCTGCAGCACGGGCTCGGGCATGCCATGTGCGCGCAGGGCCGCGGGGTCGAGCGCACCGGTCGGATCGATCCCACAGCAACAATACGCAAGCACCGCACCCAGGGCGTACACATCGGTGCGCACGTCGGTCTGGACGAATCCGTACTGTTCCGGCGCCGCATAGCCCCGCGTCCCGAAATGCGCGGTATCCGTCTCGGCCCCGGCGCGATAGAGCCGTGCGATGCCGAAATCGATCAGCACGGCGTCGCAGGGCCCCTCGCCCGCAAGCACGATGTTGCTCGGTTTTAAATCGCGATGAATCAGCGGCGGGTCCAGGCGCGTATGCAACTCGGCCACCGCCGTGCAGATCGCAGGGAACACGCGCGCCGCGAGCTGCAACGAGCCCCCTTCGGCGCGCACCGTCTCGGCAAGCGTGCGACCCGGCACGTATTCGAGCACGACGGTCAGCTCGTCGCCCAGGCGCGCGCACTCAACCATACGCGGCACGTGCGCCAGGCGAACGCCGCTGCGCTGCGCCGCGAACAGCGCCTCGTATGACGCGCCCACGTGCGCATCGAGCGCGATGCGCTTGCGCACGAACGGGCCCAGCTCAGATTGAGCAGGACCCGGAAAGTAGACGAGCTCGGTGGTCTCGAACGGCGTGCGTTTGAGCACGCGCTCCACGCGATAGACATCCTGCCGATCGCGATGCGCGAGAAACCGCCCGAGCTCATCTGTCACATCATGTTCATCCATGGGGTTCATCATAGCCGAAACCGCGCGCAATAATTTCACGATGGCGCCATAAGGACCGCACCATCGCGCGATGCACCATTTCCGCCGACGATAAACGATCCCCTGCAGCAACACACGCTGCCCCGCAGCATCCTGCGGTGCCGCCCCCATGCTCATGCATCACGGCGCGCCGCTCCCGCCAACGCGGCCAGCACCTGCAGCAGCGCATGCCATCACAACGCACCTGCAACGCGGGCAACGCCTGCAACAGCGCACGCCGTCCCATCGCCCCACGCAGCGCGGCGCCTCTACCTAACTCACCGTCTCCTCGCCGAATCGGTAGAGCTCCTCGTTCACCTTCTGCAGGGAGCAGCCGCGGTCGATGCAGAACATGATGATGGCGTCGCGCCGGTCCTTGCAGCTCAGCGCCTGCGCGCCGGCAAGGGTGAGCGCGCGGTCGGTCTCCTTGATCGTCAGCGCCATCGCGAAGGCGATCTGGAGCACCTTGTTGCGGCTCGGCCGACGCGTCCCCTTGAAGATCTGGTAGCCGAACGTCTCGTTCAGATCCGCCATGCGCACCACGCGCGGGCGTTCGAGGTGCTTCTCCTGCAGCAGCTTCTGCAGATAGTCGGCGAGCGTGCGCTCGGAAAACTCATGGCCGGCAACATAGCTGTCGATGCTCGGGGCATCGAGCAGCTCCTGCAGGAGTTCATCGGTGAGTCGTTCGGCCATGGAGCACACATTCCCATCTCAAAGCCTCGCAGCCGCAGGTCTGGACGGCGGCTGCGAACGGTTATCATTTCATACTACCCTGTCGGTACGGGCGAAAAGGATGCAAACGTGCGGGGCAACTGCCCTTCCGCCCATCTGCCGCACCGGCATGTGGCACCCATCGGCGGGTGTCGCTACCTTAAAAGCCGCTGACCTCGGCCAGCTCCCACGATGCGATCTCGGAAGGGGCCTGGGTGCACAGAGCCTCGAACTTCCAGGAGCCGCCCGCTTTCAGGTTGTTGGTGTTGGCCAGCGCGGTGCCGATCTGGGCGCCGCTCGCGTCGTAGAGGCGATACTCAACCTGGATGTAGCTCTTGTCCTGGTCGGAGTTGTTCGTGAGCGTACCGGTGATGGAGGCGGCGTACTCGTTGGAGGAGTCGAGCGCCTCGTCGGTCACCGTGTAGGGCTGCTCGTCGGTGCCTGCAGCATCCGAGCTGTCCGAACCCGAGGAGACCGCGCTGCCCGGGACGTTCATGTCCTTGGTCGCCTGGTCGATGGCGGCGCTGTACATGCTCTGGCTGCCCAGCACCAGCGCGATGGCCACCACGTTCACAACGGTGGCCGCAATGGCCATGACCTTGTTGTCGCGCTTGCCGCGCAGGCACGCAACCAGGCCGATGACGGCGAAGATGATGCCGGGGATGGCGAGCACGAACGACAGGTTGTTGACGATGGGAATCAGCGAGGTAGCGGCGGCGATGATGCCCAGCACCAGTCCGGTGATGGCAGCAGCGGAATTGCGGCGAGTTTTCTGCGAGTCCTGCATTGAGGGTCCTTTCCCTTCCAAGATACGGCCGCCCACGCGGCCCCGTGCACATGGTTATAGAGGAAGAACAGACGCCGCGCATTAGCTGCGAGCTAAGGCCGCCTTGGCCGGCAGCACCGAGCGCCGCCGCATCGGCCAAGGCGTGAACCGAGCGTTGAGCCACCGACCCGAACACATGCGTTCCGACTACACTAGGTGTGGAACACAGTCGAAAGGCAACTTCGCATGAACCCAATCCGTAGCCGCCGGCTACCCTACATCCCGTCGCTCGACGGCATCCGCGCGCTCGCCGTCGCCGCAGTCGTGCTCTATCACCTCAGCCCCCGCACGCTCCCGGGCGGCATGCTCGGCGTCACCGTGTTTTTCGTGCTATCCGGATACCTGATCACGCGCCTGCTCGTCGCAGAGTTCGTCCACACGCACCGCATCGACCTCAAGGATTTTTGGATACGCCGGCTCCGTCGGCTGCTCCCTGCGACCCTTGCGGTCGTCGTTGTCACGGCGGCGCTCTGCACTGTATGCAACCACGTCATGCTCACCAAGATGCGGCCGGACATCCTGCCATCGCTGCTGTTTTGCAACAACTGGTGGCAGATCGCGCACGATGTGTCCTATTTCAGCAAGGTGGGCGACCCCTCTCCCCTCACGCACTTCTGGTCGCTCGCCGTCGAGATGCAGTTCTACCTCGTCTGGCCGCTCGTGCTGCTGGCGGCGTTCCGTCTCCATGCATCGCCCCGCACCATGCGCCGCACCACCCTCGCTCTAGCGGCAGCTTCCGCGCTCGCCATGGCGTTGCTCTACACCCCCGGAGCCGACCCCAGCCGCGTGTACTACAGAACGGACACGAGAGCGTTCTCGCTGCTTATGGGCTGCTGGCTCGCCCTGGTACCACCGCGTGCCCTGACCCCGCAGGCCATAGGCCAACGCGCGCGCCGCCTCGGCCGCCTGCGGCATAACGCAGCCGAAGCGGCGCCCGGCACCGCACCTGCCGGCATCGCGATCCGCAACCCACTGGACGCACTGGGTGCCACAGGGCTCCTGGGACTTGTCGCCCTGGCTCTTTTCACCAACGGCTACGATGCGTTTTCCTACCGCGGCGGCACCGTGCTGGCCACCGCGCTTGCGCTGGCGATGGTCTTGGCGTGCAGCCGTCCCGGCAGCCTGCTGGCGCGCCCGCTTGCCTGGGGTCCGCTCGTCTGGGTGGGCAAGCGCTCCTACAGCATCTACCTGTGGCACTACCCGTTGCTGCTGCTCATGAACCCGGCCAGCGACGTCTCGCAAACGCCCTGGTGGATGTACGCGCTCCAGGTCGCGCTCGTTGTCGCCGTTGCCGCGCTGTGCTACCGCTTCATCGAGACGCCGTTTCGGCACGGCGCCCTCGGGCGGACGCTACGCGCCGTCCGGCAGGGCCGCGATGCCCGCGGCGCGTTCGCTCGGCGCCATGCGGTCCCGCTGGCAGGTTGCGCCGCATTCCTGCTGGTGGCCTGCGGCGGACTTGCGCTGGTCCCCAACACCTCCGCGCTGAGCGCCGAGGGGGCGGCGCTGCTGCAGGACGGGACACCGACGGAGGCGGATGACAAGCCGGCGGACACCGACGGGCAGGACGTGTCCGGCGGCGGGCAGGGCGCAGGCACCGATCAGGCGACAGGCGCTCCCGGCAGTGCGAAGAACGCGGACGCACCAGCCGAGACCGACAACACGAATCCCTTCCCGGCCGATGCCTTCGACGTGTTGATGATCGGCGACTCGGTCTCCCTGCGCGCCGTGCCGTATTTCGAGCGCACCTTCCCGCACGGGCACATCGACGCGCTCAAGAATCGCCAGTTTTCCGCCGGAACCGCTGTATACGACACCTATCTGCAGGAGCACAAGGCGGGCAAGATCTCCGTATTCGCGCTGGGCACCAACGGCCCGGTCAGCGATCAGATGGTCGACGCCCTCATGGCGAAGGTCGGCGACGCGCGCATCGCCGTATTCGTGAACACCCGGCATCCGGACGCCTGGGAGGGCGACACCAACGCCGCCTTGTCGCGGGCGGCGGAGCGGTACAGCAACGTGCGCGTCGTCGATTGGTACGGTTACAGCACCGGCAAAAACGAGCTGTTCGACGGCGACGGCACGCACCTATCCGAGCAGGGCGCCCAAGCGTACGTGCAGCTCATCTACAGCTCCATCCAGGACGCGCTGCCCGCACACCCCGAAGATCAGGCTCAGGCGGACGCGGCAGACGCGCCCTCCGGGTAGCATGCGGCGATGCCGGCCCTCGCCCGGCATCCCGACGTTCGCGGGCGGCAGGCAGGCCATCGCCATCTTATAGATTCAACAGCAGGCGACGGTACGTGCCGACGCCGGCGGACAGGATGTGTTCGTCGAACATGAGCGTGCTCGTATGCAGCCCGCTTCGAGCGTACCCAAGACAGTCCGCATCCGCAGCGATGCACGGCGCGCCGGCATCCGCCTGAAGGCCGCCCTCGCACGCCGCAGCGCTGTCTGCCCCGGCCGTCGGCTCACCCACGCCCAGCAGGAAGAACACGCCCGGCAGGCACCGCTGGTAGAACGAGAAGTCCTCAGCGATCAACAGCGGTTGCTCCACGCGCGCCAAGCCGGGCAGCGCCGCCTCCGCGCACGCGAACAGCTCATCGTCATTCACCACGGCTGGATACCCTTCGGCGAAGGAGATCTCGCCCGTGCAGCCGCACGCCGCGCACACCTCTTCGAGCAGCGCGCGCAGCTCGGCGCGCGCCCGGTCGAACATGGCGTCGGAGAACACGCGCAGGCTCCCGGCAAGCTCCGCCTGACCCGCCACCGCGTTGCACACCGTCCCGGCCCGCAGCTTGCCGAACATGCAGATGCAGGGTTCGTCTTGCGCCAGGCGGCCCATGAGCTCACGTGTGCCCGCCGCAAAGCGCGCGGCGGCCAGACCCGCATCGGCCAGCTCGGTATCGGATAGCCCGAGCGTCTTGGCGATGTGCAGGCTGCGGCCAAAAATCCGCACATGGGTCTCGCTCGAACGCGCCAGCAACGCACCCGGCCGCGAGGCCACGACGCCGGCGGGCAGGTCGGGCCAGACGTGGAAGCCGAAGACGGCGCGGGCACCGTAGCGCGCAAAGACCCCGCTTTCACATACCGACCGCGCCCCGCCGGTCGTCTCCTCCGCCGGCTGGAACACGAACAGCACGTTGCGGGCCAGCAGTTCGGGCCGCTCGCGCAGCACGCGGTCGACCCATACGGCGCAGGTGAGCGCCATGGCCATGTGCGCATCGTGCCCGCACGCGTGCATGCGCCCGGGATGTTCCGACGCAAACGAGCAGCCCGTCTGCTCCGCGATCGGCAGCGCGTCGATGTCGGCGCGGATGGCCACGCAATCCGTGCGGCCCAGATCGAAATGGGCGCACACGCAACCCGGACATGGATGGAGCACCTCGCAGGCAAGCCCGGCGAGCACCCGCTCGATATAGGCGAGCGTGCGCGGCACGGCGCGATCGAGCTCGGGAATCCGATGCAGGTCGCGCCGGAACCTTCGCAGCAGCTTAAGCTCCTCGGCCGACTCCATGAGCTGCGGGGCGGTCCTGCGGTCCGACACGCCCGCGCCCTTCGCCGCACCACCGGTGCCGCTCGTATGCGCGCATCCATCCGTTCCCCGCATCGCCTCGCTCCTCTCCCACCAGCCTGCTCGTTTTGAGCCAGTATAGCCAGCGCACCGCAGGCCGCGTCGATGCATCCGCTTTGTTACGAACCTGTTGCAGACACGCCGCATGCATCCGCCGGGGTGCCGCGGCCGCTTTGTCATGCTAAAGTACTCACCAGATAGAGGTGCGGAAGCGATGAAGCGCAGGCGAGCCGGCAGGCCCCGACCCTGCGCCCGGGCAATTCCGCCGAACTTCGGGTGCCGGGCGCGGCGCGCGGAGTGGGCCTGCGGGAAACACCCGCAGGACTGTCTGCATCTGCAGGAGCGCTATCCATATGGGAGGCATCATGCCCAAAGCACCCTTCGTGACCAAAGACCAGCTCGTCCACATCGTCGAGCACCACCCTACGCCGTTTCACCTCTATGACGAAGCCGGCATCCGCCGCAACATGGAGGCGGTGCGGGACGCCTTCGCCTGGAACCCGGGCTTTCGCGAGTACTTCGCCGTCAAGGCGAACCCGAACCCGACGCTCATCGGCATCCTGCAGGAATACGGCTGCGGGCTGGACTGCTCAAGCGCCACGGAGCTCATGCTCGCCCAGGCGCTCGGCTGCCACGGCGCGGACATCATGCTTTCGGCCAACGACGTACCCGCCGAGGATTTCCGCCTGGCCGCACGTCTGGACGCCACCGTCAACTTCGACGACATCACGCACATCCCCTTCTGGCAGGAGCAGGTGGGTCCGCTGCCCGCGCGCGTATGCTGCCGCTTCAACCCCGGCGGCCTGTTTCGCCTGGCCAACGGCCTCATGGACAACCCGGGCGAGGCCAAGTACGGCATGACCGAGGAGCAGCTCTTCGAGGCGTTCCGCATGCTGCGCGCCGGCGGCACCGCGACCTTCGGCCTGCACGCCTTTCTCGCCAGCAACACGGTGACCAACGACTACTACCCCGCCCTCGCGCGCATCCTGTTCGACCTCGCCGTGCGCCTCGCGCGCGAAACCGGCGCGCACATCGGCTTCATCAACCTCTCCGGCGGCGTGGGCATCCCCTACCGGCCTGACGAGATGCCCAACGACATCCGCGCGATCGGCGAGGGCGTGCGGCGCGCCTTCGAAGAGGTGCTGGTGCCCGCCGGCATGGGAGACGTGGCCATCTACACCGAGATGGGCCGCTTCATGCTGGGGCCCTACGGCTGCCTGGTGACGCGCGCCATCCACGAGAAGCGCACCTACCGCGACTACATCGGGGTGGATGCAAACGCCTGCGACCTGATCCGCCCCGCCATGTACGGCGCCTACCACCACATCACCGTCATGGGCCAGGAGGTCGGACCCGACAAGAGCCGCTGGCCCGCGACCCGCACGTACGACGTATGCGGCAACCTGTGCGAGAACAACGACAAGTTCGCCCGCGAGCGCGCGCTGCCGGAGGTCGAGCGCGGCGATCTGCTCGTCATCCACGACACCGGGGCCCACGGCCACGCGATGGGCTACAACTACAACGGCCGCCTGCGCCACGCCGAGGTGCTGCTGCGCGAGAACGGCAGCTGCGCATGCATCCGCCGCGCCGAGACCCCGGCCGACTATTTCGCCACGCTCGATGTGCTACCCGATGTGCACGAGCGCATCATGCGCGCCGCCTTTGAGGCCGCACAGATGGAGGCACCCCCGATCGCGCGTGGCGGCGATGCCGGCGACCAAGCTGCGCGCAGCTATGACGCTGCCGCCGCGCGCACCGCGACCGCGCCGCGCCGCGCGGCCGCCGAACACCCCGACCGATCCGCATCCGCGCAGGAAGGAGCATCCCATGGCATCTGACATCCGCACCCTCACCGGCTCCATCGTGGCGCTCGTCACCCCCTTCACGGCAGACGGCGGCATCGACTTCGCCGCGCTTGAGCGCTTGGTCGACTACCACCTCGCCCACGGGACCGACGGCATCCTGGTGCTGGGCACGACCGGTGAGAGCTCCACCATGACGCACGAGGAGGACGCCGAGGTGCTCCGCTGCGTCGTTGCACGGGCAGCCGGGCGCATCCCCGTCATCGCCGGGTCCGGCTCGAACTGCACCCAAACCATGTGTGAGAAGTCCCTCTCCTACCAGCGGCTGGGTGCCGACGGGCTGCTGCTCATCACGCCCTACTACAACAAGAGCAACGAGGAGGGCATCTACCGGCACCTGGCGAGTGCGGCCGACGCGGTGGACATCCCCTGCATCCTCTACAACATCCTCGGGCGTTGCGGCTGCGGCATCAGCGTGGCGAACGTCGAGCGCCTGAGCCGGCACCCCCGCATCATGGGGATCAAGGAGGCCAGCGGCAACATGGACTACGCCGTGAGCGTCGCAGCCCTGCTGTCGGATGATTTCCGCCTGTACTCGGGCGAAGATGCGCTCACGGTGCCGCTCATGAGCCTGGGGGCCTCGGGCACCATCTCGGTGTGGGCCAACGTGCAGCCCTCCCTCGTGCACGAGATGTGCGCCGCGGCGCTCGCCGGCGACTTCGCACGGGCGCGCTCGCTGCAGCTGGCAGGGCTGCCGCTCATCCGCGCCCTGTTCAGCGAGGTAAACCCCATTCCGATCAAGGAGGCGCTCGCGCAGATGGGCCTGCTCGAGCGCACCTACCGCCTGCCGCTCACACCCATGGGCGAGCAGGCGCGCGAGAACCTGATGCGCACGATGAAGGAGGCCGACCTTGTTGCATAGAATCGCCCTGGTGGGAACGGGCCGCATGGGCTCGCTGATCCGCACGACCGCCGCGGCGGCCCGCACGCCCGAGGACACCCCCGTCTTCGAGGTAGTCGCCTGCCTTGACGGCTCGGATGCCGACGCTATGGAAAGCGCCGCTGCCGCCGACGTCCTCATCGACTTCTCCCACGCCTCGTGCCTGGCGGGCGTAGCAGCCTACGTGACGCGCTGCAGATGCGCGCTCGTATCCGGCACCACGGGCTACACCCCCGAGCAGGCAGCGGAGCTGCGCGCGCTCGGGGCGGACGTGCCGGTGGTATGGAGCGGCAACATTCGATCGGCGTGGCGGCGCTTCGGCACCTTGTTGCCCAAGCCACCCGCGAGCTTCCCGGATTCGACGTCGAGATCGTCGAATGCCACCACAACCGGAAGGCCGACGCCCCCAGCGGCACCGCCTCGATGCTCGTCGACGCCGTGCAGGAGACGCGCGCCAGCATGGGGCTCGATGCGCTGTCGCCCGTGTTCGGCCGTGAAGGCCTGTGCGGCCCGCGAGCGGCAGACGAGATCGGCGTGCACGCGGTGCGCGGCGGCACCGTAGCGGGCGTCC
Organism: uncultured Collinsella sp.; assembly: GCA_902470925.1. Lineage (GTDB taxonomy): Bacteria > Actinomycetota > Coriobacteriia > Coriobacteriales > Coriobacteriaceae > Collinsella. Next base: position 1,053 of record CABRIF010000018.1, on the reverse strand, counting down.
ACACCGTCGGCTTTTTCGGACCGGATGAGGAGATCACCCTCACCCACCGCGCGGCCAGCCGACAGATCTTCGTGAACGGCGCGCTCGCCGCCGCCGTGAAGCTCGTCGAGCGCCCGGCGGGCTTCTACACCTTCGATGCGCTCATGTTCGGATAGCCACGCGCCCTCCGCCCTCGCCCGTCAGCATCATCTCACCGTGAAAGGATCTCGTATGTCAGATACAGCCATGAACGCCCAGCAGATCATCGACTTCATCGCAAACGCCGCAAAAAAGACCCCGGTCAAGCTCTACGTGCGCCTGCAGCCGGGCGCGCAGGTGGATTGGGGTACGGCGCGGGCCTACGGCACGCCCGCGGGCACCGTCGTGTTCGGCGACTGGAACGAGCTCGCCCCCATCCTCGAGGCGCATGCCGACGACATCGCCTGCTACGACGTTGAGAACGACTGCCGCAACTCCGCCGTCCCCCTCCTCGACCTCAAGGGCGTCAACGCGCGCATCGAGCCGGGCGCGATCATCCGCGACCGCGTGTCGATCGGCGACGGCGCGGTCATCATGATGGGGGCGATCATCAACATCGGCGCCGAGATCGGCCCCGCATCGATGATCGATATGGGCGCGGTCCTGGGCGGGCGGGCCATCGTGGGCGCCCGGTGCCACGTCGGGGCGGGCACGGTGCTGGCTGGCGTGATCGAACCGGCCAGCGCCACCCCGGTACGCATCGACGACGACGTCATGATCGGCGCGAACGCCGTGGTGCTCGAAGGCGTGCACGTGGGAGCGGGGGCCGTGGTGGTGGAAGACGTGCCGGCGCGGGCCGTGGTGGCCGGCGTCCCCGCGCGCGTCATCAAGATGCGCGACGGGCAAACCGACAGCAAGACCGGCTTGGTGGAGAGCCTGCGCCAGCTCTAGGGGCCGGTACGAACCGCCCCACTTCGGCCGTGCGCCATGGCGGATGGCGCACGGCACCGGACGCGTTCCGGGCGCCAACACCGCCGCACGGTTGATTTCCAACCTTAGCGAAACACTTCAGCCGTCTTCGGCGTCTCCGCACTC
>CABRIF010000017.1 GCA_902470925.1 uncultured Collinsella sp. | reverse complement strand
AGGACGGAGGGCGGCAGAGGTGCGGCGGGGTGGAGATGCGGCAGGTGGAGGTGCCGCACTGCGCACGGCTAGACGCGCGCGGTGCGGCACCTGACCGCGCACGGCCGGGCGAACGGCCCCGTGCCGGCCCGCGCGCAACCGCAGGCGCCGTCGTCCAGCGCACCTCGCCCCACGCACTCCGTTGCGCGCACTCAGGTCGTCGCCCTGCACGCCCCCGTGCGCCCGGCTCGGGTCCCGCCCCGCCGCGCGAAGAGCCCCGAAGGCCTACCGGCTCACCACGACGCCCAGGCCGTCGGGGATCACGGCCACCTTCGCGTCTTCGCCCTTGAGGCTGAAGGCAAGCTGGAGCGCCTCCTCAACGGTGTTGACCGGCGTCATGTGCATGTCGTGAACCATCTGATGGTCCACCAGGTCGCTCACCAGGATCACGGGGTGGTGCGCCAGGATGCGGGCGAAGATCTGGCTGGTCCACTGGTCGGGCAGCGTCTGGTCCTTGGGTCGGTCGATGCAGGCGCGCTCGAAGGCCGCCGGCGCGCTATCGGCGATGTTGCGGTAGAAGCCTTCGCCGCCGTGCCCGTCGGCGCAGCCGGCAACCGAGATGATGACGCCGCCCTCGGGCAGCGTGGCCTCGGCGGCGCACATGCCCTTCACGGCCTGGTAGATGTTCTGGTCGAGCGGGTAGCCGCCGTTGGTGGTGATGGCGATGTCGCAGTCCACGGCCTTCACACCGGCCAGCTCGCGCACGAAGTCGCAGCCGGTCTCGTGGGCGGCGTGCAGGTCGCCGGCGAACGCACCGATGACCTCGTGCGAGCCGTTGAGCACCACGTTGAGCACGAAGGCCAGGTGCGCCATCTCGGCGGCGGCGAACATGTCCTCGTTCACGCGGTTGTGCGACAGGTTGCCGGCGCGCGAGTTCTTATCGTTCACGAACTCGCCGTTGTGGTTGTACATGATGGTTTTATACGAGGCCACGCCCGGCAGCACGGACTTGCGGCTGCCCGAGAAGCCGGCGAAGAAGTGCGGCTCGATGAAACCCTCGGCAATGAGCAGGTCAGCGTCTGCGGCCACGGAGTTGATGATGCACTCGCCGCCGGAAGGCAGGGTGCCGATGCGGGTCATCGCTGCGTCGTCGGTGGCGACGTGCATGACGATCTCCTCGTCGGCCACGATCTGCTCGCCGTACTTGTTCACGAGCTCCTCGTGGGTGGAGGGACGATGCATGCCGGTGGCCACCAGGATGCGCACGCGCGCCTCGGGCGCGGCGGCGTGGATGCGGCGCAGCAGGATGGGCATGGTCACGCGCGAGGGCACGGGGCGCGTGTGGTCGGAGCTGATGATGACGATGTCGCGCTTGCCGCGAGCGAGCTGCTCGAGCGACTCCGAGCCAATGGGGGCGTCGAGCGCGTCCTCAACCAGCTCCTGCTGGGTCTTGTCGGTATGGAAGGTGTTCTGGTGACCGGTGAGCACGCCGGCGAGGTTGCGCTCGTTAAGCGCCACGTGCTTGGTGCCGTGGTCGAAGGGGACGTCGATTTCGAACATCGGGAGGCCTTTCTCATAAGGGTGTTGCTGGTTCGGCAGCACTATGGAACTCGCCGGTGCTCGTTTCGCACACAAATGTATGTAGCAAATGGTACTGTACCTGATGTGTCCGAGCGGTAGGCTGCTGCGCGTAAAAACGCGGTGCCCACAGCATAAGTGAGCAGGTAGACGGGCGAAAACGAGGTGCAGATGGAGCTCGATCACGCATATCTGGTGGAGCGGCTCAAGGCACGGGGCGTTCCGGTTTCAGCCAAAAGCCACGGGGAGTACCTCTCCTACTACGGCTTGGGCCAGTCGAACACCTACGTGCTGCTCGACGGCGTGGTCAAGGCGAGCGTGATCATGCGCGAGGGTCGCGAGTACAACATCTCCTACATCAAAGGGCCCAACCCGGTGTCGCTGCTGCGCGACGAGGAGTCGAACCTCACCGACGCGCCGTTCAACGTGCGCGTGGAATCCGAGCGCGCCACGTATCTCAGCGTTCCGCGCGTCACGTTCTGGAACTGCGTGAACAGCGATGCGCGCCTGCTGTCCTATGTGAAGGACTACTACCGCCTGAATCTCGAGCGCGCCATGCACCGCACCCGGTGCTTCACCATGAACGGCAAGACCGGCGCGGTGGGCGCGTTCCTGTACGAGGTCGCGCGGGATTTCGGTGTTTCTGTTGAAGATGGCGTGCGGATTGGTTTATGCGTAACGAATGAGGATATCGCCGGGTTCTGCGGCATCTCGTCGCGTAACAGCGTGAATCGTATCCTGAGGGGATTCAGAGAGCAGGGCGTGATCCGTACCGGTCGGAAAGACTGCGAGATTACCATACTCGAGCCCGCTCAGCTCGAGCGTTACGTGGTAGCCTAGGCACATCGCGCAAGCGATTGACACCGTGGGTTGGACTGCGGTGTGCGCGGTGTTGGATGCGCTGCGCGGCACGTCCGCGCCGCTTGCGCCTGGAGTAAGGTCCAGGCATATCATCGATGCGCGACGGTATGAGGAGGGACGGCGAGGATGGACGAACACGAGGTGCGTTTGCTGGCCGCGCGTGTGGCGGCCGGCGAGCTTGCGCCGCAGGACCTGGTCGATCGCGTGCGCGCTGCGTCGATGGTCGACGTGGGCTATGCGCTGGTGGACGCCGATCGCGCCGCCCGCACCGGCGTGGCCGAGGTGATCTACGGCGCCGGCAAGACCGCCGAGCAGATCGCGGGGATCGCCGCCGCGATGCAGCGCTCCGGCCAGCGGCGTGTGCTGGTGACGCGCTTGGATGCCTCCAAGGCCGCCGCGGTGCGCGCCCGCGGGATCGACCTGGCGTACGACGAGGTCTCGCACCTGGGCACGGTTGGTGAGCCGCCCGAGCCCGACGCTGCGGGAACCGTGCTGGTTGCCTGCGCCGGCACCAGCGATCTGGCGGTGGCCGAGGAGGCCGCGCAGACTGCGGAGTTTTTGGGCAACCGCGTGCAGCGCCTGTGCGACGTGGGGGTGGCGGGCATCCACCGCCTGCTCGCCCATGTGGACGAGATCAGGCAGGCGCGCGTGATCGTGGCGGTGGCCGGCATGGAGGGGGCGCTCGCGAGCGTGGTTGCGGGGCTGGCGTCCTGTCCGGTGATCGCGGTGCCCACGAGCGTTGGGTACGGGGCGAGCCTGGGCGGCGTGACCGCGCTGCTCGCCATGCTCAACAGCTGCGCAAGCGGCGTTTCGGTGGTCAATATCGACAACGGGTTCGGCGCCGGATTCCAGGCGTCGCTCATCAACCATCTGCCCGGAAAGGCGGTATAGCGATGGAAAACGAGAACAGGTGCGCTGGCGCCGCGGCCGCCGAGCGCGTGCTGTGGCTGGATTGCTCGGCGGGCATCGCGGGCGACATGCTGGTAGGAGCCCTGCTCGATGCGGGCGCCGACCGTGCGGCCATGGATCGGGCGCTGGCGAGCCTGCCGGTCGACGGGTTCGAGGTGCGCGTGAGCCGCGTGGAGAAGGCGGGGCAGGACTGCTGCGACTTCGACGTGGTCTTGGACGAGGCGCACGAGAACCACGACCACGACATGGCCTACCTCCACGGCGAGGATGCGGGACGGGCGACGGGCGAGGGTGCGGACGAGGACGGCTCTGCTGCCGCTGCCGTCGCGGCGGCGGGGCATGTGGAGGCCGCCGCGCACGGGCATGCCCACGAGCACCGCGGCTTGGCCGATATCCTGCCGCTTATCGACGCGGCGGATATGACCGAGGGCGCGCGCGTGCTGGCGCGGCGCACCTTCCGCATCCTGGCCGAGGCAGAGGCCGACGCGCACGAGGTGTCGGTTGATGAGGTGGCGTTCCACGAGGTGGGGGCCGTCGACTCGATCGTGGATATCGTGGCTGCTTCCGTGCTGCTCGACAGCCTGCATATCGACCGGGCGGTGGTGCCGCTGCTGATCGACGGCTGCGGGACGATCCGCTGCCAGCACGGCATCATTCCGGTTCCGGTGCCGGCCACGCTGAGCATCTGCCTGTCGCACGGACTGCCGCTGTCTCCGGGCCACGCGGAGGGCGAGCTGGTGACGCCCACGGGCGCGGCGCTCGTGGCGGCGTTGGAGCCCTGGACCGAGCTGCCCGAGCATGCCAAGGAGCTTGCGATGGGCTTGGGCGCGGGCAAGCGCACCTACGAGATCCCCTCGGTGCTGCGCGCCGTGCTACTGGAGGCGCCGTCGGGCCGGTCGGAAGGCGTTGTGTCCACCTCGCTGTCTGCCGAGATTGACCCGCCCACCACGGTGGTCAAGCTGGAGTGCGACATCGACGATTGCGCGGGTGAGCAGCTCGCCTACGCGGCCGACCTGCTGCGCGAGGCGGGCGCCCGCGAGGTGCACTGGCTGCCCCTCTATACGAAGAAGGGCCGCCCGGCCTGGCAGCTGCAGGTGATCTGCGCGCCGGAGGACGAGGCGCGCCTGCAGGAGGTCGTGCTGCGCGAGACCACCACGACGGGCCTGCGTCGCCAGGTTATGGAGCGCGTGGTGCTGCCGCGCCGCCTGGAGGAGGTCGAAACCCCCTGGGGGACGGCGCGCGTGAAGATCGTGCAGGTGCCGGGTGCCGATGAGCGCGTCTCGCCCGAGCACGAGGATTGTGAGGCGATCGCCCGTCGCGAGAAGCTGCCGCTGCAGGATGTGGTGGATGCCGTGCGCGAGCTGGCGCGCCGGCACTAGGGCGTACTCGCACGCCATTTCGCCATCTCGCGTGGCTTGCTCGGCCAAGCGCCCCTCATTTCCGCCGGCGATAATTCGCCTCGCAACGCCGCGGTGCCCGTATTCGATAGGGGCGCTGCGGCGTTTTGCATGAGCGCGCCGTGCGCCCGGTCCGTCTCTGAGCCGCGCCGCGCCGCCGCATGCGAATTCCCCGTGTGCTCTGCGTCCCGTTCGCTTGATGCTTGAAATTACGGGCATACTGTCATAAGTTCGATATGGTTAACCCTTGTTGAGGCACCGGGCCTCAACGGAAAGGAACGGACTATGAGCGAGATTATGGACGTATACGGGCGCGAGGTTCTCGATTCCCGCGGCAACCCCACCGTCGAGGTGGAGGTCGTGCTGGCCGACGGGTCCTTTGGCCGCGCGATGGTGCCCTCGGGCGCTTCGACTGGCGAGTTCGAGGCCTGCGAGCTGCGCGATGGCGACAAGGGTCGTTACCTGGGCAAGGGTGTGTCCAAGGCCGTTGAGCACGTGAATCGCGAGTGCGCCGACGCCCTGGTGGGCATGGACGCCTTCGACCAGCGCGCTGTCGACGCCGCCCTGCTGGCCGCAGACGGCACCCCCAACAAGACCAACCTCGGCGCTAACGCCATCCTGGGCTGCTCGCTGGCCGTTGCCCGCGCCGCTGCGCAGGCCGCTGGCATGGAGCTCTACCAGTACCTGGGCGGCGTGAACGCCCACACCCTGCCCACGCCGATGATGAACATCCTGAACGGCGGCGTGCATGCCGACAACAACGTGGACTTCCAGGAGTTCATGATCATGCCCGTGGGCGCCCCCTCCTTCACCGAGGGCCTGCGCTGGTGCACCGAGGTGTATCACACGCTCAAGGGCGTGCTGCACGAGGCCGGCCTGGGCGGCGGCGTGGGCGACGAGGGCGGCTTTGCCCCCAACCTCAAGACCAACGCCGAGCCGTTCGAGTACATCACGCGCGCGGTCGAGCAGGCCGGTTTCAAGCCGGGCGTCGACTTCATGTACGCCATGGATCCGGCGGCCTCCGAGTTCTACAACAAGGAGACGGGCACCTACGAGCTCAAGGGCGAGGGCCGCTCGCTGACGAGCGACGAGATGGTTGATTACTGGGCCGACCTGGTGGAGCGCTACCCCATCATCTCCATCGAGGACGGCCTGGACGAGGAGGATTGGGACGGTTGGGTCAAGCTGACCGAGCGCCTCGGCAACAAGGTGCAGCTCGTGGGTGACGACCTGTTCGTCACCAACACCGACCGCCTTGCGCGCGGTATCGAGCTGGGCGCGGCTAACGCCATCCTCATCAAGGTGAACCAGATCGGCACGCTCACCGAGTCGCTCGAGGCCATCGAGATGGCCAAGCGCGCCGGGTATGCCTGCATCGTCTCGCACCGCTCGGGCGAGACCGAGGACTCCACCATCGCCGACCTGGTGGTGGCCACCAACGCCGGCCAGATCAAGAGCGGCGCGCCCTGCCGTTCGGACCGCGTTGCCAAGTACAATCAGCTGGTGCGCATCGAGGACCAGCTGGAGGACAGCGCCTCCTACGCGGGCAACGGCGCCTTCTACAACCTGCGCTAATCGCGCTCGTCGCGGTATCTGAGCGCGCGGGCCTGCGGCTGCTGCCGTAAGGCCCGCGCGCTTTTTGCGTTATGCTCCGGCTGCCCGTAAGATGGACGGCACCCGCAACGAGACGATAGGAGGGCCGGATGGGCGGCAAGCAAACGATCACGCGCGATGAGATTCTGCAGAAGGCCTATGACCGTGCCTGCGCCGAGGGCATCTCGGCGCTCGACACCCGCTCCATCGCCCGGGAGTGCGGGGTCGCCGTGGGGACCATCTACAACTATTTTCCCGACATGGCCGCCTTGCGTACCGAGGTGATCCAGCGCTTTTGGCTCGAGGCCCTTGAGCGGGCGAACCGGGCGGCTTGCAGGGCGGGCGAGGGCAGCACGCTGTGCTACTGCCGCCGGCTGCTTGAGGCGCTGGGGTCGTCGCTCGCCGGCTTTCGGGAATACTGGCTGCGGGACATGCCGGCGCTCGACGGGCGCACTCGCGAGCGCACGCGCGATGCCGAGGCGGCCTGCTTTCGGTCGATCCAGGCGAGCATCCAGCAGGTGATTGAGGCGGATGACAGGATTTTGCCGCGAGCTCGCGCGCGGCTGGATGAGAGGGCGCTTGCCGGGTTCATCTGGTCGTCGATGCTTGACGGCCTGCGTCGCGGCGGGGCTTCGCAGGCGATTGTGCTCGATGTGCTTGAGCTGGCATTGTACGGTGCGCAGACGCCTGAGGCGTAGGGTATCGTGCGGGTCCGGCTGCCGATTTGCGCGGCGGGCGGCGCAAAGCCTGCACATCTGGTTTGCGGGCGCGTGGTATAACTAACTACACGACATACACCAAGCGCACACGCACTTCAAACACACAAGGCGCCCATGGCAACACACTTCAACGACAACGGTTCCGCATCGCCGTCCACCGGGACGGCCGCTCTCGTCCGCACGCCGCGGCGGGCGCTCGACCCCAACAAGACCGGGGACCTCTCGCTGGCTTCGCGGCGGGTGGTGTCGGCTGGGTCGGCGTCGCGCGCCGGTACGCGCGCGGATAGCGATCGCGCGCGGGTTGCGAGCGGGCCCAGCGCCGCTGGCTCGCGTGGGGTCGCCGGTGCACATGAACCTGCGGACTCGCGTGGCGCGCGCGGGCGCTCCTTCGGCTTTTCGCGCGCGGCGCGCCGGGATGAGGCTGCCGCTTCGGCTGCGGGCCGCTCGGGCCGCGATGCTGCGCCGGGCGCCTCGGCTGCTCGGGGGCGCCAGGGCGCTCGGAATCGGGCGGCGTCCTCACCGCGCCGTCCGCGCACCGAGCGGACGGGCGTCTCAACGCGCAACCCCCGTCCCGTAGCCGGGAGCAAGGCATCAAAGCTCGCCTCGATTGCGGTGGCTCCCTTCGTGGCGCTGGCTTCGCTGTTCACCAAGCGAAGCGCGAGCCGTGCCGCCGCCGGCAAAAGCGCGGCACAGCAAACCGACTTCATGAAGTATGCGAGCGACAACCGCTTCATCCGGTTCTTCTACGCGCTCACCACCGGGCCGCGCCGCTTCGTGTTCTACCTGCTGGTGATAGCGCTGGTGGGCGTGGGGCTCTACCTGCCCATACGCGACTTCTACGTGGCGTATCGCACGCAGGATATCCTGGAGCAGCAGGTGGCCATCCGCAAGAAGTACAACGAGGCCCTTACCGACGAGGTCGATTCGTACCTGTCCCAGGAGGGGATCGAGGACGCCGCCCGCAAGAAGCTCGGCATGGTGATGCCGGGCGAGCAGACCATCACGGTGGAGGGCCTGGACGAAAACGGCAATCCGGTGACCGAGGGGACGGACTCCTCGAGCAGCGACTCGTCCGATTCCTCGTCGGGTCAAGATGCCTCGGCCGGGTCGCAGGATGCGTCCGGGAGCGCCGATGGGACGGATGCCTCGGGCGATGCCAAGACGGATGCGAGCTCGGATGGCGGCACCAGCGCGGATTCGGGCAGCGATTCGTCCGATGCTTCGGGCGGCACGCTCAAGGGCTCCGATGCGGCCGATGCCAGCAAGACGGGGTCCAATACCGATGCCGCCGCGTCGGGCAAGGATCCGTCGACCTCCGCCGAGGTGGAGGCGGCCGAGCGTGCGGTCTATGAGAATTCTGCCTGGTATTGGAAGGTGCTCGACAAGGTGTTTTTCTTCGACGGCGCGAATGGCATGGCGGTGGTTTCCACCGGCGATGCGTCGTGACGGCCTCGGGTGCGCGCCCGCGGCGTATCGCGGCGATCGACATCGGAACCGTGTCCACGCGTCTGCTGTGCGCGGAGCTGCACGATGGGCGGCCGCAGCCGTTGTTCAAATGCACGCAGATCACCGATCTGGGCGAGGGCGTCGATGCTACGGGCCGTTTTACCGAGGCGGCGCAGCGGCGCGTGCTCGATGCGTGCCGCGGGTTTTTGCACGAGGCGGCGTCGCGCGAGGTCGAACTTGTGTGCACCACGCTTACGAGCGCTGCCCGCGATGCGGAAAACGGGGCCGACCTGCTGGCGGGTTTGGCCGAGCTGGGCCTGCGTCCGCAGGTGATTCTCGGTGAGGTGGAGGCGCGGCTGACGTTTTTCGGCGTGGCGCATGATTTTGCAGGGCAGCGTATCGCCGTGGCCGATTCGGGCGGCGGTTCAACGGAGTTCGCGATTGGGGCGTATGCGCCGGGCGAGCCGTTGGCGCTCGAGCGCGTTTGCTCGCTGGATATCGGGTGCCGTCGGGTGACGGAGCGGTTCTTCTCCTCCCTGCCGCCTGCTGCTGGGGAGCTTGAGCGCGCCCGTGCATGGGTGCGTCCGCAGTTCGAGGCGTTTTGGAATGCGTTTGATGAGCGCCCCGACCGGCTGGTGGCGGTTGGCGGAACGGTCACCTCGCTGGTGGCGATGGTGCACGGCTTGGTGACCTACGATTCCCATTTCGTGCACTTGCATGAGCTTTCGCTGGCTGAGGTCGAGGCGAGCATCGAGCGGCTGCGTTGCCTGGATGCTGCGGGTGCCGCGGCGCTTCCGGGCATTCAAGCCAAGCGCGCGCCCGTGATGCTGGCCGGTGCGCTGGTGATTCGCGAGGCGATGCGCGCCGGCGGGTACGAGAGCCTGACGGTGAGCGAGAACAGCCTGTTGGCGGGCGCGACAGCAACCATGGGCGAGGTGCTTGACGGCAGCGCGCCGGCGATCGGATGGACGCCGGAGCTGAGCCCGGTTCGGTAGCTGAGGCTGGTATGGTGGCCGGGCCTGCCGTGGTGACCGAGTTCGATGCGGCGGCTTGATTTGCTGCGGAGGCCGAGGTCGATGCGGCGGTTGGGTTTGTTGCAGGGCTCGACGCAGCGGGGGCTGCCGGGGTAGCGAGCGTTGGTGGGACTCCGCGTGCGGCTGGCGCCGCCCGCGCCCCGCTTCGGGCCTGCGGCCCTCGCGCGCTGCGCCGGGCAACGCTTCCGCGTTCCCTCGGCTCCGCGCCCTCCCGGGTTCGAGTCCGTGCGCGGTGCACGAAAAAGCGGGCCCGACCGGGTCCGCACTCTTTCTTAAGTGGTAGGGGCGGTGGGACTCGAACCCACAATCCCGAAGGCTGAAGATTTTAAGTCTCCTGCGTATGCCAATTCCGCCACGCCCCCTTGCCTGGGGAGAAGTGTACCACGCGGCGAGGTGCGGGGTGGTTGTTAGATGGGGGCGTGAGCGTGCTGGGGCGCGCCGCGATTCTCGAAAAAAAGATTGGAAATTTCTCTTGAACGGCTGAGGGTGTTTGGGTACTATATAGCTCCATGCGGGCGTGGCGGAATTGGCAGACGCGTATGGTTCAGGTCCATATGGGGGCAACCCCGTGAAGGTTCAAGTCCTTTCGCCCGCACCATCTGAACTGAAAGCTCCCTTCGGGGAGCTTTTTTCATGCGCCCTGTTCGAGGCGGCTTCCAAGCTGGGCATGCGAATCGTCGCCGAGTGGGTCCAGCAGCCCTGCTCGGAGCATCCAGCGAGGTTCGCATGGCTCGGATCGCGTGTCTTTCGTCTTCGCCGACCTAGCTTCATGGGATGAGCCGCATATGTCGGGCCAACCTCTTGTGGGATGTGCGACGCACCTTTTATATATGGACCGCCCCGTGCACATACCGGTCCAAACCGGCCATTCGCCGGTTTATGCGGGGCCGGCGACTCACCAACCCTCCGAACAGGTATCCTTAGAGCAGGGTTCCTCCGTTCTAAGGATCGACAATGTACATTGTTTCTGAACTTCTCCAGGGGATTATCGGCTTGGTGGTGCTCCTTGCCATCATCGGGCTGATTACCGGCAACCTGTTTTTTTGTCGTCCAGCAGCAGCATGCGGTGATTATCGAGCGGCTGGGCAAATTCCACACCATCGTGGGAGCCGGCTTCCATGTGAAGATCCCGTTCGTTGACCGCAAGGCGGCCACGGTTTCGCTGCGCACCATGAAAAACGGCTTCGATATCGACGTCAAAACCGAGGACAACGTCACGATCGGCCTCGAGGTGTCGGCGCAGTACCACGTGAGCTATGAGATGGGCTCGGGCCCCACCGAGTCGGGTGTGTACAAGAGCTACTACATGCTGCAGCAGCCCGTGGCGCAGATGCGCGACTTCATCACCGATGCCCTGCGCTCCTCAATCCCCGTCTACACCCTTGACGAGGTGTTCGCGAAGAAGGACGACATCGCCAAGGACGTGAACGCTACCGTATCCGAGCAGATGGACGCCTACGGCTTCACGCTGGTGTCCACGCTGATCACCAAGATTGCGCTGCCTGCCGAGGTTGAGGACTCCATGAACCAGATTAACGCCGCGCAGCGCACCAAGGCCGCCGCGCAGGATCTGGCCGAGGCCGACCGCATCCGTCGCGTGACCGAGGCGCGTGCCGAGGCCGAGGCCATGGAGAAGGCCGGCGAGGGTATTGCCAACCAGCGCAAGGCCATCGCCATCGGTATCAAGGATTCGCTGGAGACGATCCAGGAAACCGGCGTGAGCAACGAGGAGGCCAACCGGCTGTTCATGTTCACGCAATGGGCTGAGATGATGGGCGAGTTCGCCAAGACCGGCAAGAGCGCCGCGGTGGTGCTCCCGAGCGATTTCAAGCAGACCTCGTCGATGTTTGAGCAGATGCTGACGGCCGAGCAGGCAAATGAAGCCGCTGCCGCCGCACCGGTGCCAGTGCAGGAGTAGGCTCCCGGGCTTGGCTTGGCCAGCGGCGGACACTGTGCGGTAACGGGCTGACCGTGCTGGCAAGATGCGACGTGCTGATGGGTCTGCGTGACGCCGTGCCGGCGTTTGTGCGTGCCTGCCATCGCGCGGTGGGCGCTCGAATACGTTGACCCCTGCGCCGGCGCCCCGTGCGGGAGTGGGTATTCGAGTCATGATTGGTCCGCGGCGGACGCATCTCCGCGTCGGTACCATTGGCCGATGTTGCCACGGGGTTGTGCCCGTTGCCGCCCTGCGCCGGCGTTGCTGGTCGGTGCTGCCACGGGCGCGTGCATTATTGCTGCTCCGCGTTGATCGGCTGGACTGATGCATGGGGTACTATAACGAAAGAGCTGCAACGATGTTTGAGGGGGCGTTCGAGCGCCCCCTCGCGCAATGAAGGGAGAGCGCATGAGCGCGTCGCGTAAGTTCTTGAAGATCGTCTCGATGCTGATGGTGCTGACAAGCGTTGGCTTTTTGGTATGCGGGGTGTTGATGGCGGGGTTTGGCCTCGTCAGCGCCGCGCCGATTTCCGGCACTGATGCGGCGATGCCCTACGCGGCCGTGTCCGCGGTGACCTGCGCGGTCTTTCTGCTGACTGGCTTGTCGGGGATGCAATCGGCCAATGTGCCGTCCAAGATCAATACAACGTGCGCCATGGTATACGGCAGCATCGTGCTTGCGGCGATGAACGTGGCGTTTTGGGCTTGGCAGGGCTTCTCGAACATCGATGTTGCCGACGCCGTGCTGCTGGTGCTGGGAGTCGCCGAGGTCGCGGGTGCATTCGTGTTCGCGCGCAACGTGAAGAAGGAGCGCGAGGTCTGGCATTAGGTGCTGCGCTCCCAGGGGGCAGTCCAACATAGTGGTCGAAACCCGACATCCTGATGAGCCCGGCTCCGGAATCTCTCCGGGGCCGGGCTCTTGGTGTTTGCAGGCTGTTGTGCGGGTTGCGATTCACAATCTAATAATATAAATAATCGTGCATTTTTATCCACGTTGCCAGATCATGCTTCATAAGGAGTGGGTCATATAATAAAGAGCTCGATGAAGAGTGGTCGCAAACGGCATCTAATGGGTGTTTGCACGGTGCGGTTCGACGCCATGAAGCCGGATTCCGTCGATATTGCGGTGTCTTCAACGCTTTTGAACGACATGATGCTCGCGGGAGCCCGGCGGGCGTGTCATGCATACGATATTTCGCAGACGAATCACCCATTAGATGCCGTTTGCGACCAGGGCAAAATGGCCCCTGCAAAAGCAGGTGCATATTTATGGATACAAATATAAAGAAATGCGAAACAGTGAATTTTCGATTGCAGAGCACCGGAAATCACATCATATAGAGCTTTCTAGTGGTTCACATCTGAAAGGAGCTGCGGAAACGGGAGGCCGAATCACCGGTGTCGCCCTATAAAGCCGATCTCGCTTCGAGCGGCCTGTTGCGTGCCAACAGGTTGCTCACATTCGGGACACGCGCCATTAAAACCAGCTGTCGCCGTCGTCGGCTTCACCGCGGTCAACGTAGATCTTCTGCGTGCGCTTCTCCAGCAGGAACGCTACGAGCGCGAAGATGATGATTCCGGCAACGAACAGCACGGCAACGCCGCCGCGCGTGTTGAACAGAAAATCAAAAAACGTGTCCATCCTGCGTCTCGCTTTCATCGCCATAGCTGGCATGCCACAATTTAGTGGTACCAGTATATACTTGCACTGCACAAACGTACGCAAGGAACACGGAGGCACCATGCTCGATATCAAGTTCGTTCGCGAGAACCCCGACGCGGTCGACGCCGCGATGGCGAATCGCCAGACCTCGTGGGATCGCAGCAAATTCTTCGAGATCGACGAGGCCCGTCGCTCCGTGATCGCCGAGGTCGAGGAGCTCCAGGCCACGCGCAACGCCGAGTCGAAGAAGATCGGCGTGCTCATGAAGGAGGGCAAGCGCGATGAGGCCGATGCGGCGAAAAACGCCGTGCGTGAGGTGAACGAGCGCATCGAGAGCCTGGCCAGCCGCCGTTCCGAGCTCGAGGACGAGCTGCACGATTTCATGGCGCACCTGCCCAACCTGCCCTACGAGGCCACGCCCGTGGGCAAGGATGAGAATGAGAACCCCGAGCGCCGCCGGGTGGGCGAGCCGCGCGATTTTGCCGCCGAGGGCTTTGAGCCCAAGGCCCACTGGGACCTCGGCACCGAGACCGGTATCCTGGACTTCGACCGCGGCTCCAAGCTCTCCGGTGCGCGCTTCACCGTGCTCTCCGGCGCCGGTGCCACGCTCGATCGCGCGCTGCAGAACTTCTTCCTGAACACCCATATCGCGCGCGGCTTCACCGAGTTCATTCCGCCGGTGATCGTCAATCGCGAGATCATGTACGGCACCGGTCAGCTGCCCAAGTTCGAGGACGACGCCTATCACACCGGCGAGGACCAGTTCTTGATCCCCACCGCCGAGGTGGCGCTTACGAACCTGCATGCCGGCGAGGTGCTCGACGCCTCCCAGCTGCCGCTGCGCTACACCGCCGGCACGCCGTGTTTCCGCGAGGAGGCCGGCTCGGCCGGTCGCGATACACGCGGCATCATTCGCCAGCATCAGTTCACCAAGGTGGAGATGGTCAAGTTCGCCACGCCCGAGCAGTCCGATGAGGAGTTGGAGAGCATGGTGGCCGAGGCCGAGTTCATTCTGCAGCAGCTCGGCCTGCCGTATCGCGTGATCAGCCTGTGCACCGGCGACCTGGGCTTCTCTGCCCGTCAGACCTACGATATCGAGGTGTGGCTGCCGAGCTACAACGCGTACAAGGAGATTTCCTCCTGTTCGAACTGCGGCGATTTCCAGGCCCGTCGCGCGAACATCAAGTATCGCGACCCCGAGAATTTCAAGGGCACGCGCTTCGTGCACACGCTCAACGGCTCCGGCTTGCCCACCGGGCGCACCATGGCCGCCATCATGGAGAACTACCAGAACGCCGACGGCTCCATTACAGTGCCTGAGGTTCTGCGTCCGTACATGGGCGGTATTGAGAAGATTGAGCCGCTCGCATAAGGTTGCTTGCGTGGCGCCTCTCGCATGGTATCGCCGGGGATCGTTGCCCGGTTTGAGTCGCAAGGTTTCACGTCGCCGCTCCTGCCGCATTCGTGCAGGGGCGGCATTTTTCTTAGCCGGATGGTCCGGTGACGCGTCCTGTACTGGGTTAGTTCCCTGTCGCTTCAGGGGCTTCGCCTTGTGTTTCTCGCGCGTTGCTGCGGTCGATCGAGGTGGGGCGCTTTCTGGGTGCGTGCTGTCATAGGTTCTGAACTGGGGCTTTCTGGGATGCAAAAAAAGTTGGAACAATTTTCAAAAAGTGCTTGACGCATTCGGGGGTGCATGCGATTATATCTCTTGCGTTGCGGCGTTACCTCAGCTGGATAGAGGGTCTGACTACGAATCAGAACGTCACAGGTTCGAATCCTGTACGCCGCACCAGTTGATTGTGAAACCCGGCCTGCTCAGCAGGTCGGGTTTTTGCTTTGTTGCGAGTTTGCCTCGCGTCTTGGTTCACTGGCGGTTTGAGCTGCAGTCGAGCGTCTGAGCAGTTCGTTGGGAATGAGAAAGCTGCCCGGTGCGCCTGTCCGCAGCGATCTGAACAGGCATCTATTGCGAATCGTACGGGCGTCCGTTGTGTAGTGCGATTTCGCAACTGCGCTTTAGTTCGGGGCCATCTGCTGCAAAATCGAGGTTTTGCGAAATGACATCATGGTAAGGTCATTTCCCGCGCCGTCCGGCATCAGCAAAACCGCAGGTCGCGCTCAGCGGAAAATGGATGCAAAATGGTACCTGGGAAACGCATTTCGCAAAACCTCGATTTTGCAGCAGGGCGCGGCCGCGAAGTGGGTTAGGCTGCCTCCGTGCTCCGTGCTCCGTGCTCCGTGCTCCGTGCTCCGTGCTCCGTGCTCCGTGCTCCGTGCTCCGTGCTCCGTGCTCCGTGCTCCGTGCAGTTACGCCGCCATGCCGCGGCGCAGCTACGCCGTCACGCCACGACGCCGCCATGCCGCCACGCTGCCATGCCACTGCGCCGCCGCGCCGCCGCGCCGTCACGCCACGACGCCGCCATACCACGACGCCGCCATCGCGGGCGCCCTGCAGAACCGCACCTCGAAGCTTTATAGATATCAAACCCCCTTGTATCCTCAGCAGTCTGGTATGCGAATCCCCATACAAGTGGTTCTGGACTGCATTTGTTAAAACCAGTGGTCAGGGTGTCTTGAGTACGCTCACAGACAAACTTCGACCGCCCACCAAACTGTGCATCAAGATTGATCAAGACACAGGTATAATCCGCGGCAAGTTCGGACTGGTTATCAGGTTCGTACCAGTTCGACTCCGGCGGAGACGTCGGGATGTAAGCAACCCCTCATATGAGGGGAGAGGGAAAGGGGACGTATGCGAAGAGCTACCATGCTTCGTCGTCTGCTCGCCTACACCGCGGCCGTGATTGCGGCTGTCGGCATGGCGTTCAGCGCCGTGGCTCCGGCATTCGCCGATGGCACCGTCATGGGCCATCTGGTGTCGGGTGCCAACAACGGCAACAACCACTTTGGAGGTGCGAAGCCCGAGGCATTCGTGCTGAGCGACACCAAGGTGGGCGACCAGACGGTCGGAGCCGATTTCATCGTGAACAGCGATCCGGCGAAGTCGCGCGTGCGCTTCGTGGTGAGCTACGTGGACGATACCCACTGGGCCTACGTCGGTTACGACGTAAGCAACAGCTGGTTCATCGAGTACAAGGCGGGCGACAAATCCGGATACCCGGCGCTCAGCGGCCTGCCTTCGATTCCGAAGGGCCAGAAGGCCACCATCTCGGTTTCGCACGAGAACAACACCGTGAAGGTGACGGTCAACGGCACCACCGCTTCTGTGGAGAGCGCCGATTTCGTGAGCGTCATGAAGCAGGAGGGCAAGGTCGGCTTCGGCGCCGCAACCTTTAACTCCGACTACACCGACGTCTATTTCACGAACGTGAAGATGGGCGACAAAGCGGTGGTCGACTTCTCCACATGGAAGCCCTACAAGGAGGTCGACGGCCAGACCTGGGAGCCCAAGGCGGAGTACGCCACGCCCGAGGGCCGCAAGTGGATCCATGTGACCGCCGGCAACAACAACGGCGGCGGCCATGCCTACGGCGACGCCAGCCAGAAGGGCCCGATCACGCTGATCGGCAAGGACGCCGCAGTGAAGGCGGGCGACACCGTGTCGCTCACGTTCAATCCGGTGAACACCAACAACTTCGGCATCTTCTACACCTACGTGGATGCGAACAACTGGTTCTACATCGGCTATGACTCGTCGAGCAAGTGGTACTGGCAGTGCGGCAGCGGCAGCTACGGCTCCATGGGCGGCGACCTGCCCACTCCGGTTGCCGGCGAGCCACTCGAGCTGGCCATCACCGTGCAGAACGAGAAGGTCGAGCTGTCCGTCAACGGCAAGAAGCAGAGCGCGAGCCTGCAGACCGTGGGCGACTTCGTGAAGAACAACTCCGGCAAGGGCCACATGGCTGTCATGGCCAAAGGCGCGGGTGCGGAGTTCAAGTTCGCCGACGCCAAGGTCGCCAACACCGCCGAGACCCACGACCTCATGGAGGGCACCTGGGAGTTCGCGGCCAACCGTACCGGCCAGCAGCAGGAGTCCGTCTACGTGAACCTCGCCCCGGTGAAGGGCACGGTCACCGCCAAGGACGGCAAGCCGCTCGAGGGCGCGGTGGTGCGCGTGGCCAACCTCAAGGCCACCACGGACGCCAAGGGCGCCTACACGATCGAGGACGTTGAGGCCGGCGAGCAGACCATCGTGGCCAGCTACCCCGGCTACCAGGCCCTCTCCCAGAAGGTGACGGTCAAGGGCGGTGCCGACGCCAACAAGAACGTGGTCGATTTCAAGCTGGAGCCCAAGGCCCAGGTTGACCTGAGCAAGTACCAGACCATCGTCTCCGACGCGATGAAGGTCTACGTGTCCGACAAGTTCCCGCAGGTGGTCCGCTACGAGCTCACCTCCGGCGCGAACAAGGGCAAGTTCTTCCGCGCCCAGGAGACCGACGTCAAGACGCTGAAGATCAACGGCGTCGAGGTGGCCCCGACGGTCAAGGCGACCATCAAGGGCGACACCGCCACCTACGAGCTCGCCGTGGCCCCCACCGACAAGCTCAAGGTCAACGCGACCCTGACCGTCGAGGTGAAGGTGTCCGGCACCGAGCTGTCCTGGAAGATCACCGACATCAAGAAGGCCGACGGCTCCGCCGCGATCGCCTCCATCGATATCTCCGGCATGAATCTGCTCATGCTCGATCAGGTGGACGGCGGCACGGGCTTTGCCGGCGCGAAGATGTCCACCAACGCCGCCGCGACGGGCGACCGCTTCTACTCCTTCGACGGCGAGTTCAACCCCAGCACCAAGGATTCCTTCCTGTATGGCTTCCTGAGCAACAAGGATCTCTCCGCCGGCATCTTCTCCAACTCCGAGAAGGAGAAGGACGAGCGCATCGCGCTGAACAACGGCACCGACACCATGGGCCTGTCGAGCTCGGTGTGGTACTACGAGCAGGGCGATAAGGGCGGTCAGACCTATCTGGCCAACAACGCCGACGTCAAGAGCTACCCGACCAGCGAGCTGCCGTGGGTGAAGGTCGCGATCGCCGACGGCGACGCGAACGGCGATGGCGACATCGACTGGAACGACGGCGCGGTCGCCACGCGCAAGATCCTCAACACCCCGCAGGGCTCCGAGGACATCAAGAACCTGGTGAACTACCGCATCGTCATGAACTTCGGCTCCGAGGTCACCAACCCCTACGCGCTGACGGCCGACAACCTGAAGAAGGTCTCGCTGATCACCGACGGCCTGCCGCAGGCGCTCCTGCTCAAGGGCTACGGCAACGAGGGCCACGATTCCGCGAACTCCGAGTACGCCGACATCTCCGAGAAGGAAGGCGGCGTTTCCGGGTTCCAGGACCTCATCAAGGTGGCGCACCAGTACAACACCCAGGTGGGCATCCACGTAAACGCGCAGGAGGCCTACCAGGAGTCGAAGTCCTTCAACGAGCGTATGGTGAAGGGCCAGGGCAACGGCTGGGGTTGGCTCGACCAGTCCGTTGTTATCGACAAGCTGTGGGACCTGGGTTCCAACGCGCGTTGGAACCGCTTCGTCCAGCTCTACGACCGCATCAACGGCACGCACTTTGCGAACAAGGACTTCGGCAAGGGCGAGTACGTGGGCGATCCGGCCGAGACGGGCGCCTCTGCCGCCTCGATGGCCGAGCTGAAGGCCGACGCCGCGAAGCACAACGACAACATGGACTTCATCTACCTCGACGTGTGGTACCAGGACGCCTGGGAGACCCGCCGCATCGCCGAGCAGATCAACTCGCTGGGCTGGCGCTTCTCCACGGAGTTCCCGAATGAGGGCGAGTACGACTCCACCTGGAGCCACTGGGCCACCGAGATCCAGTACGGCGGCACCGGCACCAAGGGCATCAACAGCGACATCGTGCGCTTCCTGCGCAACGATCAGCGCGACATTTCGCCCAACAACGCCGGTCCCACCGCAAGCCACGCCAAGACGGCGATGAACAACCCGCTGCTGTCCGGCTACACGCTGGAGGGCTTCGAGGGCTGGGGCAACGAGCAGGACTTCAACACCTACGTGAAGACCACCTATCTGGAGAACCTGCCCACCCGCTTCCTGCAGCACTACCAGGTGACCGACTGGACCAACTACAGCGGTGCCGAGGGCGACGTCTCGCCGGTGGGCAACCACGAGAAGCAGATCAAGCTCAAGAACGAGGCCGGTGACGAGGTCGTGGTGACCCGTCATGAGCAGCAGCGCAACGACGCCGTGTGCGAGCGCGAGATCACCCTCAAGGGCGTGAAGGTGCTCGACGACGACGCCTACCTGCTGCCGTGGACCGATGAGAACGGCGAGGAGAAGCTCTACCACTACAACGTCGACGGCGACTCCACCACCTGGACGCTGCTCGACGGCTGGAAGGGCCAGAGCCTGGTGCTCTACAAGCTCACCGACCAGGGCCGCGTGAAGGTCAAGGACCTGCCTGCGTCCGATACCTTCACCTTCAAGGCCGAGGCCGGCGTGCCCTACGTGATCGTGAAGGCCAGCTCCAAGACCGAGGCCCCGACGGCCGACACCGTCGACTTCGGCGAGGGCACCGGCGTGACCGATCCGGGCTTCAACGCTTACGAGAACAATGAGCAGCTCAACGCCAAGGTATGGAGCGGCGACGTGACGGATGCCTCCGTGCGCGTCGAGACCGCCGGCACCGGCGACCAGCGCCTGGCCATCAACAGCCCGGCTAAGGATGTGGCGGTGTCCACCAAGCTCACCGGCCTCACCGCGGGCAAGACCTACGTGGCCGAGCTCTACATCGACAACGAGTCCGATGCAAAGGCGACCATCGAGGTGGCCTCGGGCGACGCCAAGGCCGCGCGCTCCACGGGACGCTCGGTGGCGCAGAACTACACCGCCAGCGACGAGAAGCACACGAGCAACCTGCAGGCGTCCCATATGACGCGCATCTACGTGAAGTTCACGGCCGGCTCCGACACGGCGACGCTCACGGTGAAGCGCGCCGCGGGCGCGGGCAGCACGTATGTGGATAACATCCGCTACGTGGAGAACGAGAAGTTCCCGGTGCAGGACGCCAAGGGCAACTTCACCCAGGACTTCGAGAATGCCGTTTCCGGCCTGTACCCGTTCGTGATCGGTCCGTCCTCCTATGGCGGCGATGCGGTGGCGCACCTCTCCGAGAAGCATGCGCCCTACACGCAGACCGGCTGGCACAACAAGCAGCTCGACGATGCGATCGATGGCAATTGGTCACTCAAGTACCACGACGGGCGCAAGGGCCTGCTCTACCAGACCACGCCCCAGACGCTTTCCTTCGAGCCGGGCAAGACCTACACGGTTGAGTTCGACTATCAGACCGGCGAGCTGGCGCGGTACCAGATGATCGTGGGTCATGGCGAGGACGACGGCGATACGGAGAAGATCGAGAGCTACACGGTTCCCACCGAGTTCCTCCCGGCGACCTACGTCGACGGCAAGCAGACCACCCAGCACGTGAAGATGGAGGTCACCGGCGCAGACGATGGTCTGACCTGGATCGGCCTGTACTCCGCGGGCAACAGCGGCAACACGGCGATCGGTTCGGGCGACTTCGTGCTCGACAACCTCAAGGTGACGGTCAAGGACGGCGGCACCGATGCCGGCGATACCGAGAAGCCGACGGTCCCCGGTGACGTGGAGATCGGCGAGGTGGGTGACACCAGCGCGAAGCTGACCTGGACGCCCGCCTCCGACGACACCGATGTTGCCGGCTACGAGGTGTTCGTGAACGGCAAGAGCGTGGCCAAGCTCGGTCCGGACGCCACGAGCTACGTGCTCGAGGGGCTTGAGCCCGGCACGGCCTACGAGGTGTCCGTGCGCGCGTTCGACGCGGCCGGCAACGTGTCCGATGTGGTGAGCAAGAAGCTGACCACCACGGGGGATAACGGCGGCGACAACGGCAACGGCGGCGACAATGGCGGGTCCGACAACAACGGTAACGGCGGGTCCGACAACAACGGCGGGACCGGCGACAACAGCAACGGTGGCTCCGACGCCAACGGTGGCGACGGGTCCAACGCCGGCAACAACGCCGGTGCTCAGAAGCCGGGCAACAAGCCGGGCGGCACCCTCGTCCAGACGGGCGACGACGCGCTGCTGGCGATCATCCCGGTGGTCGCCATCGGAGCGGTGCTGGTCGTGGGCGGTATCGTGGTGGCCAAGCGCCGCCGCAGGTAACGCGTTTAGCCGGTGCGCACCCTGCCGGTGCGCATTGCGCGGTGCTCGCATGAAAGGGGCTGCGGCGACGTTTTCAGTTGCCGCAGCCCCGCATGACGTCGTACGACGTGTGCGAGCGTGACGGTCCGCGTGGGCGTGGCGCCCGTGCTGCCGTGGTGCCCGTGTGGGCGTGGTGCCCGTGTTACCGTGGTGCCTGTGCTGCCGTGGTGCCCGCGTGGGCGTGGCGCCCGTGCTGCTGTGGTGCCCGTGTGGGAGTGACGGCAGCGCGGATGCGAGGATTCGTGAGGATGCGACTGTCCGTACGGGCGTGGCCGTCCGCGTGGGCGAGATGGTTCGTGCGGGCAGGGTCGCGGCCGCCGCTCGCATCGCCGAGATTCGAGCCGGGTGCCACGTTGCGCCTGCATGAACAAAGGCCCACAGGCCTCGCCAACATGAACAGCCTCCCATTTCTTGGACAGAGAACTACAGTCCGAGAGATGGGAGGCCTTTTCATGCCGATTGACCTGCGGTCCTTCTGCATGTCGATGTCCGTCCGGCGACCTGGGTTCGGGTTGTGTCCATCTGGCGATCCCGGGTTCGGGTTTTGGTCTTCTGGCAAACCCGCATTTGGACCCCGGCTTTCTGGCGCTTCTGGGTCTGGTTTCAGCTTTCTGGCAATCACGGGTTCGGGCTCCAGCTTTCTGGCGCTTCTGGGCTTGGACCTTGGTCTTTAGCGAATCCGGGTTCGCTGTCCGTCCATCCGACAATTCCGGGTTCGGGTTTCGTCCATCTGGCGATCCCGGGTTCGTCTTTCGTCCATCTGGCGATCCTGGGTTCGGGTCTCGTCCATCCAGAGGCAAAAAACGGCCCCAAACGGACGGCAGGCGAACCCGATTTTTCGGGATGGCTCAGACCCGAACCCTATTTCTCCGGATGGGTGAAGCTTACGCCCGAGGTCCGAGAGCGGGCAGTTCCGCCCCGTTTCGGGTTCGTCTTTCAGCCATCGGCGCATCCCCGCCGGGCTCGGCTTGCGTCCATCGCTGCGGTCCGGGTTCGGATTTCGTCCATCGACACATCGCGGGTGCGGGTCTCGTCCATTCAGAGCCGAAAAACCGCCCCAAATGGACACGGGGCGAACCCTGTTTTCTCAGATGGGCAGAAGCCGAACCCTGTTTTCTCAAACGGACAGAAGCCGAACCCCGCCTTTTCAGAAGGACGCGGTCTGAACCCCTGTCTTCCCAGATGGATATTGGTCGAACCTTGCTTTCTTAAACGGACGCAAGCCGAACCCTACTTGCTCAGATGTACACGGGGCGAACTCCTGTGCACTCGCCCCGCGCCTTGCCGACGAGCCACCAGCTGCCGCTCGTCCGCGCCTTGCCGCCGCGCGCCAGCTGCCGCTCGGTCACCGCCTTGCAGCCATCGGCCGCCTGCATGCACTCCCGCGCCTTGCCGTCTGCGCTGTCTGCGGAGCCGCTCGGGCGATCCGCCTGCGTCGCGTCGCCTGCGCGCCGATGCCCGTCCTGCTTGCGCCACGCGCCGCCTGCGCCGCTCGCGCCAAGCGCCGCCGGTGTCCCGGCACCAACGGCCTCGCCCCGGCACCAGCCGCCGTGCCTCGGTAGCTCGGCACCAACGGCCGTGCCTCGGCAGCCACGACACCAACGGCCGCGCGCCGGTGCCCGTTCCGCCTGCGCCACGCGCCGCCTGTGCGCCGATGCCCGTCCCGCTTGCGCTACTCGGCGCGGGCGATGGCCTGCTCGAAGTCGTGCGTGCCGCGGAAGACCTCGTGCTTGTAGGGGTTCACGCCGAGCTTCTTGGCGCGGTAGACGATGTAGACAAGCGCCGCGATGTTGGCAGCGAGCGCCACCGCGGACACGGCCAGGTTCACGTTCGGGTTGTTCACCGAGTTGGTGCTGAACACGGAGTAGTCTTGGAACGCGGGCACCACCTGGGCAAACATGCACCATAGCGCCAGGGTGTTCGCACGGTTCTGAATCCAGCCGCCCTTGTTCCAGAAGAAGTTCGCCACTGTGGGCGCCAGCAGCAGCGCCAGGCCGCAGTACCAGGCGTGCGTGGGCAGGCAGTTGTAGGTGTAGCAGAAGTTCCACAGGTCGTACGCAACGATGTAGACCCACGTCATGTCCGGCCACAGCATGTCCTCGCGCTTTTTGGAGCGGTAGATGCCCCACCAGCCGGTCATGCAGAAGATGTTGATGAGGCCGGCAACGCCGTTGAGGACGTTGTGCCAGCCGCCCATGAGCGTGACGCCCTCAGAGCTCACCCAGGTGGTGCCGAACGCGCGCACCGCGCTCTCGAAGTCGGACACCACGGCGATCAGGATGTTGATGGCCACGATGGCGAAGGGGAAGACCTTGAACGCCTCGCTGCGTCCGAGCTTGCCCCAGCCGTACTTCAGCATCATGAAGCCGATGCAGCCGGCGGTGGCGGCGTAGAGCTTGGCGTAGTGGAACCAGCTGTTCATGTGGACGTACGTGGGGTTGTTGAGCGCCCAATCGGCACCGGTCGCCGCGCCCACGTAGATCGCGATGAAGTAGACGGTCAGCACGGCGGGCAGGCCGAGGAAGCAGGCGATGCCGCCGATCTTGGAGCGGCGCGCCACCTCGTTGGCGGCGATGAGGCCCACGAACACCAGGGCCCACCCGAGCCACTGGAACGCGGCGTTGTCTCCGTACACCTCGAATAACATACAGGTTCTCCTCTCGTTGGAGCGCTCGGGCTCGGTTGTCCGAGCGCGTGGTTGACGGTGATGGGACGCGGGCCGCCGGGGCCGTCGGAATGGGATGCAGGCCGCTGCCCAAGAGCCGCCGGTTGCGGCCAGGGCTGCGATGCCGCCGCGGCCGCTGCCGCGCCGAGGACTGCAGCCGGGGTCACCGAGATGGGGCGCAGGCCGCTGGGGCTTGCCGGAGTGGGACCGCGCTTGGGACACGGGCGCGGCCGTAACGGGCGCGGGCCGTCCGCGGGCATGCGGCCTATGCTGTGCCATCCCGCCCGCCGTCCGCGTGCCATGTGGACGGCACCGCCCGAGTCCCGGTGCGCCGCACCCCTCACCCTGCAGCCCGGCATCCTCTACAAGGGGCGCGCCTCCGCCTGCTTCTCGATAAAGTGCCCAAGATGCAGGGTGCTGGCGATGATGTCCTTGATGGTCGCGGCCGGCGCGTCCGGGTGCGAGCGCAGGTACATTATCAGCCCCGTGATTAGCACGTACATGGTCTCGTATACGTGGTCGATGCAGACCTCGTGGTAACGCGCGAAGTCAACCACCGTGGTGTCGCAGATGTAGCGCGCCACACGCTCGGCTATCCGGTGCACAAACGCGGTGTATACGCCGGCAGCAGTGCCGCATTCCAGCGAGCGCGACAGCTCGTAGCGCTCGCTGATAAGCGATGTGAGCAGCTCGGCAGCACTGGTGAGCGCGCCGTCGATGTCGCCGCGCGTGCGCTGGGCGTTCCAAGCCTTCAGACGCTCGATGAACGAATCGATGGTGTCCTCGAGCGCAGCGTCGAGCGCCGCCTCCTTGGTGGGGAAGTAGTGGTAGAACAGCGAACGCGTGCACCCCACGCGCTCGGTGATGCCCGAGACAGACAGGCGCCCCATGCCCTCGCCCGCGCAGATGGCGCGCACCGCCTCGAGAATCTCGGCGCGCCGGTCCTCATGCGTGTGCCGTTCGCGTTGATGGGCCTCATGCTGGCTTGCCATATGCCTTTCCTCCCGTCGAATCGACCGTTGGACGAATACAGTCTTGAATATTGTTGACAATTCGTCAATATAGAATTTGACAAAGTGTCAATAGTAGTTCGCCGCTACAGGGAGGGGTGCACATGGCCGACGTGCGTGTGCTTGAAGTCAAGGAGAGCGTCTTTGCGGACAACGATCGCAAGGCGCAGGAGCTGCGCGACCGCCTGCGCGCACAGGGGATGTTTCTCCTGAATCTGATGTCGAGCCCGGGCTCGGGTAAAACCACCACGCTCACGCGCACGATCGAGGCGCTGCGCGACGAGCTGTCGATCGCCGTCATGGAGGCGGATATCGATTCCGACGTGGACGCGCGCATGATCGTCGACACTGGCGTGCGCGCCATCCAGCTGCATACGGGCGGCATGTGCCACCTGGACGCCTATATGACCGAGCAGGGGCTCAACGGCCTGTTGACGCAGGGCGACCTGCAAACGGGGACGGGGTCAATCGGTGTACAAACGGGGACGGGGTCAATCGGTGACGCCGAGGCTGCGGGCACCGGTGCGGTGCCGGCGGCAGCCGCCGGGGCGGTGCCCGCTGCGGTCGGAGCCGCGGGTGCGGCGTCCGTGGACGCCGTGGGGTCGGTCGGCTCTGCTGCGGCTGGTGCCGCCTGCGCGACAAGCCCCGCGGCCCATCCTGCTTCTGCCACTGCCCCCGCCGTCGACCTGGCGATCCTCGAGAACGTGGGCAACCTGGTGTGTCCGGCGGAGTTCGACACCGGCGCCAGCGCGAACGCGATGATCCTGTCGGTGCCGGAGGGCGACGACAAGCCGCTCAAGTATCCGCTCATGTTCAGCATCTGCGACGTGGTGCTCATCAACAAGATCGACGCGCTGCCGGTATTCGACACCTTCAGCATGGAGCGCGTGCGCGCCAACATCCTCGCGCGCAATCCGAACGCTGCCATCATCCCCATCAGCGCCAAGACCGGCGAGGGCATCGATGAGTGGGCCGCCTGGCTGCGCTCGGCCGTTGCCACCTGGAAGGCATAAAAGGGCGGCGACCAGGATCGGCCGCGGGAGGCCCGGCATGCGACCGAGACCGGCTACGGGAGGCCCGGTACGCTGCCGGGGCCGGCTACGGGAGGCCCGGCGCGCTTCCGGGACCGGCTGCGAAACGCCTCCGGCCTCCGCACGCTGCCGGGGCCGCACCTGCGGCCCGCCCACCTGGGCCCTCGCCTGCACTTCATACATCGCCTGCTTTCGAAAGGAAAGGAACCTTCACATGATCGTCAACGGACCTGGCATCTCCTTCACCGAGCCCGACATCGGCGCGGAGTTCGTGCCCGAGCTGCCCGCTCAGCCGCGCGAGAAGATCGTGGCCCTGTGCGAGCACTGCACCAACCGTATGCTCGGCCGCAAGGAGCTCAAGCCGTTCGAATACTGGTCGTTTGCCGCCGTCACCACCGACGAGATGGCCGACGTCCTGCTCAAGATGAAGATGCGCCGCCCCTACACGCTGACCGAGCTCATCAAGCTCACCGGCATGGATCCGGTGGCGCTCGAGAAGCTGATGGACGAGATGAGCTACATCGGCCTCATCGAGTACAACTGGGAGAATGAGACCCGCACCAAGCAGTGGGTCCTGCCCATGCTGGTGCCCGGTTCGGCCGAGTTCCTCAACATGCGCATGAGCCAGCTGCAGGAGCATCCGGTGCTGGCGAAGTTCTTCGAGCAGGCCAGCAAGGGCGCCCTGGCGCGCGCCACGCCCATGGTGCCGCCGGGAGGCGCGGGCATCGGCATGCACGTGATCCCGGTGGAGCAGGCCATCTCCATGGAGGACCGCTCCGTGTCGATCGAGCATATCGAGCACTGGCTGGACAAATACGACGGCAAGTACGCCGCGAGCGCCTGCTCGTGCCGCATGAGCCGCGAGGTGCTGGGCCAGGGCTGCGGCGACGATCCGGCCGACTGGTGCATCGCGGTGGGCGACATGGCCGACTACGTGGTGGAAACCGACCGCGGCCGCTACATCACGCGCGAGGAGGTCTACGAGATCCTGCATCGCGCCGAGGACAACGGCTTCGTGCACCAGATCACCAACATCGACGGCGAGGACAAGATCTTCGCCATCTGCAACTGCAACGTCAACGTGTGCTACGCGCTGCGCACCTCGCAGCTGTTCAACACGCCGAACCTGTCGCGCTCGGCTTACGTGGCGCGCACCGAGGCGGACGCCTGCGTGGCATGCGGCCGCTGCGTCGAGGTGTGCCCGGCCGGCGCGGTGAAGCTCGGTCAGAAGCTGTGCGACGTGCGTACCGGCGAGGTTCCCAGCTACCCCAAGCAGGAGCTGCCCGATGCGGTGAAGTGGGGGCCGGAGAAGTGGAGCCCCGACTACCGCAACAAGAACCGCATCGAGACCTACGACACCGGCACCGCTCCCTGCAAGACGGCCTGTCCGGCGCATGTGGCGGTGCAGGGCTATCTTAAGCTGGCGGCTCAGGGGCGCTATCGCGACGCGCTGGCCCTCATCAAGCGCGAGAACCCGCTGCCGGCGGTGTGCGGGCGCATCTGCAACCGTCGCTGCGAGGACGCCTGCACGCGCGGCGCGGTTGACGCCGCCGTGGCCATCGACGAGGTGAAGAAGTTCATCGCTGAGCAGGATCTGGTGGCAGAGCATCGCTACGTGTCCGAGCCCGTAGTGCCTTCCACCAGCGGTGCGATGAACGAGAAGATCGCCATCATCGGCGCGGGTCCGGCGGGTCTGTCCTGCGCGTACTACCTGGCCGAGCGCGGCTACAAGCCTGTGGTCTTCGAGAAGAGCGCGCGCCCGGGCGGCATGCTCACCTACGGCATTCCCAGCTACAAGCTGGACAAGCGCGTGATCGAGGCCGAGGTGGACATCATCGCCCAGATGGGCGCGGAGTTTCGCTACGGTGTCGAGGTGGGGCGCGATGTGACGATCGCCGAGCTGCGCGAGCAGGGATTCAGCGCGTTCTACGTGGCGATCGGCTGCCAGGGCGGGCGCTTGCCCGGCATCGCGGGCGAGGATGCCGAGGGCGTATTCACGGCTGTGGACTTCCTGCGCACCTGCTCCGAGGACGGCTTCGACGGCCTGCGGGGCCGGACGGTAGTGGTGGGCGGCGGCAATGTCGCCATCGATGCGGCACGCTCGGCGGCGCGTCTGGGGTCGGACGGCGTTGAGATGTTCTGCCTGGAGAGCGCCGGGGAGATGCCGGCGAGCGCCGAGGAGGTCGAGGAGGCGGAGGCCGACGGCGCCTGCGTCCACAACGGCTGGGGGCCTGTCGAGGTCGTTGTCGAAGGCGGCCGGGTGGCGGGCATCGTGTTCCGCCGCTGCCTGCGGGTGTTCGACGACGAGGGCAGGTTCGCCCCGGTGTTCGACGACGCGCAGACGCGCACGGTGGCGTGCGACCGCGTGGTGTTCTCCATCGGACAGTGCATCGAGTGGGGCAGCCTGCTGGCGGGCACGGCGGTTACGTTCGGGCGCGGCGGCGGTGCGGTGGCCGACGCGCAGACCTATCAGACCGCGGAGCCCGACATCTTCGTGGGCGGTGACGTCTATACCGGGCCGTCATTCGCGATCGACGCAATCGCCGCCGGCCATGAGGCGGCCGTCTCGCTGCATCGCTACGTGCGCGGCGCCACGCTCACCATCGGGCGCAACCAGCGCTCCTACCGTGCCATTGACCGCGAGGCCGTGGCGTTCGGCAGCTACGATACCGCCCGGCGCGAGACGCCGGCACACCGCAGCAGCGAGGAGGCGGGCGGCCCGTTCGCAGAGTATGCGGAGACGTTCAGCGAGGAGCAGGTGCGCCGCGAGACCGCGCGTTGCCTGGGGTGCGGCGCGAGTGTGGTGGACGAGAACAAGTGCATCGGCTGCGGGCTGTGCACCACGAAGTGTGCGTTCGACGCGATTCATCTGCACCGGGAGCATCCGGAGTGCTCGCGCATGGTGAAGTACGAGAAGAAGCTGCCGATGCTGGCCAAGTACGCGCTCAAACGCGAGATCAAGATTCGCTTCGGGAAGAAGGGGGCGAAGTAGGCCAGCTCGGCTTTTGGCTTTGGGCAGCTGGTCGCTGGGCGCCCGGCGTCCGTCGCTGGGCGCTGGGTTTCTCGTCCCCGGTGGCTGGGTTTCTCGTCTCTGGCGGCTGGCGTGCGGGCGACTGCCTGTTCGCGCCGGCAGGAGGCCGCGCTTTGTTGAATGACGATGGGAACGGTATGCACGAACTGGGCATTGTATTTCATATCATCCGCAGCGTGGAGCGCGTTGCCGCCGAGAACGGGTTGCGGCGCGTGTCGTCGGTCACGCTGGAGCTGGGGGAGGTGTCGGGCATCATCCCCAGCTACCTCACCGACTGCTGGACCTGGGCATGCGCGAAAAACGACCTGATGCGCGGCGCCGAGTTGGTGATCGAGCAGGTCGACGCCGTGACATTGTGCGAGGCGTGCGGACGGACCTACGCCACGGTCGAGCATGGGCGTGTCTGTCCGCACTGCGGCAGCGACCGCACCTACCTGCTGCAGGGCAACGAGACGAATATCCTGGAGATAGCCTGCCCCGATGAGGACGCCCACGGCGATAGTGACGACGGTGATGGCGGCCCCGCTTGAGGTGACGCGGACGGCATCGATGTGATGAGGGCGGCAGCGTTGACAGCGGCGGCCATAACGGCAGCGGTCGGAGTGGCAGCATTGGTCGAGGCGGCAACAGTTGTCGTGGTGATGGATCAGGTTTCTGCGCTTGCATCGGTTGCGGTGATGACGGTGATAGTGACGACGGTGATGACGCGGCCCCGCTTGAGGTGATGAGGGCGGCATCAATGTGAGGACGACGGCAGCGCGGACGAGGGCGATGGCCTGGGCAGTGGCTCGGGCGGCGTCGCCCGCGTCGGCTGGGATGCGGACAGCGCCCGCAGCCGTGGCGGTTAGGATACGGGGTCCGCCCGCAGCCGTGGCGGTGCGCATGGGGATGTCGATACGCGTGGAGGTGCCGGCGCCGACGGCGCCACTGAGGCCTAACGCCCGCAGGTGCCGAACCTGTCGTGCATAGGCGACTGTCAGCTGTGTACGATTGTCAGGTATGGCAAAACACATCCGTCTTTCTGCATATGAATTTCGTAGAAATACCAGGTAGATTAGCTATATGGAACTAAGGAATGTATCAGCTTTCGATGGCAGCGCTAACAAATCGTACATAGCTGACAATCGTGCACAGCTGACAGTCGCACATAGCCGGCAATCGCACATAGCTGACAATCGCACATAGCCGGCAATCGCACATGGCTGACAATCGCACACAGCTGACAATCGTGCACAGCTGACAGCTGTCTCTTATACACATCTCCGAG
>CABRIF010000016.1 GCA_902470925.1 uncultured Collinsella sp. | reverse complement strand
CGTATGTCGATGAGACGGGCTTGCCAGATGCTCGCCGGCGAGATCTTGGGTTCGGGATTTGGACATCGGCGGGATCCTGGGTTCGGCGTTTGGACATCGGTGAATTCCGGGTTCGGCTCTGCGCCGTCTGGGCGCGGAAAACGCCTCTGGATGGACGGGATCCGCACCCTGGTTGCGCAGATGGACGAAACGCGAACCCTGGTTGCGTCAATGGACAGGAGACGAACCCGCTGTTTCGCCAACGGACGGGGGACGAACCCTCGTTTGCTCGATGGAAGGGAGCTGCACCGTATGTCGATGAGACGGGCTTGCCAGATGCTCGCCGGCGAGATCTTGGGTTCGGCGTTTGGACATCGGCGAATTCCGGGTTCGGCCCTGCGCCGTCTGGGCGCGGAAAACGCCCCTCGATGGACGGGATCCGCACCCTGGTTGCGCGGATGGACGAAACGCGAACCCTGGTTGCGCCGTGTGGGCAGCAAAATGCCCGCCTCGACGGAGTGCGTCGGGGCGGGCGTTGCGTGTGGTGGGTATGCGCGCGAATGGTGCGCGAGCAGCATGCGGGCGCCGTGCCGAAGCCATGTCAGCACGGTGCGGCCCGCACATCCGCAGCAGAACCTAGAGCTCCACGAGCTCGCCGGTTTCGGCGGCCTTCTTCACGGCGAACAGGGTGCGCAGGGTCTTGACGTTGTCGGCGGGCGTCACGACCGGCGCCTCCTCGCGGCGCACGACCTTGATGAAGTGCTCGAGCTGCATCTTGTGCGGCAGCGCCGGATCTACGGCGGGCACGTCGACCTTGAGGGGCTTGTGCCAGGAGCTGGCGCCGTCGTAGCTGGTGAGCTGCAGGCGGGGCAGCGACAGGGCGCCCTTGGTGCCGCCGATGAAGTAGGCGTCAGCGTTGAAGGGGCGGTACTGCGGGTCCTCGCGCGCGGTGGCTTCCCAGTTCCACGGGGCGGCGGTGGCGTCGGAGATGGTCATGGACGCCAGCGAGCCGTTGGCGAAGCGTACGTTGATGACGGCGGAGTCCTCGGTCTCGAAGCCGCGCGCCGCGCTGGACTGCATGCCCTGGACGGCCACGGGCTCACCGAGCAGATACCGGAGCAGGTCCACGTCGTGCACGAGGTTCACCAGGATGGGGCCGGCGCCCTTCTTGCGGCGCCATTCCACGTCGAAGTACTCATCGTTCTTGTAGATCATGTAGTGGAACGAGGACACGGTGAGCTGGCCCAGCTCACCGCCGTCGATGATCTCCTTCGCCTTGCTGACGAAGGGGTTGTGGCGGCGATGCTGGCCCACCAGGACGGGCACGTCCGCCTCATCGGCCTCAGCGGCGAAGCGCTCGGCATCGGCGAGGTCGTCGGAGATGGGCTTCTCCACGAGCGGCACGATGCCGCGGCTCACGGCCTCGCGGGCCACGGACAGATGCAGGCCATTCGGGGTGGCGATGATGATGCCGTCGGGCTTGACCTCGTCCATCATCTGGGCGGGATCGGTGAAGAACGGCACGCCGGCCTTGTCGGCTGTCTCGCGCGCCCCCTCGAAGGCGTCGGCGATCGCGACGAGCTCGCAGGCGGGCTCCTCGACAACGAAGCGGATGTGGTTGCGGCCCATGGCGCCGGCGCCGACGACGGCGATGCGGACAGGTGCTTGGGACATGTGGTGCTCCTTTCGTGAGCGACGTATAGAGCGCGCGGGTCCCGAAACGGTGGACCCGCGCGCCGACAGCCGCGCTTAAGCGGCCTGTTTCCTATCGGAGACCATCATGTAGACGGTCAGCACGACGGCGACCACGGCGATCGCGATGGCGCCGTAGAAAGACTGCTGGTAGGCAGCCGTGCCAGCGTCGGCGTGGTAGAGGATCGCGGCGATGGGCTGGCTGATCCAGGTGGAGGCGGCGTAGCCCAGGAACATGATGCCGTAGTTCACGCCCAGGTTGGTGGTGCCAAAGGCGCCGCCGGTGAGCGGCGGGTAGATCACCAGCAGCGCACCGAAGCTGAAGCCCAGCAGCGCGAGCGCCACGAAGAACAGCTCCTGCGTGAAGCTCATGCTCATGAGCACGAGGGCGAAGATGGTGATGACGAGCATCACGAGCAGCGAGCGGTAGCCGCCGATCTTGTCGGTGATCTGGCCGAAGGACAGGCGTCCTACGAGGTTGGCCATGGTGTTCACGGTGACCACCACGCCGCCGAGCGCCACGGCGGCAGCGGAGTTCGGGTCGGAGAAGAGCTGGACAGCCGCGATGGAGGCCACCTTGCCCACGAGCAGGGTGCCGGCGGTGGCGGCGCAGGCGAAGGTCACGATGAGGACCCAGAAGCGCGGTGTGCGCACCATCTGGCCGGGCGTGAGGTCGCCGAAGGTGCCGGCGTGCGCGCCGCCGGCGGGGGCCACGTAGCCGGCGGGCAGCCAGCCGGCCTCAGGTGCCTTCAGGAAGAGGGCAGAGGCGAACACGGTGACGAAGAACAGGACGCCCAGGACCTTGAGGCCGCCGTCGATGCCAAGCGCCGGGATGAGCACGGAGGCGAGCACCGGGGAGAGCACGGCGGGGCCGGCGGTGGAAGCCGCCAAGGTGATGCCGGAGGCCAGGCCCTTCTTGTCGATGAACCACTTCTGGCCGCAGGTGAGGGCGGGGTTGTAGCCCAAGCCGTTGCCGATGGCGGCGATCACGGAGAAGTACAGGTAGAACTGCCACGGCTCGGTCACGGTGCCGGACAAAAACCACCCGGCGCCGTACAGCACAGCCGCCGCGATCACGACGTTGCGCGGGCCGATCTTATCGGAGATGCGCCCGGCGAAGATGCCGGTGACGGCCATGATGGTCTGAAAGACCGGGAACGCCCAGGTGAGGGCGTCGCCCCAATCGGCGTGCTCGGCGAGCAGGTTCTTGCTCACCACCGAGTACAGGGCGATGGAGCTGATGAAGAACATGGTGACGCAGGCGGCGGTGAGCACCATGCCGCGTCCTTTGTTGCTGGTTGCGGTTGCCATACGGTCCTTTCGGCATGCAGGCGCCGCGCTCGCCTGCAGATACGGGGATTATGGGCGCGCGGATGCGGGGTGGTCGCTACTGGTCGGACGGGCGGGTGATGTCGGCGGTGGCGGACCAGCGCTCGACCCCGCGGCCGTCGAGGTAGTTCTCGGCATAGGCGCGGCGTCCGCCGGGCTTGGGCGTGAGGTCGCCCATCATGTTGGAGAAGCCGCCGTCCACCTTGATCTCGGCGCCGGTGGTGAAATCGGAACGCGGGGAGGCTAGGAACATGACGGCGTTGGCGATGTCGGCCACCTCGCCGATGCGGCGCGTGGCGATCAGGCGCGAGCGGCCGCGCTCGACCTCGGGGTCGGAGTAGAAGTTCGCGCTCATGGGGGTCTTCACGAAGCAGGGCTCGACGCAGTTGGAGCGCACGCCGTAGGGGCCCCACTCGCTGGCCAGCATCTTGGAAAGCTGGTTGACGCCCGCCTTGGTGGAGGAGTACGCGCCCGAGAAGGTCTCGGGGGAGTGGGAGGCCACGGTGGAGATGTGGACGAGGCGACCGCCGCCCGCCTCGATCATCGCGCGGCCGAAGCGCTGGGACGTGATGAAGTACCCGGTGAGGTTGACCTTGACGGTTGCCTCCCAGTCGGACAGGGGCAGGTCCTCCATCGGGGCGAAGCGCAGGATGCCGGCGGTGTTCACGAGCACATCCACGCGCCCGAACTCCGCGAGCGCCGCATCGACGGCGGCCTGGACCTCGTCCTCGCTGGTGGCGTCCATACGCAGGCCGAGCGCGCGCACGCCGTAGGTTGCGGCCAGCTCGGCGGCTGCCGCCTGGACCTTCTCACCGTCGAGATCGAGCATCACCACGTGGGCGCCGTTCTCGGCGAACTCGCGGCAGATCTGGGCCCCCATGCCGCCGAGCGCGCCGGTGACGGCGCAGACCTCGCCGTTGAGCTTCAGCCAATTCTCCATGGTTGCATCCTTTCTTTTTCGGGCACGCAGGGGTATCGGCCGCTCTTGGCCGGGCCTGTACGTGCGAACAGTGGCTCTATGCCATGCTAGTGCGTGGTGTAGCCCACGGGAATTCCACGTTTGTTAGAATGGTGACAACTTTTGGTTTACGCGTTGTAACGAATGGCTGTCGCATCCCCCTCTTTGGCGGATGGGGAGGCGCGCGGGGGGGCACGATGTACGACAGGAGACTCGACGGCATCATCGCGGCGGCGGAGCTGGGCACGTTCTCGCGAGCGGCGGCGAAGCTGCGCATCTCGACGCCGGCGCTCGTCAAGCAGGTGTCGGGCTTCGAGGCCGAGCACGGCGTCGTGCTGTTCGAGCGCTCCCACACCGGCGTGACGCTCACGGCGGCCGGCGCCCTGCTGGTGGACGACGCCCGCTCGATCATCCGGCAGTCGGGCGACGCGTTCCGGCGGGCGCGCGGCATCGACAGTGAGGACGGTGCGGTGCGCTTAGGGATCTCGCTCATGTGCCCAGGGCGCAACACACTGGAGCTGTGGCCGCGCGTGCACGAGCTGGAGCCGGGCTTGCGCCTGGAGATCGTGCCGGTGGGGGACCTTTACAGCGACCGGGACCCGATCATGATGCACCTGGGGCAGAATGTGGACGTGGTGCAGTCGAGCTACTCCACGGTGCGCTGGGGCGGCTCGTGCGGCCTGCTGCCGCTGTTCTCCTCGCCGTTCCACATCGACGTGCCGCGCGCCAGCCCGCTTGCGAGCCGCACGCAGCTGCTGCTCGATGACCTGGTGGGGATGCGCATCCGCATCCTGCGCCACGGCAACGACGCCACCGACGGTTTGCGCGAGCTTCTGCTGGCGCGCGGCCAGGCGGAGGTGATCGATGTGGAGAGCTTCGACTTCGCCCTGTTCAACGATGCCGAGGAGAAGGGCGACGTTGTGCTCACCTCGGGCGCCTGGGCAGGCATCCATCCCGGGTTCGTGGGGGTGCCTTTAGCGTGCGGGCGCGAGGTCCCGTGCTTTTTGGCCTATCCGCGCGATCCGGAGCCGCAGGTGGAGCGGTTCGTCGAGGCGATGCGGCGCGCCCTGGCGACGCTGCCGGTGTAGGCGCCCGGCGCGACGGTGGGTGCACGGTGCGCGGCGCGGACGGTGCGAAGCGGGCCATGCCCGGCTGCCTGCACCGCCCGCGCCCGTGTTGAAATGATGCGCCGGTGCCGAAGGAGCCGCGGCTCAAACGAAGCCGGCTGCACCCTGGGGGCGCGACCGACTTGGCGTGGCGGCAGGGCTGCGTTGTGCGGGGCCGGCTGCCGAGCGCGCAGCGGCGGGTGCCCGGCGGCCGGCGTGTCAGGCGTCAGGAGGCGTCGTAGGCGATGCCCTCTTTGATGAAGGTGCCCGCCTCCAGCTCGTCGAAGGCGCAGCGCAGCTCGGCGTCGGTGTTCATGACGATGGGTCCACCCCAGGCAACCGGCTCGCCCAGGGCGCGCGACGCGATGTAGAGCACATGCGCTTGGGAGCTGCCGGTATTCTCGACCGCGAACTCGTCGCCGTCTTCGAGTTTGACGGCGGTTTTCTCACGAATGGGGTCGCCGGCGATGGACACCGTGCCCAGAAGCGTGAAGGCCAGCGCGCTGGTGCCAGCGGCAACCGGCAGGGTCGC
The DNA here is from genome assembly GCA_902470925.1 of uncultured Collinsella sp. Taxonomy (GTDB): domain Bacteria; phylum Actinomycetota; class Coriobacteriia; order Coriobacteriales; family Coriobacteriaceae; genus Collinsella. Next base: position 26,392 of record CABRIF010000016.1, on the reverse strand, counting down.
CTTTGTGCGCGCGGGCAGCACGACGTCGTAGTAGTCGAGCGGCAGATGGTCACCCAGGTGCCCCTGCACATCCTGGAAACGTCCGGCCAGCACGCGGACGGTCGCCCCATCGAAGGCGACCTCGGGGATGGAGGCGGCATCGATGCCGTGGTAGGCGGGCGGGCACATCTTCTCGTTTGCAGGCATGTTCAGCCACAGCTGGACGCCCAGCAGCCAGTCGCCCGCCGGGATCTCCTCCTCGTGCATGATGCCCGAGCCGGCGCACATCCACTGCACGCCGCCATCGGTGATGGTCGCCTCGCCGCCGGCGCTGTCGTGGTGCACCATGGTGCCGCGGCATAGGTAGCTGATCGTTTCGATGCCGCGGTGCGGGTGCAGCGGGAACCCGGCGGTGTAGTCGTTGGGGTCGTGGCTGTCGAAGGAGTCGAGCATGAGGATGGGGTCGAAGTCCTCGACGGTGTTGTGGCTGAGGACACGGACCAGGTGGACCCCCGCGCCGTCTTGGGTTTTGAATCCCTGCACGCGGGTCTCGGTTGCGCGACGTTGTGCCATAGCGGTCTCCTCTCTTCGAGGGCCAGGGCGGCTCCCCGACCGGCTCGTTGAGACTGTCGTACCCATCACGTGGACAGGTGTGACATCGGAGGCACCGACGCGCGGATTCGGAGCGCCCGGTACCGAATCTGCACGTTTTTGGACACCGCTTATGGGAGGTTCGTGTGCGCGGCCGCCCACCTGTTCGATGCGCGGCTGACGCCTAGCGCATGCCGCGTTCGCCGATAAGGTCCTCGATGACGCCGGCGCGGTAGTTCTTGAAGACGACGCCGTCGCCGTCCTGCGTGGCATCCAGGTCCACGTCGGCCATGATGCCGAAGTCCCGGTCGCCGTCCGAATCGCTGAACACCTGGTGCACGTGCCATACGTGCGCGCTGCGCTCGTCGGCCTCGTCGATGGAGAAGAACGCCAGCGAGCGGGCGTCGGCGTCGACGAGCAGCTCCTCGTGCGCCTCGAAGAACGCATCGAGCACCCGCTGCCAGCGCATCTGCCCCCATCCCCAGTCGCCATCGAGCTCGCCGAGCGCGTTGGCGCGCCCGCGGGCGGCCAGGTTCACGCGGCGCATGAGGGCGTTGCGCACCAGCAGCGTCATGCCGCGGCGATCGGTCACCACGGCGTCGGCGGCGCGCGGCGGGGCCGCGGTGTCGCCGGTGCCGGACTGGGCCCACTCGTCCACCAGGCTGGAGTCGACCGAGCGCACCACGAGCCCCAGCCAGGCGGCGATATCGTTGAGCTGCTCGCTACGGCGCTCGTGGGGGATCGTGCGGTCCAGCGAGCGGAACGCCTCGGTGAGGTAGCGCAGCAAGATGCCCTCGCAGCGCTCGATCTTGTACTGGGCGATGTAGCTCTTGAAGTCGCAGCCGGTTTCCAGCATGTCGCGCAGGACCGATTTGGGGCTCAGCTCATAGTCGTTGGCCCAGGGCACCTCGGCGCAGTAGGCGGCGAAGGCGTCGTCGAGCAGCTCCTCGAGCGGCTTGGGGTACGTGATGTCCTGGAGCTTCTCGATGCGCTCCTCGAAGTCGATGCCTTCGGCCTTCATCTCGGCCATCGCGGCGTCGCGGGCGCGCCGCTCCTGGGCGCGCAGGATCTGCTTGGGATCCTCGAGCGTGGCCTCGACCATCGAGATCACGTCGAGGGTGTACGTTTCGCTTTCCGGATCCAGCAGCTCGAGGGCTGCCAGCAGGAAGGGCGACAATGGCTGATCGAGCGCGAAGTCTTCGGGCAGGTCGACCGTGAGGGTGTAGCGGGCCGCCCCATCGAGCGGGTGCTCGGTGGCCGACGCGTCCTCGAGCGCCTCGCGCACCACCACGCCGGCGTCGATCAGGGTGGCGAAGATCTCGGCGGCGCGCGCCTTGAGCTTGGCTTTCTCCTCGGGTGTCTGCAGGGAGTCGTCCACGAGTGCGCAGATGCGCTCCCAGGCGTCGCCGCCCTGCTCCACCTCGGCGAGCACCATGGAATGCGTGATGCGCAGGCGGGGCCGCAGGGTCTCGGGCTCGGACTCGATGAGGCGCTCGAAGGTACCCTCGTTCCAGGTCACGAACCCCTCAGGCGGCTTTTTCTTCTTGAGCTTCTTCATCTTCTTGGGGTCGCCCATGGCCTTGAGCTCGGCTTTGTGGTTCTCGATCTCGAACTCGGGGGCCTCGGCGATCACCACGCCCTCGGTGTCGAAGCCCGAACGGCCCGAACGGCCCGCGATCTGGTGGAACTCGCGCGAGCGCAGTCGGCGCTGCCGATAGCCGTCGAACTTGGTGAGGCCGGTGAGCAGCACGGTGTGGATCGGCACGTTGATGCCGACGCCGAGCGTGTCGGTGCCGCAGATCACGGGCAGCAGCCCCTGCTGGGCGAGCTTCTCCACGAGCAGGCGGTAGCGCGGCAGCAGGCCGGCGTGGTGCAGGCCCACGCCGCAGGAGATGAGGTGCTTCAGGGTCTTGCCGAAGGCGGTGGTGAAGCGCCCGCCGCCGATGGCCTCCTTGATGGCGGCGCGCTGCTCCTTGCTGGCCACACCGTAGCTGGCGAGGGCTTTTGCCGAGGAGAGGGCGGCGTCTTGGGAGAAGTGAACGATGTAGAGCGGCGAGTCGCCGGCGCGCAGCGCGAGCTCGACGGTGCCCTCGAGGGCCGTTTTCACGTACTGGTAGGTGAGCGGGACCGGACGCGGCGCGTCGGCGATGAGCTCGACGGTGCGCCCGGTGCGCCGCTCGAGCGAGGCGGCGATGGCGCTCATGTCGCCCAGCGTGGCGCTCATGAGCAAAAACTGCGCATGGGGCAGGGTGAGCAGGGGCACCTGCCAGGCCCAGCCGCGGTCCGGGTCGCTGTAGAAGTGGAACTCGTCCATGGCCACGCAGGCCACGTCGGTGTCCTCGCCCTCGCGCAGGGCCTGGTTCGCCAGGATCTCGGCGGTGCAGCAGATGATGGGGGCCTCGGTGTTGATGTGGGAGTCGCCCGTCACCATGCCGACGTTGTCGCGGCCCAGGATATCCACCAGGTAGAAGAACTTCTCGCTCACGAGCGCCTTGATGGGAGCGGTGTAGTAGGCGCGCTTGCCGCAGGCCATGGCCATGAACATGAGGCCCAGCGCCACGAGCGATTTGCCCGAGCCGGTGGGCGTGCCCAAGATCACGTTGCTGCCGGCAGCCAGGCTGAACAGGGCGTCTTCCTGGTGCTCCCAGGGTTCGATGCCGCGGGCGGCCACCCAGTCCAGGAAGCGCTCGTAGGCCGTCTCGGCGTCGAGCCAGGGCTCGGGTTCGCTGCCGTCCTCGGGCTCCCACCAGGCCGGGGCCAGCGCGCCCAGCGATCCGTGGGCGAAGGGGTCGGCGCCGGGGGTGCCGGCTGCGGGAGGTGTGCTGCTCATGGGAACCGTGCTTTCGGGTTGTCGATGCGTTATGCCCCATTATGGGGGATGGGCGCTGCCGCGCGCGACCGCACGGTGAAGATTTGGCGAGGATGGGGAGATAGGCGGCGAGGCGGGCAGCAAAGCGGTGCCGAGGCGCCTGCGTTAGCGGGTGCGCGCCTGCTCATGCGTGCGGCGGTTGCGGAAGTTCTCGATGGCGTAGCCCATGCCGTGGGGGATGTAGGTGCCGTCGAAGAGGTTGTCGGGCAGGTACTCGTAGAGGCTTTGGGGTAGCGCGCGGGCCGCTTCGAGCTGGGCGGCGCTGGCGGGCGCCGCCGCGGGCGCGGCGCAGATGCCGTGCACGTGCGCCCCCTGCGCCGAGAGCCGCTCCTCGTATTCGGTGATCGGGGTGTCCGGGTGGTCGGCGCGGTCGTTTGCCGAGGCCCACCGGATGCGCCATCCGGCTGCCTCGAACTGCGGCAGGGAGTAGGCGTACAGCGGCGCGCTGTCGGTGCGCAGCGTCACGGTGCCGCCGGCGGCCAGCAAGGGGCGGTAGCCCTCCAGGTGCGCGGCGCTGGTGAGGCGCTTGTCGGCGTGGCGGCGCTTGGGATGCGGGGTGGGGAAGTTGATGGAGATCGCCGCCAGCTCCCCGTCCGCGAAGATGTCTGCGGCCCGCGCGGCGTCGCCGGGGACCACGAGCGCGTTGCGGATGCCGCGCTCGCACAGTAGCTGGGCGGCATAGACCACGCAGACCGGCTCGCTGTCCATGCCGATGAACAGGGTGTCGGGGTGGCGCTCGGCCATCTGGGCGATGAACGACCCCTTGCCGCAGCCCAGGTCGAGGTGCACACGGGCAAAGGGCGCGCCGCCCGCCTCAGCGCACGCGTGCGCCCAGCGCCCGGCGTAGGCGCTCCCGCCGGTTTCGATGGCGGCGGCGTAGCGCTCGATGCGCTGTTCGAGGACGAAGTTCTTCGGCAGGCGTGCGTGCATGGGCGTGCTTTCGTGTGCGTGGCTCATCGGCGGCCGCACCGGCGCGGCCGCCTAGAGGCGTTCGAGGACAAGATACCGATTGAGGGTACCAGACGCGCCGTCGGCCGCCCAGCGCGCAACCTCGCGCGCCCGCGTTCCCACAGATGCTGCAAGGGCGTCGATTTCGGCCTCGGTGAAGTGATGGCAAAAGCGCTGCGGGGAGGCGTCTGCCTGCCAGCCGAGGAAATGGTCGCCGTCCTCGAGGGCGGCGGGGTCGACCAGGGTGCGCTCGGCGGCCGCATCGGCATGCCGTGCCTTGCGGGCCAGCCGTTCGTCGTCCATGAAGCGCCAAAACGACAGCGCGATGAGTCCGCCGGGCCGCGTGAGGTCGCATAGGGCCCGCAGGTAGGCTTCACGGGTGCGGGCGCCGGGGATATGGTGCATGAACCCGAAGCTCACGGCCAGGTCGCAGGGCGGCAGGGCAAGCGCTTCGGCAAGATCGCGTCCGGCCAGCAGCGTGTCGAGGATGTCGAGCTGCCGGGGGCGGATGCGCGCTGCGCACCTCAGCGCGGATGCGTGTGCGAGCAGGTCGGGGCAGGCGTCGACGGCGTGGTAGGTGGGATCCAGGCGCTCCAGCTGCTGCTCGCAATACGCCTCGAAGCGCAGGTTGCCGCAGGCGAGGTCGGCCACGGATGCCGACCGGCCCTGCGGGTGTGCGAGCAGGTGCTCCTCGAACAGCTGCACCACGCGCTGCCAGCCGGCCCACGGCGCGCCGCGCGTGGCGGAAAACGATGCGGCGTGCTCGGCGTAGAAACGGTTGTTGAGCGCGACCAGCTGCCGCGCCGTTTTGTTGTCCATGCGTCCCTCCCGGTGTCCGCTCCCATTGTACGTGCGCCGCGTGCGGACGCGGGTGCGATACAATGCGCCCTATGGACGAGATCATCATGAACATAGTGGCGGAGCTGAGAGCGGGGCGCACGGTGGACGACCGCGCGCTGCTCAAGTTCATCCACGCCGCCGCCCGCGCGTCCGGCGCCGACAAGCGCATGCTCGCCAAGCGCCGCTTGCTGCCCTACTACCGGCGCATCAAGCAGCAGGACCCGGCGCGCTGGGAATCGTGGGGCATCACGCCTGCGCTCGAGGAGCGCCTGGTGGCGACCTTGCGGGTGAAGCCGCGCCGCAGCGCCTCGGGGGTGGCCACCATCACGGTCATCACGAAGCCCTGGCCGTGCGGCAGCGATTGCCTCTACTGCCCGAGCGATATCCGCATGCCCAAAAGCTACCTGCACGACGAGCCCGCCTGTGAGCGCGCCGAGCAGGACTGGTTCGACCCCTATTTGCAGGTGGCCGCGCGCCTGACCGCGCTGGCGCAGATGGGGCACGCCACCGACAAGATCGAGCTGATCGTGCTCGGCGGCACGTGGAGCGACTACCCGGAAGCCTATCAGCTGTGGTTCATGAGCGAGCTGTTTCGGGCGCTGAACGACGGGGCGGTGGTGCCCGGCGGCGATGCGGCGGAGGCTGCGGGCGGCACGGCCGGGACCGCGGACGCCTCCGCCGCGTCGGCCGTTCGGGGACACGATGCGTCGACGGGCGTGGCAAAACGCCGCGCATTCTACCGCGAGGCGGGGTTTCCTCAGGACGGCGCGGCGTTCACGCGTTTCGCCGCCGAAGCGCAGGCGTCGATCGACGCAGGCACGCTCGGCTACAACGCGGCCCTGCGGCAGCTGTACGGGCGCGCGGCATGCTGGAGGCGCGCCGCCGAGCGGCAGCGGGCGAGCTTCGAGGAGCTCGAGACCCTGCAGCGGGAAAACGAGCGGGCGCGCCACCGCGTGGTGGGCCTGGTGATCGAGACGCGTCCCGATGCCGTCACGCCCGAGGCGCTCATCGCGATCCGCCGCCTGGGGTGCACGAAGGTCCAGATGGGTGTCCAGTCGCTCGACCAGCGGCTGCTCGATGCCAACGATCGAGCCATCACGGTTGCGCGCATCCAGGAGGCGTTCGAGCTGCTGCGCGTCTTCGGGTTCAAGATCCACGCGCATGCCATGGCGAACCTGTTCGGCGCGACACCCGATGCCGACAAGCGCGACTATCGGCGGCTGGTGACCGAGGCGGCGTTTCAGCCCGACGAGGTGAAGCTCTACCCTTGCGCGCTCATTGCCGGCGCGCGCCTGTGCGATCGTTACCGCGCGGGCACGTGGCGTCCCTATACCGAGGAGGAACTGCTCGACGTGCTGGTTGCCGACGTGCTCGCCACCCCGCCGTTCTGCCGCATCTCGCGCATGATCCGCGACTTCTCCTCGAACGACATCCTGGTGGGCAACAAGAAGCCCAACCTGCGCCAGCTCGTGGAACGGCGGTTGGAGCAGACAGGCGATGCCGGCGAGGTGCGTGAGATTCGCTTCCGCGAGGTGGCGATGCGCGCGATTGACGCCTCGTCGCTTCGGCTGGATGTCGTGGCGTACGAGACGACCAACACGCGCGAGCGCTTCCTGCAATGGGTGACGCCCGATGGGAGCATCGCGGGGTTTTTGCGCTTGTCGCTGCCCACGCAAGCCTATGTTGAGCAGCTGGGGGAGCGCGCGCCCGTCGGTGCGGGCGAGGCGATGATCCGCGAGGTGCACGTGTACGGGGTTGCCACGCCGTTGGGCGAGGAGGCCTCGTCGGCTCAGCACCTGGGCCTGGGGCGGCGCCTGGTGGAGCGCGCCTGCGCGATGGCGCGCGAGGAGGGCTATGGGCGCGTGAACGTGATCAGCGCGGTGGGGACGCGTGCGTACTACCGCGACCTGGGATTTGTCGACCACGGTCTGTATCAGCAAAGGAGCACTTCGTGAACACGTTTGGCAAGAATGCCCCGAAGGTCCCGGCAGCCGGTCTGGCCGGCGCAGTGCTGGGGGCGGCTGCCGTCGGCGCCGCGGCGGTGGCGGTCGGCGTGCGGTGCCTGCAGCTCGCGCGGACGCAGACGGGGCTCGCGCGCGTGAAGATGGTGCGCGTGGGCTCGGCGCGGGTGCGCGTGCTCCAGCAGGGCGGGGTGTACCAGTCGGCCACCTACGTCGACGGCAACCGGTTCGACCCGGTGTTCGCCTATATCGCGGCCTTCGATCGGGCCTTCGAGACCGAGGAGCGGATGCGCGCGGCATACGGCCATGGCATCGAGCGCGCCCTCATGCTGGGCGGCGGGGGCTACTCCTGGCCCAAGCATGCACTCACTGCGCACCCGGATCTGTCCATGGATGTCGTCGAGGTCGATCACGCCATCACCCATCTGGCGCGGCGCTGGTTCTATCTGGACGAGCTGGAGCGGCGTGCCGGCGAGCGCCTGGGCCTGGTGTGCGAGGATGCGCGTGCGTACCTGGGTCGGGCCCTGGCCGAGGGGGCGCGCTACGACGTGGTGGTGAACGACTGCTTCGCCGGTCGGCAGCCGGTGCGCTCACTGGCAACCGTGGAGGCGCTCTGCCAGGTCAAGGTGTGCCTGCGCCCCGGCGGCCTCTATCTTGCCAATGTGGTGTCGGCAGACGGCGGCGAGGACATCTGCTTTCTGCGCGATACCGTGGCGAGCGCGGCGGCGGTCTTCGAGCGCGTGCACGTGGTTCCCTGTGTGGACGAGGATGTGAGCGGGGAGGACAACTACCTGCTGATCGCCACCGACGGCGACTACACGTTTGGCGGTGAGATGCCGATTGAGCGGGCGTTTTACGGTTCCGTCCTGCGCGACGAAGCCGAGCGCTGAGGGCGCCGCACAGGCTCGCACCGCGGTTCGCCTCAGCTGGCAGATGCCTGCCGGGCCTGCAGGCGCCGGAGCGATGGATGCCGCGCGAAGGCTCCGGCCCTGCCCGCCCGGTGCGATGGGTGCCGCGCCGGGCGGGCGCATATGCCGTCTGTGGCGCGTATCGGTCTTGCCTGCTCGCGACGGGCGGTCCATGTCGGCTAGAGGCCTGTGCCCTTCCGGTAGGCGTCGCGCCAGCCGATGACGCGCCGGCGCATGCCCTCGATGTCGAGCACCCCTTCGGCAAAGCCCTTGCGCACCAGCTGCTCGGGCACGAACTCGTCGTACTTGTCGAAGTAGGGCACCTCGCCGGGATACACGAGCTCGATGGGGTCGAACGGCGTCTCGGCCTCGGCGGCAACCACCTCGAAGAACGTGGCGGGTTCGGCCTTCATGCGGAACTGCATGAAGTACGGGCGCGATGGGTCGAGTCCCTTGAGGCCCAACTCGCCCGCGCATTTGATCTTGAGCAGGCGCTCGAGCGCCAAAAACGCGTAGCTGCCCAGCCAGGGAAACAGGGCCCAGGTGTCGCCCCCGAGGTTGACGAGCGCCGACGATCCGGCGCCGACGATGCCTGCATGTGCCGCCACGTGACGCGCCTGCGCCAGACGAGCGCGGGCATGGGCCATGAGGTAGGGATAGCTTGCGTGCTCGGCGAGCGCCTGGTGCATGCGCTCGAGCACACGCGTGTCGATGTCGCCGGCGACGTCGCCGAAATAGGCCGGCACGCGCCCCTTCACCTGCGTGCAGTACACCAGGTGCCGTTTCCAGTCGACCTCCTCGACAATCCAGCAGTGCCCCGCGATGGCGATGCGCTCGCCGGGCGGCGGCGGGTTGACGATGGTGCCGAGCTCAGCCGATTCGCTTCTCACCGTGAACTCCTCGTTTTCCTGGAACACGGCGTAGAACTTGAAGGAGTTGATGATGCGCTCTCCGGCGATGCCGGCAATCAGGCCGCCGCCCTCGGTGAGCTCAATATGGTCGATCTCAATGAGGTGGTGCAGCAGGCACCGCAGGTCGTCGGCGCTGACGCGGTGGAAGTACGACAGGGTGAGCACGCGGGCGGCAAGCTCGGCGGGGCTCAGTTCGCCGCGGCTGGCAAGGGTGCTCATCACCTGGTGGTAGAGCAGGCTGTACGGCAGCCGGTCCAGCGAGGGAGGCTCCACCCAACGCTCTTCCCGGTAGAGCTGCACGAGCGCGATGCCCTGCAGCAGCTTCCACGGAATCGTTTCGGGCAGCATGCTGCGGGGTTCGGGCTGCTCCTCGCGCATGACGAAGTGCATCTCCGGCGGCATGTCGCGCCTGCCGGTGCGGCCCATGCGCTGCAGGAAGCTCGAGACGGTGAAGGGGGCGTCGATCTGGAAGGCGCGTTCCAGCCGACCGATGTCGATGCCGAGCTCGAGGGTCGCGGTGGTCACGGTGGTGAGCGCCTGCTCCTCGTCGCGCATGATCTCCTCGGCATCCTGGCGAAACGACGCCGAGAGGTTGCCGTGATGGATGAGAAAGCGGTCGGGCTCGTGCCGCACCTCGCAGTAGCTGCGCAGCATCGTGCAGACGGCCTCGGCCTCCTCGCGTGAGTTGACGAACACCAGGCACTTGCGGCCGCGCGTGTGCTCGAAGATGTAGGCAAGACCCGGGTCGGCCTCGCGCGGTGCGGTATCCGTGCGCGCCAACAGCTCGTGGCCGCCTTGCGCCTCGACGGTGATGTCGTCGGGGGCGGGGAGGCTGCCGTCGGTGACGGCAGCGGCTCCCCCTTCTGCTTCGGCCTTGCCTCGTGCCAGGTTTGCCGCCTGTGGCCGCTCCGCCTGCGCAAGCAGCTGCTCCAACGAGGGGTCTTTCGCCTCGATGCGCTTCACGGCAAGCACCTCGGCTTCCTGCGTGCCATCCGCCCGTTCGCGGGCGCGCTCGGTGGCCTGCGGTCCGCTCAGATAGAAGTGCTCCATGGACAGGCGCCAGGTGCGCCGGGGTTCCTCGAAACGGGGGATGATGCAGCGTCGTCCGGTGCCGGCGGAGAGAAAGTCTCCGCAGCGCTCGGGGTCGCCGATGGTGGCGGACAGCCCGATGCGCCGCGGGTTGACGCCGGCGAGCCTGCTCAGGCGCTCGATGAGGCACAGGGTCTGGCCGCCGCGATCGCCGCGTAGCAGCGAGTGGACCTCGTCGATGACGATGTAGCGCAGATCGCCGAACAGGCGGCCCACCGCGGCGTGGCGGTGCAGCAGCAGCGCCTCCAGGGATTCCGGGGTGATCTGCAGGATGCCGGAGGGGTGCTTGAGCAGCTTGGCCTTGTGCGAGGCCGCAACGTCGCCGTGCCAATGCCAAACGGGAATCTCCGCCTCCTCGCACAGATCGTTCAGGCGGTAGAACTGGTCGTTGATGAGAGCCTTGAGCGGACCGATGTAAAGCGCGCCCACGCTCGCGGGCGGGTCCTGCCAAAACTCGGTCAGGATCGGGAAGAAGGCGGCCTCGGTTTTGCCGGATGCCGTCGAGGCCGTGAGCAGGACGTTGTCGTCGGTGTCGAAGATGGCGTGCGCGGCCGCCACCTGGATGGAGCGCAGGCTGTCCCAGCCGTTCGCGTAGATGAAGTCCTGCACGAACGGGGCGAAGCGTTCAAAGGCGCCCATGGTTCCTCCTCCTTTCGGTACGGCGTTGCGGCCTGGGCATCAGACGCCGCCGTCATGCCGCCTTTTGCCGGGTCCGCATCGCCCTACAGGGTGAACTCGGCAAACGGGGCATCCCCGCCAGCGTCTGCTGCGGGGGCAGATGCTGGCTGCTCGCGGCGCAGCAGCTCAGAGATGTCGAGATCGGGGTTTTGACAGGCGATGTCCAGCAGCTCGATGAAGTCGCGGATGACCTCGCGCGGGGTCAGGTGGGTTTCGGCGCCCACGCGACCGAACTCGATCTGCAGAAATGCCGCCAGGTCCTCCTCGGATACATGCGCCTCGTACCCGAAGTAACCGGCGTGGATCTGCGCGAGCTTCTCGATGAGGATGAGCAGCTCCTCGTGGGTGAGCGGCTGCAGGCGAATGATGGGCGCCAGCATGTCGCGTACGTCTTCTTGGGCAAATCTGCCCTGCGCCAGGCGGCTGCGCAGGGCCTCGTAGGAGAACACGCCGCGGCGCCGGTCCTCGATGGACTGCGGCGTGCCGCCCATGATGATGCCTAGATGGTGCGCTTTGCCCTGCAGGGTGTCGTTGTACATCTGCAGGATCTTCTCGTAGTTGTACTGGCGCGTGATCGCGTTCGGGATCTTGTGCAGGTTCACCAGTTCGTCGATGAGCACGAGCATACCCCGGTAGCCGGCGCCCACCAAAAAGCGCGCCAGCAGCTTCACGTGGTCGTACCAGTTGTCGTCGTCGATGATGCCGCTCGCGCCGAGCTCGCTGCGAGCCTCGGTTTTTGTACGGTACTCACCGCGCAGCCATTTGAGGACGTGCGCGGCGGTTTCCGCATCTTTCTGGTGCACTGCTTCGCGATAGCGCATGACCATGCGGGAGAACTCGAAGCCATGGACCATGTCCTGCAGGGCGTCGAGCTCGTCGCGCCACGCCGCGTCCTCGGCGGCGTCGGTCTGGGCCACCCAGCGGTCCATGATAAGGCGCAGCGCCCCGCCCTCGGGTCGGGTTTTGGTCGATAGGTTGCGCACGAGCTCGCGGTAGGTGGCAAGTCCCTGCCCCTGTCCGCCCTGCAGACGGCGCTCGGGGGAGAGGTCGGCGTCGGCCACCACGAAGCCTTCGCCCATGGCGTGGGTGCGGATGGTCTGCAGCAGGAAGCTCTTGCCGGCGCCGTAGCGGCCCACGAGGAAGCGAAAGCTCGCGCCGCCGTCGGAGATCAGGCTGAGGTCGTGCAGCAGCGCCTGGATCTCAACCTCGCGGCCCACCGTGATGTAGGGCAGGCCGATGCGGGGAACCACGCCGCCTTTGAGCGAGTTGATGATGACGGCAGCCACGCGCTTGGGGACGCGCGGGGCCGCAGGGGCGGTGTCGGTCTTATGCATGGCTCAGCAATCCTTCCACGTCTTGCCGGTAGTCCTCGATTAGCGCGGGGCCGTCCGGCCCGTATTCGATCACGGTGTCGCCCACCAGGTCGAACAGCGCTTCGTTGATGGCGTCGACCAGCAGGTCTTCCGAGTGCGCCTCCGCCTCGGCAGCCGCTCGCGCCGCCGCCCGGTCGTTTGCCGCCAGCGCATGCAGGTAGCGTTCACCGGTGGCGTCGAGCCCGCCGGTTGCCTCGGCCTCACGTGCGGCTTCCGTGCTCGTAACGCTGGCGCCGCCGTCCGGGGCCGCATACTCTGTTGCCGCTCGTGCCTGCTGCTCCGGAACGGTCCTCTCCGGCGCCGCCTCATCGGGGGCTTTCGCGCCGGCAGGGAAGTCGGGCGGGCTGCCTCCTGCCGTCGAGGCGGGCTGCGGCGGCAGGTCTGCCGGCCTTCCGCTGTGGACCATGCTGCGCCTGTCAGCAGATGCGGCTTCGGAGGATGCAGCTGGGCTCGAATCGCTTGCGCCTCGTTCCCGTGCGTCGTGCGGGCCCGCACTCGGGTTGGCCGCCTGCACGAGCTCGCCGCAGCCGCTGCGCTCCTCCTCGATCAGCAGCGCCTCGCGGGTCTGCGCGGCGGTATGGCGGATGGCGTCCAGGCGCGTGCGGTCGATCTCGATGCGCACCGGCGCGTGGGCGCGGCGCCAATCGAGAAACGCCGCGACTTCGCGGTCGATGGCCTGTTGCAGGTAGCGCGGGATCTTGCCATCATCCTTGAGCGGGTAGGGTATGTCCAGGGCGCATCTGAGCGTGCGGTCGCAAGCGCGCATCATCTGGCCGAGTTTGGGGCTGCGCGCCTGGGTCCCGTAGCGCCGCTCGCAGCTCCACAGGCCGCTTGCGCATTCGTACCGATGTCCCTCGTCGAGTTCGTAGACGGTGTCGGGATGGCGTTCGGGCTCGAAGAACACCGCGGAGGCGAACATCGTGTAGGGCATCTTCAGCCGGCTGCCGAACCAGCTGTCGATGAGGCTGCTGTCGCTTTGCCGCTCGCGGCGCCGACTCAGGTGCGTCCATACCGCGCATGTCACGCGCCTGAGCGCTTCGGGGTCCTCGCGGTACAGCCGGCTTCGCCCGGCGCGGTAGGAGGAGAGCTCGTCGAGGGCGCCGAACAGCTGCTCTTCGAGGTCGGTGCGCGATGGGAGCGGCAGGATGGAGGCGCCCGCTTTCAGTTTGGCGGGCGCGAGCGCGCGGCAGGCGGCATCGGCGCGCGCAAGCGCGTTGAGGGCCCGGTCGTGCGCCCGGGCAGGGGCGTCTGCCAGCAGCTCGCGGTCGAGCCCGTGGTAGACAACATAATCTTGCAGCCATAGACCGGCATGGCGGTCGATGTCGCCATCGAGGAGACGATATGCTTCCCAAAACGCCTTGAAGCGCTCGAAGCCGTCGATCGGGCTGCTGGCGCCGATGCCGCCGATGAGCTCATACAGGTACACGTAGGCAAACGATGTCGAGGTGGGGGCGATCTCGCCCCGGCGCACGGCGGCGCGCCAGGTGAAGTACCCGCGCAGCTGGCGGTCGCTCATGGCGTTGTAGGTAGGGTAATAGGACTTGAACGACCCGTTGTAGGGGCAGTCGTCCTCCCAGTCGGCCATGAACGAGGCCTGCTTCCAGAACAGCTCGGCCTCGGTGAGCCACCGGCCGCCGCGCGTGCCGTCCTGCCAACGCGAGATGGCGCGCATCTCGCGGTAGCGGTCGGGCAGGTAGTTCGCCATCTGGCGTCCGGTGGTGAGAATGGGCTCATCGCGGAACACCCGGTCGGAAAAGTGCGAGCTCGCCCGCAGCCGCTCGGTTGCCATGAGCTTTTCGATCAGCTCGCGTGCGTGCACGCTGCGCATATGACGATGTTCCATGCGCCCTCCTCCCGTAACCCGACAGCCCTGAGCGAACGATGTGTACCCATAGTAGCATAATTACAAACAGGTGTTCGTGTTTCTATGTCTGTTTTGAAACTCTTATTTATGGATACTCTCTCGGCGGCGCTGGGCCTGCGTAGGAGATGGAACACTGATTCAGCGTTCGGGCCATTGCTTGCATCGGCTGACATCGGTGCCTCCGATTGGCTTCTCAGCTGAAATTCGAATACACCTGTGTATTTCAGCAGCATCGCCTGCATTCTTCTGTCAAATGTCAGAAGGTCGTGGGCGAGCTTGAGCGAAGGGCCGGGATGCCGGTTCATGCCATCGAGCGCTTTCAAGTATGGTGTGAGATGCTGGTACGTAACATGTTCGAGTACATAGATCGATTCCGGCTTATCGGTGCCAGCATAGCCCTTGGCTGCAAGTTCGCTGAGAATCTGCGCATTCGTTTTGAACGAGGGAACATCGCATGAAAAAGATACGACCGGGAGATTTCCACTTGCGCACGCGCTAGAAGTGCTCCCGGTTCTTTCGCATTCTATGGTAGTCGCTTGCGGTCTTGGCATCAAGCTTTTTGCTGTGCTGCCATCATCAGCAATGTTCATGGCGCTCCCCTCAGCTTTCGATGGTCAAATAATAGCATAATTACAAACATATGTTCGTGTTTTTGAAAAAGAAAAAGCCGCTGCCTTTAAGACTTCTTGAAATTTGGGCGCGAAGCTGGAAACCGTACCCAGATCGGGCGGTGCGCGGCGATGCGGACCGCCTGGACGAGAAGAAGGCGAGGATCGTGGACAATCTTTTGGAAACATGCGGGCTGACCAAGCGCTTCGGGCGCGGCAGCTCGGCTCAGACAGCCGTCGACGCGGCATCGCTGCATGTGCGCGCCGGCGAGGTGTACGGCCTGCTCGGCCCCAACGGTGCGGGCAAATCGACCATGCTCAAGATGCTGACCGGCATGTTGCGGCCCACGGAGGGGCAGATCGTGTTCGACGGGCACCCGTGGCGGCGCGAGGACCTCTACGAGATCGGCTCGCTGATCGAGACGCCCCCGCTGTACGCCAACCTCACCGCACGCGAGAACCTGCGCGTGCGCACCGAGCTGCTCGGCGTGGCGCCCGCCCGCATCGATGAGGTGCTGCAGCTGGTCGACCTGCGCGATACGGGCTCCAAGCGGGCGGGTCAGTTCAGCCTAGGCATGAAGCAGCGCTTGGGTATCGCGTTGGCCCTGGTGGGCAGCCCGCGTCTGCTTATCCTCGATGAGCCCACCAACGGCCTGGACCCGATCGGCATCGAGGACCTGCGGCACCTGATTCGCTCGTTTCCCCAGGCGGGCATCACAGTGATCGTGTCGAGCCACATCCTGGGCGAGGTGGCGCATGTGGCCGACAGCGTGGGCATCATCACGCAGGGCACGCTCGCCTACGAAGGCGCGCTTGCGGCGGGAGACGACCTGGAGGCGCTGTTCATGGACGTGTGCCGCGGCGTGACGCGCGGCGCCTCGGCCGCCGCGCGCGGGCGTCGGGATGCGGCGGCGCCGCAGGGAGGTGAGCGCGCATGAGCCGGGTGCCTGCCTCCTCGATTCCGCCTGTCCGCTTGTCGCGCCTGGCACCGGTGCGTGCCGAGGCTCGCAAGGTGCGCCGTGCGGCTCCCTTGCGGGTGGCGCTCATAGCTCCGCTGCCCTTCTGCGCGCTGGGGCTGCTCGCGTCCGGCATCGTCCCGGGCCGGTCGGCGGGCGTGGTCGGGTTCGGCACCTACGGGTGGTGCTACTGGTACACGCTGGGCCTGCCGGTGGCAGCGGCGCTCATCGTGGCGAGCGTGGCGAACCTCGACGCGCGCCATCGCTTGCGTTCGGTGCTCGGCCTGCCGATCGAGCCAGCGCGCGTCTGGTGGGCGAAGGCGATGGTATCCCTGGGGCTCATGCTCGCGTCCTGCGCGGTCGTGGGCATCTGCTCGGGGGTGGCGCATGCCGCCGGGGCAAACGCCCCGGGGTTCGTTGCCAGTGCGGCGATTGCGCTGATCGTGACCGCTGCGAGCTGGTGGATGATCCCGGCGGGCCTCATGCTCGCCTGCCGCTTCGGAATGCTTGCCGGCATCGCGGTGCCCCTGCTGGCGCAGATCGCGTTGGGTATCGTGGGCGGTTCGAGCGGTGTCTGGTGGCTTGTGCCCTCGGCGGTGGCGTTCCGTGCGCCCTCGCCGTTCAGCGGGGTCGAGTTCTCCGGCATCCCGCTGGCTGCCGGGTCGCCGTCGGGCGTCATCGACGCCACCTGGGTGGCGGGTCTGGCGGTGGCTGTTGGCGTCGGCGTGCTGCTCACGGTGCTGGGCGCGCGGTGGTTCTCGAAGCGGGAGGCGATCTAGATGCGGCTGGGCAACGAGGTGCCGGTGCCGGCTCCATCTTGCGCGGGCGGTCGGGTCGGCCGGGAGCCGGGGACGCCGGTGCCGGGGACCCAGAGGCCAGGGACGCGGCCCCGTCCGCGCGCGGGCGTGGCGGGCGCGATCCGCTCGACCCTCTGGCGCATGCGGCGCTCGCCGCTCATCGCGTTGCACCTGGTGCTTGCGGTGGCCCTCGGCGGGGCGGCGGGGCTGTATTTCGGGGTCACGTCGTGGGATGCGCAGCTGTCCTGCGATGCGTTCATGCAGCTCGTGGGCGCGGGGGCTCCGTTGCTGGTGGGTCTGTCCTGCGGGCTGGCGATCGACGCGGAGCGCGAGGCGGGCGCCTACGCGAACCTGCTGGGCGCCGTGTCGCGCCGCCGGGTGCTCGCGGCGCTCGGCCTGGCGCTGCTGGCGCTCGGGGTGCTCGCGGCGGTGCTGGCAACGGGTGTCTTTGCCGCCCTCATGGGAGTCTTCGGCCGCAGCCTGCCTGCGCCTGCCGCCTTCGTGCAGGCGCTTCTCGGCATCGCCGCGGGCAGCGTGTGCCTGTATGCGCTCACGATCGCCATCGCGCTCAAATGGGGGCGCAACGCAGCCATCGCGGTGGGCGCACTCGGGTTCATGGGTGCGCTGATGTCGATCGGCGGCTTGGCGAACGGTCTGGTGACGGGCACGTTCAGCGGTGCGATGGCGGGAGGCGTGACGGCATGGATTCCGATTGTGTGGCCGGTGCGCCTGGCTTCGCTCGCCATGGAGGCCGCAATCTCCGCCGCCTCGGCTCGGCCCGAGCTTGCAGCACAGCTCCCGGCGCTGCAGGCTGCCGCCCGCGAGGTGCTCGTTGCGTGCGCGGCGGTCACGGCGCTGGTGGTGGCAGGCGCGTTGGCGGCGGCGAACCGTTTCGAGGATGCCCGGCGCGGCGGCGAATGACCGGCTGGGCGGATGAGGACCGGGCGGCGGGGCCTGGCGCGTGGATGCATGCTAGGCGGCGGGTTCCGGCGAAAGGATGCATGCCGGGCGGCGCTGCCCGGCGAAAAAACGAGGGGCGGGCTGCGAAGCCCGACGGAAGAAGGAGCATGTGATGGATGAATCTCGGATGGTGCCGGAGTCGTGCGGCACCGGTTCGCGCGGTGCTGCGCGCGGCGGCCGGCGCGCTGGCAGGGGGTGCGCGGTAGCGCTGCTCGTCGCGCTGCTCGCCGGCGTCGGGGCCTGCGCGGCCATGCCGTTGGCGGGCAGCTCGCTGTGGTTCCCGCGCACGACGATCGACCGGTTCTGCCCGCTGGTGCCGCAGGAGGTGGTGTGGGCGCCGACGCCCGCGGCGGACGCGTGGGCCGAGTCCTACGAAGACGCCACCGGCTCGGGGACCAACTATGTCTACGAGCTTGTCGCCCGCACCGAGGACGGATCGGAGCATGTGAGCTACCTGACGGTGTTCGGGGGCAAGCTGGACGTGGACGAACCGTATCTGCGCGTGACGACGAAGGGCTGCTATGCCCAGCTCTACAAGCCGGTCGGCGAGGCCGAGGTGCCGCAGCCGGCACGTTGAGCCGTGAAGGTGTCCGCGCGGGCGGATACAATGTGGACACGATGACGGGAGGTTGTTCGATGGCGCGGATTCTGGCGATTGACGATGAGCGGGCGATTACCGACCTGCTGCGGCGCACCCTGGTGCGTGACGGCCATGTAGTGACGGTGGAAAACGACCCCGTGCGTGCGCTTTCGTTCGACTTCTCGCGCACGGACCTGGTGCTGTGCGATGTCATGATGCCCGAGCTGGACGGGTTCGAGCTGGTGCGTCGGGTGCGGGACCGGGTGGATGCGCCCATCGTGTTCCTCACCGCCAAGACGGGCGAGGACGACGCGGTGGTGGGGCTCGGCATGGGTGCCGACGACTACATCCGCAAGCCGTTCGGCACCGCTGAGCTGCGCGCCAAGGTTGCCGCGCACCTGCGGCGCGAGCAGCGCGAGCACACGAGCTCGCTGGCGTTTGCGCAGGGGCGCATCCGGTTCGACCTGGGCGCGCGCGAGCTGTTTGTGGACGCGCGCTCGGTGGCGCTTACGCCCACCGAATACGGCATCTGCGAGCACCTGGCGCGCCATCGCGGTCAGGTGTTCGGCCGCGACCAGCTGCGCTGTGCGGTGCTGGGCGTGCAGTCGGACGCCAGCGAGGACGTGGTGTCGGCGCACGTGAGCAATGCGCGTGCCAAGCTGCGTCGCGCCGGCGTCGACCCAATCGGCACCGTGTGGGGAGTGGGGTACAAGTGGCAGGCGTAGGCAGGCTGGTGCGAGACAGGTTCGGCCGCGGGGGCACCGCGCCGCATGCCCCGCGCGTGCGCATGCCGCTGTCGCTCGTGGTGGGGCGCTACTTCGTCTATGTGCTTTTTGGCGCGCTGGTGCTCTGTGGCATTCCGCTGGTGGCGCTGTGGCTGATGATCTCCGCGGGGACGATCCTGCCGGCGAATTGGGGGCCGGCGCATGTGGATGAGGTGGCAGCGGAGCTGGCCGCCGCCGATGCCTTCGATGCGCAGGAGGTCCCGGCGGCGTACGGGTTTGTGGTGCTGGATGCAGGGGGCGAGCAGGTGCTTGCGGGCGATGCTGCCGCGGCGCAGCTCGACCAGGCGCGCCGGGCGGTGGCCGCGGCGCGCGATGCGTCGGCGACTTCGGGCGAGGTGGTGGACGCCACGACGGACGGCGGGATGTACCCCACGGCCTTCCGGGCGGTCCAGCTGCAAGATGGCACCTGGTGCGTGCTGTCCTACCAGCTGCTGCCGCAGTGGTCGTCGCGGGCGATGCGCGATACCTGGCCGAATCCGCAGACGGTGGTGCTCGCTGCAGTGCTTGCGGCGCTCGTTGCCGTGATCGTGGGGGTGGCGCTGCGGGCGAGCCACGTGCTGACGCGCAAGATGCGCCCGCTCGTGCGCGCTGCCGACGCGGTGGGAGCACGCGAGCTCGATTTCGCGGTCGAGCGCAGCAACGTGGCGCAGGTCGACGACGTGCTGGCGGCCATGGACCGCATGCGTGCCTCGCTCAAGACCTCGCTGGAGGAGCAGTGGGCCGCCGAGCAGGAACGGCGCGAGCAGGTGACGCTGCTCGCGCATCAGCTCAAGACCCCGTTGACGGTCATGCTCGGCAATACCGAGTTGCTGCTGGAGGAGCTGGGGGAGCAGGAGCGGCCGTTCGGGCAGGAAGAGCTGGAGCCGGCCGCCGTTGATGAAGCCCGGCGGGAGCGCCTGGAGGAACTGCGGGCGTTGCGGGCGGCGGCGCTTGAGGCCAATGCGTGCGTGGGTCGTCTGATCAGCGCCTCGCGCGGCATGGGGGCGCAGCGGGCGGATGCGGGTGCGCCTGCCGAGGCGGCGCCCGATACGGGCTCTGCGTAGCGGCTGCGGACCGGCGGCTCGTGCAGGCAGGCGGCCCCACGGGCCCTGCGCGCCGTCTGCAGTGCCGCCATGGATCCCCGCGCCCCGCCCGGCGGGGCGTTTGCGACCTTTGGACATCGCCTGCGGAGGACGGGGCGGCGCTCGTCTGCGCTGTTCTGGCGGCGGCCTGCACGGTCGTGCCGCGCTTGCGCGACGGCCCTTCAGCAAACCGCAAGGATTCTTACAGGACTGAAAGGCGCCTGTAAGCCAAATCGATGGTGCCCAACCGGACGTTGGTCGATAGTGAATGTAGCAGATGAGAACCTAGGAGGACGGAGGTCCCGGTATGAACAAGCGCAACCCCTACGCCGTCGATCGCTACGCCGATACGCAGGCCCGCGGTGGCCGCGGCGCGCTGGCGGGTGCCGCCGGCATGCTCGGCTGCGTCCTCGCCATGGCCGTGCTGTGCCTCGGCATGATCTACGTGCTGTGGAAGGCTGCCGGGCGCTAGGCGCCCGGGTCCGTGCTGCGGGAGCTGTCGGTTCATGAGCATGCTGCTGAGTTTCTCCGATCGGTTCAAGATGGCCCTCGGCTTCTGGCCGTTCGCCTCGATGCTTCTCACCTTGCCGATCCTGGCGTTTTTGTACCACCGCCACGGCCGCTTGACGATGTGGGGCGTCTGCGGCGCCTACCTCGCGGTGCTCTATGCGCTCGGCCTGGTGTGCTTCACGCTGTACCCGCTGCCTGCGGGCGCCTCCGGTCCCGGCATCACCTACGGCATCCCGCCCCAGCTCAACCTGCTTGCGTTCGTGGGGGACATCCGGTCGGACGGCACGCGCGCGGTGTTCCAGATCGCGGCGAACGTGGTGTTTTTCGTGCCGCTGGGCTTCATCGCGGGCCGCGCGTTCGGGTTGCGGCTTGTCCCGGCTGCGATTTTCGGGTTCGCCGTCTCCCTGTTGGTTGAGACGGCGCAGCTCACGGGCCTGTTCGGCATCTATCCGTATGCGTACCGCACCTTCGACGTGGACGATTTGGTGTGGAACACCTCGGGCACGGTGATCGGTTGGTGCGCGGCGGCGGGCGTGAACCGCCTGCTGCCTTCGGGCGCGCGGGGTGAGATCGAGCCCACGCGCACGCCTGGCTTTGTGCGCCGGAGTGTGGCGCTGGCGCTCGATGGGCTGCTGATCGGCACCGTGACGCTGATCATCGGCGCGGCGGCGGTGCTCGTGCGCCGTGCGCTCGGCGCAGCGGGTTCCGAGCCGGCCGACAACCTGCTGTGGCTGGCCGGCGCCGTGGCGTTGGTGGTCGAGGGCGTGATTCCCTGGATGCGCGCGGGCCGTACGCCCGGCGGCGGCTTCGTGCGCATGACGATGGAGACGAAGGAGCGCACCGGTGCCCGCCGCGTGCTGTTCTACGCGGTGCGCTTGGGTACGTTGGCGCTTGTGTTCTGGTACCTGCCCATCGCCGTGCCATGCGCGCTGCTCTTCTACCTTATATGCCGCCGCATGCCCTACGACTACCTGTAAGGTGCCGTCGCCTTCGCAGGTGAGGCGCACCCGGGCCCGCGGCAGCAGATGCCTGACGCCCTGAGTCCATGGCAGCCGCCGCCTGGCGCCTTGGGCCCAGGGTGTCCCGCACGTTCGCGGCGGCCACCGCCGCCCGCAATCTCTCTGTTGCAATCTTGGTTTCTGCCTGTATCGGACCCCTATCCGGTCTATAATCCCGTGCGTTTGTCGAGGACGGATCTGGACGGTGCCTGTGGCGGGAGCCCGCGCCGTCGGTTCAGCGGGAGGGAGCGCAGATGGCGGAAACGCGTGTGGCGAGCGGCAAGATGACGGTGCGGCAGTGGATGGCCCTCGCGGGGATCACCTTTTCCGCGTTCGTGCTCAACACCTCTGAATTCATGCCCATGGGCCTGCTTACCGACATCTCCTCTTCGTTTGGAATCAGCGAGGCCACGGGCGGCATCATGATCACCGCCTACGCCTGGGCGGTGACGATTCTGAGCCTGCCGCTCATGATGGCCGCCTCGCGCATCGAGCTCAAGCGCCTGCTGATCGCGGTGCTTGCGGTGTTCGCGACCGGCCAGGTGCTCTCGGCGATCGCCCCCACCTACCCGGTGCTCACGGTGGCGCGCATCGTGGTGGCGAGCGCGCATGCGATCTTTTGGTCCATCGCCTCGGTCATGGCAACCCGCTTGGTGGATGTGCGCCATGCGCCGCTTGCCCTGAGCGTGCTGGCGGCCGGGACCTCGATCGCGATGATCTTCGGCCTGCCGCTGGGGCGCGCCATCGGCCTGGCGGTGGGCTGGCGCATGACGTTTGCGGCCGTGGCGGGCATCACCGTGCTCATCATGATCTACCTTGCCTGCGTGCTGCCCCAGCTGCCCACCGGCGAGCCATTCACGCTCGCCAAGCTGCCCGGCCTGCTCAAAAACCGCCTGCTGCTCACCCTGTACGCCGTGACGGTTCTGTTCGCCACGGCCTACTACGTGGGCTACAGCTACATCGAGCCGTTTTTACAGCAGGTGGCGGGCTTGGACGCGGGTCCGATCACCGCGGTGCTCACGGTGTTCGGCTTTGCGGGCTTGGTGGGCAGCGCGCTGTTCACGCGCTTCTACGACGGGCACCGCCTGCCGTTTCTGGCGCTTTCCATCGGCGGTCTGGCGGCGGCGCTGTGGCTCATGCTTCCGGCGAGCGCGAGCCTGGGGCTGATCGTGGCGGTCTGCAGCCTGTGGGGCATGTGCGCCACGGCGTTCAACGTGGCGTTCCAGGCCGAGGTTATCAAGAGCGCCGGCCCCGATGCGTCCTCGGTGGCCATGTCGATGTTCTCCGGCCTGTTCAACTTCGGCATCGGCGCCGGCTCGGCGGTGGGCGGCGTCGTGGTGTCGAGCTGGTCGGTGGGCTCGATCGGCCTGGCGGGCGGCGCGATCGCCACCGCCTGCTGGCTGCTGGCGGTCACGGTCCTGTTCAGGCTGCTGCGGGCACCGCGCCCAGTGCTGCAGTAGGGGAGCATGCGGCGGGGTGCTGCGGCAGGCGCCTCCGTCTCTACAGCCGCTGTTCGCATATCGCCGCCGCTTCATGTGTTTTGGGGCCGGACGGCACCTTGCGCGGGCGGCGCCCGTCCGGTTCACGTATACTCTTCTCCAGTAAAGTGACGTAACGTGACGCGGCCCTGAGTGCTGCGCAACCGGAAAGGGGACAGCAGATGGCCGAAGCGGTGCAGCTCTACGACGAAGGCGTGTACGTGGTCGACGGCTCCGAGGTGGTGCCCGCATCCGAGGCGAGCGCCTGGAGCGCCCGGCACGACCGCCCGCTCAGCCGCGATGCCGCCGCGCGCGGCACCATCGCGCACGGCATCCTGACCGCACACCACAAGGCCGCCGGTGCGGATGCTGGCGAGCCGGCAGCACCTGCGGCCCTGCGCCTGCGCTTCGATGCCCTGGCGAGCCACGACATCACCTACGTGGGCGTGATCCAAACGGCCAAGGCATCCGGGCTCACGCGTTTCCCCGTGCCCTATGTGCTCACCAACTGCCACAACACGCTGTGTGCCGTGGGCGGCACCATCAACGAGGACGATCATGTATTCGGTCTGTCGGCGGCC
The DNA here is from genome assembly GCA_902470925.1 of uncultured Collinsella sp. Lineage (GTDB taxonomy): Bacteria > Actinomycetota > Coriobacteriia > Coriobacteriales > Coriobacteriaceae > Collinsella. The sequence goes on along the minus strand of CABRIF010000016.1, from coordinate 3,067 downwards.
AAGCGCTACGGCGGTATCTTCGTGCCGCCGCACATCGCCGTCATCCACCAGTACATGCGCGAGATGCAGGCCGGCTGCGGCCGTATGATCTTGGGCACCGACTCGCACACCCGCTACGGCGCGCTCGGCACCATGGCCATCGGCGAGGGCGGCGGCGAGCTGGTGAAGCAGCTGCTGGGCGATACCTACGACATCGCCTACCCGCGCGTGGTGGCCGTCTACCTGGAGGGCGCGCCGGCGCCGGGCGTGGGCCCGCAGGACATCGCGCTGTCGATCATCGGCGCCGTGTTCGCCTCCGGCTATGTGAAGAACGCCGTCATGGAGTTCGTGGGTCCCGGCGTGTCGAGCATGCCGGTCGATTACCGCAACGGCGTGGACGTCATGACCACCGAGACCACCTGCCTGTCCTCGATCTGGCGTACCGACGCGCAGGTGCAGGCGTATCTGGCCGAGCATGGGCGCCCGGAGGCGTACCGTGCGCTGGAGCCGGCGGCGCAGGCCTACTACGACGGCTGCGTGCGCGTGGACCTTGCCGCGGTGCGGCCCATGATCGCCCTGCCGTTCCACCCCTCCAACGTGTACGCCATCGAGGATCTGAACGAGGGCCTCGTCGACATCCTGCGCGAGGTGGAGCTGCGCTCGCGCGAGCTCGCCGGCGGCCGTGCGGGGCTCACCCTCACCGACAAGATCTTGCCCGACGGGCGCCTGCAGGTGCAGCAGGGCGTGATCGCGGGCTGCTCGGGCGGCAATTTCACGAACGTGATGCAGGCGGCGCGCGCCCTGCGCGGCAAAAGCTGCGGCAACGGGGAGTTCGCCCTGTCGGTGTACCCCAGCTCGCAGCCGGTATTTCTCGAGCTGGCCTCCAATGGGGCGGCGTTCGACCTCATGCAGGCGGGCGCGATCGTGCGCACGGCGTTCTGCGGTCCGTGCTTCGGCGCGGGCGACACCCCGGCCAACAACGGGCTGTCGGTGCGGCACACCACGCGCAATTTCCCCAGCCGCGAGGGGTCCAAGCCCGGGTCGGGCCAGCTGGCGGGCGTGGCGCTCATGGACGCGCGCTCGATCGCCGCTACGGCGGCGGGCGGCGGCATCCTCACGCCGGCCACGGACTTGCCGGCCGAGACCTGGGACGAGCAGGTTGCCTACCATTTCGACGCGAGCGCCTACGAGCGCCGCGTCTACAACGGCTTCGGTGCGGCCGATGAGGGCCAGCAGCTGGTGTACGGGCCCAACATCAAGGACTGGCCGGCCATGGAGCCTTTGGGCGAGCACATCCTGCTGAAGGTTGCCTCCAAGATCATGGATGAGGTCACCACCACCGACGAGCTCATCCCCTCGGGCGAGACCTCCTCGTACCGGTCGAATCCGCTGGGCTTGGCCGAGTTCACGCTGAGCCGCCGCGACCCGGCATATGTGGGCCGTGCGAAGGCCACGGCAGCGCTTGAGCAGGAGCGCCTGTCCGGCGCGGTGCCGGCGGCCACAGCCGCGGTGTTCGACGCGCTCGCACAGGCGGGCGCGCTGGCCGGTGCCGACCCGGCGCAGATCGAGATCGGCTCGGCGCTCTACGCGGTGAAGCCGGGTGACGGCTCGGCGCGCGAGCAGGCGGCGAGTTGCCAGCGCGTGCTGGGCGGGCTTGCCAACATCGTGCGCGAGTACGCCACGAAGCGCTATCGCTCCAACGTGATGAATTGGGGCATGGTGCCCTTCCAGTTGGCCGGGGACCCGACGTTCGAGGTGGATGATTACGTATACGTGCCCGGCGTGCGCGCGGCGCTCGCCTCGATGGAGGACGGCGAGGGCTGCACGGTGCCAGCGTATGCCGTGCGCATGGACGAGGCGGGCACGCAGGCGATGGCCGTGGAGCCCATCGAGCTTGTCCTGGCGCCGATGACGGCCGAGGAGCGCGCCATCGTCATGGCCGGCTGCCTGATCAACCGCAATCGCGAGCGCGGTGCCGCCGAGTAGGGCGGGAAGCGCGCATGAAAAAGCGCCAATCCCGCGAGGGGATTGGCGCCAAGCACGCAAAGGGTGCCCCCAACGGGGTTCGAACCCGTGATCTTCGCCTTGAAAGGGCGACGTCCTAGACCGCTAGACGATGGGGACAGCAGGGCCACATTGTAGCAGAAGCGCGGTGACGGGACAAAACGAATGCCCCCATCATCAACTCCCTAGATTTCTTATGCATCGGACGCCTGTGCGGGGCTTGCGAGCGGGTGGCCTACGGCAGCAGCTTCATCGCGGCGTCGTGCGCGGCGTGCTCACAGCGGTCGTCGAGCGCCGCGAGCGGCAGCAGCGCGGCGGCCTGCGCATCGCCCGCCTCGGTGCGCCGCGTGAGTGCGCGGGTGATGAGCCAATCGGCGAGTTCGGGGTTTTTCGACAGCGCCGGGCCGTGCAGATAGGTGCCGATCACGCCGTCGTGCAGCACGCCCTCGCTGCCGTCCGCGCCGTCGTTGCCGGTGCCCGCCACGACGGCGCGTCCGAGCGGCCGCTCGCTATCGCCCAGGTGCGTGCGGCCGCCGTGGTTCTCGAAGCCCACGAAGGGTGTGGCGGCCAGCTCGGTCTGAACGGCCACGTTGCCGATGAGCCGGCCCTGCCCGCGCACGGTTTCGGCATCGATGACGCCCAGGCCCTCCAGGCGCTCATCGCCCATGTAGTAGGAGCGTCCCAGCAGCTGATAGCTGCCGCAGATGGCAAGCAGCGCGCCGCCATCCTGCACGTAGGCGGCGATCGCCTCCCGCTGGCCGAGCAGCTCGTGGGCCACCGCCAGCTGATCGCGGTCGGCGCCGCCGCCCATCAACACGATATCGGCGTCTGACAGGGAAAGCTCGGACCCCATCGTGACCTCGTCGACGGTCACGGGAATGCCGCGCCAGCGGAGGCGCTGAGCCATCACGATCGCATTGCCGCCGTCGCCGTACAGGTTGAGGGCATCGGGGTAGAGGTGCACGATGCGCACGGGGCGTGCAAGCTCGCGGGGTGCTGCGGCATCGGCTGCGGGCTGCGGGGCCGGGGCTGTGGCCTGTCTCTTATACACATCTGACGCTGCCGACGATACCCCTTGTGTAGA
>CABRIF010000015.1 GCA_902470925.1 uncultured Collinsella sp. | reverse complement strand
GTCGGCAGCGTCAGATGTGTATAAGAGACAGCATCCCCGCCGCTCGCCACCAAAAAGCCTCCCACCCTGCGAGCGGTTCAACGCAAACCGTTGCTCACAAGATGGGAGGCTGAACGACCTTACGGGCGCATCAACAGGCTTCCCGGCACTTTCGCCTTCGAGGCCGTGCCCCGTCACGCGCGGTGGCGCCCCTACACGTAGAACAGGACGTCGTCGTAGGTGGGAACCGGCCAGTAGTCGGCCGCCACAATCTCTTCCATCGCGTCGACAGCCGCGCGCAGACGCTCCATCGCCGGAATGACCTGGTGCGCATAGCACAGCGCCTGCTTCTGCCCGTCCACGGTCGCCTCGGCCTCGCCATGCAGCGCGTCGAGCGCCTTGATGGACTCGTTGATCTCGGTGATGCCGCGGCAGAGCTTGTTCAGGGTGTTCTGCTCGCACTGCATGACCGCATCGGCGCCGGCGGCGCGAATCGTCTCCAGGCCCTTGGCAACCTTGGTGGCATAGGCCGTGATAGCCGGGCGGTAGGTGCGACGGGCCTCACGGATCATCGTCGTCGCCTCGATGTTCATCAACTTGTTGTATTTCTCGAGCTTGCACTCGTAGCGCGCCACGGCCTCAGCCTCGGACAGCACGCCCATCTCGCGGAACAGGGAGAGATTCTTCTCGGCCACGAACGCCGGCAGCGCGTCGGCGGTGGTGCGGAAGTTGCACAGGCCACGGAGCTCGGCCTCCTGCTGCCAGGCCTCGGAATACCCGTCGCCGCTGAACAGGATGCGGCGGTGCTGGCGCAGGTGCTCGGCGCAGTAGACAAGCGCGGCCTGGCGGAACTCGTCGGCCGGCACGCCCTCGAGCGCATCGGCGAAATCGCGCAGGGACTGAGCCACGGCGGCGTCGAGCACCATGTTGGAATCCGAGACGTTCGCCTCCGAACCCACCGCGCGGAACTCGAACTTGTTACCGGTGAACGCGAAGGGGCTCGTGCGGTTGCGGTCGGTGTTGTCCTGCTCGAGGTCGGGCAAGATCACGGTGCCGAAATCGATCGTATCGGTCGTGGCGTGCACGCTCGCCTTGCCGTCCATGATCATCTCGACGACCTCGGTCAGCTGGTCGCCCAAAAAGATGGACACGATCGCGGGCGGCGCCTCGTTGGCCCCCAGGCGATGGTCGTTGCCGCAGCTCGCCACGCTCGCGCGCAGCAGGTCCTGGTACTTATCCACAGCCTCGATAACCGCTGTCAGGAACACCACGAACTGCAGGTTCTCCAGCGGCGTGTCGCCCGGATCGAGCAGGTTCTCGTCGGCGGTGCCCAGCGACCAGTTGTTGTGCTTGCCCGAGCCGTTGATGCCCTCGAACGGCTTCTCGTGCAGCAGGCATGCCAGGTCGTGACGGCTGGCGATGAGCTTCATCTTCTCCATCACGAGCAGGTTGTTGTCCACCGCCTCGTTGAGCTCGGAATACACCGGGGCGAGCTCATGCTGGCAGGGGGCAACCTCGTTGTGCTTGGTCTTGGCCGGAATGCCGAGCGCCCACAGCTCGTTGTCCAAATCCTTCATGTAGGCCGACACCGTGGGGCGGATCGCACCGAAATAGTGCTCCTCGAGCTCCTGGCCCTTGCAGGGGGCGGCACCGAACAGCGTGCGGCCGCAGATCACCAGGTCGCGACGGCGACGGTAGGCGTCCTTCTTGATCAGGAAGTACTCCTGCTCATCGCCCACCGAGGGGACGACCTTCTTCGGCTTCTTCCCGAACAGCGCCAGCACGCGCTTGGCCTGCAGATCGAGCGCCGTCATGGAGCGCAGAAGCGGGGTCTTCTTGTCGAGGGCCTCGCCGTTGTAGGAGCAGAAGGCCGTGGGGATGCACAGCACACCGTCCTTGATGAACGCCGGGCTCGTGGCATCCCAGGCGGTGTAGCCGCGGGCCTCGAAGGTGGCGCGCAGGCCCCCGTTGGGGAAGCTCGAGGCATCCGGCTCGCCCTTGATGAGGGCCTTGCCCGAGAACTTCGTGATCGCGGTGCCGTCGTGGTTGGGCTCCAGGAAGCTATCGTGCTTCTCGCTGGTGATGCCCGACAGCGGCTGGAACCAGTGCGCGTAATGCGTTGCGCCCTTCGAGATGGCCCACTCCTTCATCGCGTGCGCAACCGCATTCGCCACATCCAGGTCGAGCGGCTGGCTCTCCTCGATGGTGGCGGCGAGTTTTTTGTACACGTCCTTTGGAAGCCACTTCTTCATAACGTCTTCGGAGAAGACCATCGTGCCGAAGCGGTCCGTGAGATCGGCCATACATGCTCCCTTCGTGACGCGCCGTGCCCGGCGCCGTGCGTGTGGATGCCCAGAGCTTACGCGCAAAGCGTTTCGTCATGGTTTCCTGCGCATTGCAAGCGTGAAACAAATCGTAGGGTACCGCAGGCCGCTCCGCGCCGGGCGCTTTGCGGCCTGCTGGCAAGAAAAAACACGGTCATCTATCGAGGAAGCTCCGAAAATGCATCGAAGCCGCCCTGGAAGCTCAAGCTAGTTTTTCAGCGAGTTCAGCGGGGCCGGGAAGCGACCGCCGCGATGCGCCAGCACGGTGCCCGCATGACGGTTCACCGGCATGACGGGAGCGCGCCCGAACAGGCCGCCGTAATCGACCGACTCGCCCACGCCCTTGCCGATCGCCGGAATGATGCGCACCGCCGTGGTCTTGTTGTTGATCACGCCGATCGCCATCTCGTCGGCGATGATGCCCACGAGCGTCTCGACGCTCGTGTCGCCCGGCACCGCGATCATATCCAAGCCCACCGAGCACACGCAGGTCATGGCCTCGAGCTTCTCGAGCGACAGCGCACCGGCCTCGGCCGCCGCGATCATGCCCGCGTCCTCCGACACCGGGATGAACGCACCCGACAGCCCGCCCACGCTCGAGCTCGCCATCACGCCGCCCTTCTTCACGCAGTCGTTCAGCAACGCGAGCGCCGCCGTGGTACCCGGGCCGCCGCACTGCCCCACGCCGATGATCTCCAGGATGCGCGCCACCGAGTCGCCTACCGCGGGGGTCGGTGCCAAGGAGAGGTCCACGATGCCCTTCTCCACGCCCAGGCGGCGCGCGGCCTCGCGGCTCATCAGCTCGCCAGCACGGGTGATCTTGAACGCCGTCTGCTTGATGCGCTCGGCGACCTCCATCATGCTGGCGCTCTCCGGCAGCTCCTCAAGCGCCGCCGCCATCACGCCGGGGCCCGAGACGCCCACATTGATCACCGCGTCGGCCTCGCCCGACCCGTGCACCGCGCCGGCCATGAACGGGGAATCCTCCACCATATTGGCGAAGCACACGAACTTCGAGGCGCCGACGCACTCGCGGTCGGCGGTGAGCTGCGCGGCCCGGACGATGGTCTGCGCCGCCAAGAGCACGGCGTCCATGTTGATGCCTGCGCGCAGGGTGGCCACGTTCAAGCTCGAGCACACCCGGCTCGTCTCGGCCAGCGCACGCGGAATGCAGTCGATCAGGCGGCGGTCGGCGTCACCGATGCCCTTGTGCACCAGCGCCGAATAGCCTCCCAGGTAGTCGATACCCAGCGTCTCGGCAGCGCGGTCGAGCGCACAGGCGAGCGGCACCAAGTCGAGGTCGGGGCACGCCGAGGCGATCTGGGCGATCGGCGTCACCGAAACGCGCTTGTTCACGATCGGGATACCGTACTCGCGCTCCAGGTCGGAAGCCGTCTCCACCAGGTGCTCGGCGGTTGCCGTCACGTGGTCGTAGACCTTGGTACACATGCGCCCCAGGTCCTCATCGGCGCATCCCATGAGCGAGATGCCCATGGTGATGGTACGGATGTCGAGATTGTGCTCGGTCACCATGCCGCGCGTTTCGGCAATCTCCTGAGGCGTGATGAACATAGGCTCCCCTTCAGACCGTGTTGATTGGCGTCTCACCATTCTACCGTGCCCTCCCCGCAGATGGGTCCTCGCTGCGCAAACGCCCCCTACCGCCGAGCGCCTTGCCCCGCTGTCGCTCGTGCGCTATCGTGTTGAGCGCATATACCGTTTCCCGCATGCATACGAAAGCGAGCCCACCTATGGCACTCGACGGAAAGCAGATCAGGCAGCTTCGCAGCCTGGCGCATCACCTCAACCCCATCATCCACATCGGCAAGGCCGACATCACCGACACGCTGGTCCGCCAGGCCGATACCGCCCTCGAGGCGCACGAGCTCATCAAGTGCGCCGTGCAGGACGGCAGCGACCTGTCGGCCCGCGAGGCCGCCGAAGCGCTGGCGGAGCGCACCTACTCCGAGGTCGTGCAGGTCATCGGCCACCGTTTCAGCCTGTTCCGCGTCAGCGAGCGCAAGGACATCGAGCACATCAAGCTCGCCTAGGCACCCGCGCCTTAACCTCCGCGCGCCAAGCCCCCAGTGGCCCCGGCGCCCGCCTCACATGCGGCGGGCGCCGGGGCTTTTCGGTCGCAGGAGGCTCTTCCCCCGTCACCCAGCTCCCGCCCATCGGTCCACGAGCACGGCAGCCCATCACCCAACCACCGACAGGCGCGTCTTCTCCATGATGCCTTCGTACAGCAGGCGCGTTTCCTCCTCGGGAGCTGCCTTGCACATCGCGCTCAGATGCTCACGGTGCCCCCGATACAGCTCCACCACCTCGCGGCGGCGCCCGCTCATGTCGTAGATGTGCATGGCGCAGCGAATGGCGTCCTCGCGCAACGGGGCCTGCTTGAGCGCCGTCTCAACCAGCCAGCTGGCCGAAGCGATATCGTCCATCTCTAACGCCGCGGCCACCCCGCGCAGCATGCAGTCCACGAACCGGTTCGCATAGGCCCGGCGCATACGCGCGAAATAGTCGGGGCTGCCCGAACGCGGGACGAACAGCGCGCCGGCATACACCTCGTCGAGACGCAGGCACGCCTCCACGATCTGCCGTCCCGAGGTTCCCGTGCGCTTCAGCAGCGCATCGCGAGCGAGCATCTCGAACCGCATCGTATCGGAGATGACGTAGTCCACGTTGACGGCAAGGCCATCCCCCTGCGCGAGCACGTACTGCGGCCCGCCGTCCCGCTGCCCAAACGCCCGGCGCAATGTCGAGACCGCCACATACAGGTTCTCGCGTGCCCGCTCGTAGGGCAGGTCGGGCCACATCTCCTCGGTGATGACATGCCTGCCCACGAACGAGCCTGCCGCCAATACGAGCCGTGCGGCCAGCACCGCCGCTTTCTTGCGCTTCCACACGTCCTGCGTCAGCACGTGCCCGTTGCGCTCCGCCCGAAACCCGCCGAACAGACCGATCTGCACGCGGCCCAACTCGCTGGCGTCCTCCTCACCCACCACCTCGAACAGCGACAGGCTGCGCTCGGACTCGCTGCCCAGCAGGTACCGCGATGACACGCGCGACGGCAGCAGACGGCGCACGGCATCGGCGCGCTCGCCGATCGACAGCAACGCCTGACGAGCGAGCGGACAGAACCGCTCATCGAGCATCTGCGCCTTATGCAGCGAGAACCATGCCGACAGCTCCGATGGGCAGCGCGCCGCCGACAGCACCATGGCAACCGACCACATCTCGGCCAGACTGCCCCCGCCCTGCGACAAGTCGATCGTGCCCGCGCGCTCGATGAGCATCGAGCGCGGCATGTTCATGATCTCCACCGCCTGGTCCAGCAGATGCGCCCAAGCGTGCAGCAGCTGCAAGGAACCGTCCGCCAAGCGCAGGACCTGACGCGCCCTGAACTGAGCGTTGGCGAGCTGCCCATCCACCATCGCCTGCCAGCCCTCCCCGGCGAGGCAGAACAGCTGCGTTGCAAAATCGGATTCGCGCACCGCCATGGTGCCCGCATCCACAAACGCCCGCTCGTCAACCAGGCCCTGCCCCACCATCACCCGACATACGGCCGCCGCCATGCGCACCCGGGAAGCAACCGCCACCAGCCGCCGTTTCAACAGCTCCGACACGATCCGCTGCAGACGTTTATCGCACACGGCGATATCGCCCGCATCGCCATGCAGCGCCTCGTCCATGACCCGATCGCATTCCAGCAGGATATCGGGTATGTTCAGCCCCTCATCCATGCACAGGTCACGCGAGGTCGCCGAAGGTGCAACCGCACGGCCCCGCTCCGCGCTCAGCAGCTCGCCGTAGGCACTCCGATGCTCTCGCAGCTTCCCCGCATCCGGCGATGCACCGACTCGCTGCAGAAACTCAGCAGAAAGCACCGGTAGATCGATATGCGCGCAGGTGCTCCACACCTCGCTGAACCCCTGGGCAACCTCCCAATCCCGCGGATCGACCTCACGCTCGATGTCATCCGCGCGCCGGCGCAACTCCGAGCGCATCGCCCGCGCAGTCCGGTACTCACCCATCACCAGCGCGCACATATAGACCGCCAGCACCACGCCGGCCGGAACGGTTGCCACATCGCCGCCTCGCACCACCGACACCGTCTCGTGCACGAAAACGGCATTGCCGCTCACGGCACAGGCAGCAGGATGCGCCGCGATCACCTGCAGCGACTCATGCGGTGACAGCGCAAGCGATGCCAACCGTACCGCCCGGTCGATATGCCCGGCCGCCATAAGGATATCCACGGCCTGAAAAGCCAGACCGCTCACCTGAGCCGCGACATCCCTTCTCAGCCCGTCGAACTCCGGCCCCTGTCCCAGACAACGAAAGGTGCGGTCCGTGACGTCAACACCGAACATCGGATAGTCGCGCGCCAGGCGCTCCCAGCTCTCCGCGCGCACGCGCATCCCACAGCGCGACAGATCGGCCGCCGACCCTTCCTTGAGCAGAATCAGCAACGAGGCCAGGCGCTCCAGGCGCTCGCGACCCCGATGCAGAGCCTCGAGCACCGACCGGTACAGCGCCACCACCCCACGCCTGAGCGCCGCCTCCCCGTCGCGTCCGTCCAGCCCCTGCAGCAGCACCACCAGCGCGGGGATACCTTGCGTGAGCTCATACACGTCGACCGTCGGCGCGATCGAGAACATCCTCGCCCACTCCGGATACTCCCGCGGCCTGACCGCGAGCGCCGACGCGCCGATCCTGTGCGCATCCGACATCGCGCGCAAGAGCGCCCGATGCTCCGGGCGGCAGGCCAGGACGAATTCAATGCCGCGTTCGCGGCCAGCGCGCAGGCGCTCGCGCAGCGCCGAGACCCCCTCCTCCTGAAGCGGCGGCACATTGTCGACAAGGATGACAGGCGACCCCTCGCACCTCGACAGTTCGCAGAAGGCATCATCCAGGCTTCGGGTCAGCTCGAGCATGTCCCATGAGCCGGCATCGAACAGCCTGACGGCACCACGCGTCCTGTCGCGCGCACACTCGTCGGCATATTGCAGCAGCAGCGCGGTCTTGCCCCAGCCATCGGGAGCGCACACGACGCTCAAACCCGCCCGGCGTCCCTGCGTCGCCAGATCGCGCAGCAGACGCGCTCTGCGCACCATCAACCCAGCTGCCGACGCTGGTGCCATATCGTTCAACACACCATCATCTGCAGGCCCCGGTGTATCGAGAGCCTCTTCCATGCGCGTCATGACGATCCTTTCCTCGACGCCGCCTGTCCCTTGAAACGGTACGACCCATCGGCATGAATGGCGCGCGATATCTGCAGGATCTCATATATCGTGTCAGATTCCGGCAAGGTTGGAAGCAGATGCCGGCAAGGTGCCCGCAGCTGCTTTCGCTTCCTTATTCATCCACTTCCATGTATTGAACCGTGCAACTTCTCCCCTTACGTTCAATAATTAATATACGCCCTATCGTGAGCGTAAACATGTGCGCATCGGTAAACGTGACCAAATGGCCCGCGAACGGAAAGGTTGAGGTACGGCGCGCCCGCAGAATCGCGGCAAGCACACCCGCCTGCTGTGGAAAACGCGGCACGCTGCACACGCAGACGGCACGCCGGGCGCGCAGGCCGCACGCGGCACGCGCAGACGGCACGCCGGGCGCGCAGGCGGCACGCAGCCGGCACAGCGCCATGCGCACTTGCTCGCGCAGGCAAACCCCCGCGCCGCGGGCAGAGCCCTTTGCAGCGCGGGGAGCACAAGCCAGCCGCCGCGGAGACGGGTGCAACCCCAGCTCGCCCGCGGCGCCCATGTGCGCACGCGGCAGCCGCGGCGCCCGTGCGCGCACATGCACCCGCGGCGTTGGGCACACGGGTGCGCGCAGGTGCGCGCTCGCGTATACTGTTCCAATTGCGGCGGCCGCACACAGCGCCCGCATTCCCTTTCCTTCGACCCGCTCAGGCAGGCATCCATGAACCAGCACCCCGCCCCCGAGCAGCGCTATACCCTCACCACCGCGATCTGCCTGATCGTGGGGATATGCATCGGCTCGGGCATCTTCTTCAAATCCGACAACATCCTTGTTGCCACCGGTGGCAACGTGGCCCTTGGCGCCGCGATGTTCCTACTCGCCGCAACCACCATCGTGTTCGGCGGGCTCACGCTCGCCCGCTTCGCCGCCCGCACAGATGGCCACGGAGGCCTGATCGCCTATGCCCAGGAGTTTCTCGGGCCGCGGCGGATGACGTTCATCGGCTGGCACTACACGTTCCTCTACATGCCCGCGGTCTGCGCGATCATCTGCTGGGTCGTGGGCGTCTACGCATGCATGGCCTTCGGGTTGGAGGGCACCTTCGCTCAGCAGATGGTCATCGGCCTGGTCTTTCTCACCGTCTGCACCATCTGGAACATCTGCTGGCCCACCATCAGCGGTTACCTGCAGAACCTCACCACCGTGGCCAAAGCGCTCCCGCTTGTTGCCGTGGGCCTGATCGGGCTGGCGCTCGCCGATCCCGCACGCGCGCTTGTATCCGACATCCACGCCGTACCGTCGGCCGGCACCGGTTGGCTTGCCGCCGCCGCGCCGATCGCCTTCGCCTTCGACGGCTGGAGCTCGGCGCTGAGCATCGCACCTGAGCTCCGGGATGCCAAGCGCAACCTCCCGCGCGCGCTCATCGTGGCACCGCTTGTCATCCTCGTGCTGTATCTGGGCTATTTCCTGGGCCTGTCCTGCTTCCTCGGGCCGCAGACCGTCATGGAGGCGGGCGATGCGAGCCTGTCGCTCATGTTCGTGCGGCTGTTCGGCGAGCAGGCCGCCGCGCTGCCGAACATCATCGCCCTCATCGCGGTGCTCGGCACCGGCAACGGCATGGTCATGGCAACGCTGCGCATGCCGTTCTCGCTCGCTCTGCACAACCAGATTCCGGCCGCGCACCTGGTTGGCCGCGTCAACCGCACGCTGCGCTTCCCCGTTACCAGCGCGCTGATCGCCTATGCCATGACGCTGTTCTGGTCGGGCGCGCACGCGCTCATCACCACGTTCGGCCTGCTGCCCAACGGCGATATCTCCGAGATCGGTGTGGGCCTTACGCTGCTGATCCTCACCTTGTTCTACGCGCATGCACTCGGCGACTGCCTGCGCGAGCGCCGAGCCGGAACCGCCGGCTGGCTGCGGCGCGCCGTGGCCCCGGCCATCGCCATCGCCAGCTCGGCCGCCATCGGCCTGTCCAGCATCTCCGATCCCACGCGCTGGCCGTTCGTCCTGGTGTTTCTGCTCGTTCCGCTCACGGCGACCCTGCTCATGAACCGCCGCCGGGACACACAGGCGCCGGCGGCGCAGACCCCCACCGCGCAGCAGACGACGTAACGCCCGGACCCCCGCCGGTGTGCCCGGTCGTTACTCCTCCGCTGAATCGCCCGGCAGCGCTGCGGCCCTCTCGTCCGCCTCGCGCGCGCCCTGCTCGCGTTCGCGCGCCTCGTCGAACTTGGCCTTCATGGTCTTGTTGCCCCAGGTGAGCTTGCGAATCGTCAGTGCCTCGGCCTTGTCGTTGGCAAGCCGCAGGTTGCGATCGCTTGAGATGAGGGCGTCCTTGACCTTGTTCAGATGATCAATCGTGCGGTCGATCTCATCGATCGCGGTGTCGAACTTGCGGTGTGCCAGGTCGTAGTTGCGCGCGAACCCGCTCTTGAACTCCTCCATCTTGGCCTCGAAGCCCGTCACGTCGATCTGCTGCTGACGCACCTCGGCGAGCTGGCGCTTGAACGACAGCGCACCCAACGCTGCGTTGCGCAGTAGCGTGATCATGGGAATGAAGAACTGCGGGCGAATCACGTACATCTTCTCGTAACGGTACCCCACGTCCACGATGCCCGCGTTGTACAGGTCGCTCTCAGGCTCGAGCAGGCTCACGAGCACCGCATACTCGCAGCCCTTCTGCCTGCGATCGTGATCGAGCTTCTTGAAGAAGTCCTCGTTTTTATGCTTCGAGGCGGTGGTGTCGTTCTCGTTTTTCATCTCGAACATGATCGAGATGATCTCGTTGCCGTCCTCGTCGGACTCGCGGAAGATGTAGTCCCCCTTCGTGCCGGCGCTCGCGTCGTTGTCCTTCTCGAAGTACGCATGGGGGAACGCCGTCATGCGGATCTGGTTGAACTGGGTCTCGCAGTGCTGCTCAAGGCTCTCCCCCACCATCTTGGTGGACAGGCGCGCCTTCATGTCCCGCAGGCGCTCGATCTCGGCGTCCTTGTAGCGCACCAGCTCGGCGGACGCCTTGCGCGCCTGCTCGAGCTCAAGCTCATGCGAGGTCCGCAGCTGTTCCTCGCGCGCCCGCCCGAGCTCCTTGGTCTGCGCGAGCTGGGCCACTGCCTCATCGCGCTCGCGGGTGAGCGAGGCGGTGGCGCGCATGAGCGACACCTCGGCCGCGCCCTTCTGCTCAGCCAGCTCGGTCTGCGCCGCCGCCAGCGCAGCCTGCAGCCTCTCCTGCTCCTCACGCGCCTGCTGCCGCTCTTGCTCGAGCGCCGATGCCTGGGCCAGGCGCAGCTCATGCTCCTGCGCGCGCAGTTCGGCCTGCAGCCGGTCGACCGTGCGCTGCAGCTCCAGGGACGCGCGCGACGCCCGCTCGCGCTCCTGGGCACCGGCGCGCTCCACCGCCGCCTGCTGCTGCTCGGAGGCTGCCGCCACCTGCGCCTCGAGCTCGGCGATACGCGCCGCCTGGGCAGCCTGCGTACGCTCGAGCTCGCCGCGCGCCTCGGAGCGCGCCAGCTCCACCGCCTGGGCGCGCTCGCGGCGCAAGAGCTCCTCGCGCTCGTGTAGCTCGGCGGCGAACTGCTCGTCGCGCACCTGGCGCACGATGGTGGCATAGTCGTTCTCGTCCACCGAAAACACCGCACCGCACTGGGGACACTTGATCTCGTTCATGAGCCAACCTCTTTCATCACGCGCCCGCGCGACCCGCCTGAACCCACAGAGGCGAATCGAAGGGGCGCATCGCTTCCTGGCATCTACTCTACCGTGTTGCGCGGACACAAAACGTACGCGATGGAAGAACTCCGCGCTCAACCTTCGCGGCGGCAGGCACGCAGCCTTGCGCACCCCTCGACGGCCAGTGCGCCCGCGCGCCCCGCCCGCCAGTATGCCGCGTCCGCCATCGCACGCCCCGTCCTCACGCCCCGTCTGCCCGCAACATCACCTCCCGCCACCGCGCGACCCAGCTGCCCGCGAATGTCGCCCCACAACGCAGCAGAGCCGGACCCGAAGGCCCGGCTCTGCTGAGCGAAGCGGCTTTGTCGCAGCCGTCTTACTTCTTGCGGACGTACTTCAGGCAGTCCAACGTCACGGCGATCAGGATGATGATGCCGGAGAACACGAACTGCAGGTTCGTATCGATACCCAGGATCGTCAGCGCGTAGGTGAGCGCGGTGAAGATCAGCACGCCCACGGTGACGCCGGAGATCTTGCCGATGCCGCCGGTGAACGAGATGCCGCCCACCACGCAGGCCGCGATGGCGTCCATCTCCCAGCCCTGGCCGTAGGCGGCTGAGCCGGAACCGACCATGCGGATGCACTCAAGCCAGGAGCCGAAGCCGTACAGCACGCCGGCCAGCAGGAAAGCGCCGATGGAGACGGCGAACACGTTGATGCCGGATACCGCCGCAGCCTCGGGGTTGCCGCCCACCGCGTACATGTTCTTGCCGAACGTGGTCTTGTTCCAGATGAACCACACGATGGCGATCGCCGCGATAGCCCACAGGATGATCGTGGGGAAGCCGTTGATCTTGGGCGTGACGATACTGGGGATCATCGGGTCGATAGCGCCGAAGGAGACGCCCTTGGTGGCATAGGTGACCAGGCCGAAGATGATCAGCATGTTGGCCATCGTGGACACGAACCAGTGCATCTTGAAGCGCGCGGTGAAAAAGCCCGCGATCGCCGAGAACAGGGTGCACAGCGCCACGCAGACGACGAGCGCCAGCACGATGCGGCCCACCACCGGGATATTCGAGAAGTCGTAGGCCACACCGAAGATGGTGCCGGTGTTGGGGCCCTGGTGCATGATGACCGTGGAGGCCACCATGCTCATGCCCACCATACGGCCGATGGACAGGTCGGTACCGGTCTGCAGGATCAGGCCGGCAACGCCCAGCGCCAAGAACATGCGTGGCGAGGCCTGCTGCAGGATGTTGAGCAGGTTCTGCGGGGTGAGCAGGTTCGTGCCCTTCACCACCGGCGCGGCCACGCACAGCGCGGCGAACACGCACAGGATGGCGATGTAGAGGCCGTTGTTGAGCAGGAAGTCGTGCGCGTTGAAGGTGTAGCGGTAGGCCTCCCAGCGCTGATCGAGCTTCTCGACGAAGGTGAAGCGCGACATACGCAGCAGGTCGATGAGGTGATAGCGGTAGGAGAACGCCTCGTGCTCGCGATCTTTGATACGCTGAAGCTCGAGCTGGTAGGTCACCTTGGCGTCGAACTGCTTGTTCTTGTAGACGTACTTCTCGTCCTTGATCTCGTGCGCGTCGGAGAGCTTCGCGAGCGCCGCGTTGTGCTCGGCCTCCAGGCGCTTGAGCTCGCGCTGGTAGGTTGCCCGAGCGGCCTCGCGCTCGGCGGCGCAGCTCGCGCGCACCCGGCTCAGGTACTCCGGCTCATAGTGGGCCTTGAGGTAGTCCTCGGCCTCCGCGATGAGCTTCGCCACCTGGTCCTTGTTGGCGTTCTCGACCTGCTTGGCCTTCTCGATCTCGCCTTTGAGCTGCGAGATCTTGGCGTCGCGCTCCTGCTTGGACAGCAGGCGGTCGTTCTTGGTGGCGTCGATGCTCGACTGCAGCGCCACGGCCTTGGTCGTGCCGTCCTCGCGCAGGCGATCGATCTTCGCCTGGATCTCGCTCAGATGGGCGTCGATCGGCTGGAGAAGGGCTGTCTCCTCCTCAACCGTCAGGATGTTGCTATTTGCTGCCATAGCTCCCCCTCGCTAGAGATACTTCGCACTGAGACGCAGGAGTTCTTCCTGGTTCGTGCTGTTGGTTTCCACGATGCCGGACAGGTGCCCGTTGGACATGACGCCGATGCGGTTGGTGATGCCCAAGATCTCGGGCATCTCCGAGGAGACCACGATCACCGTGGTTCCCTGCTTGGCCATCTCGATGATGAGCTCGTAGATCTCGTACTTCGCGCCGACGTCGATGCCGCGGGTGGGCTCGTCCATCAAAAAGACCTGCGGATAGCGCTCGAGCCACTTGCCGAAGATGACCTTCTGCTGGTTGCCGCCCGACAGACTCGAGATCAGATCGTCCGGGCCGATGCACTTGGTGTTCATCGTCTTGATCTCTTTGTTGGTGGCGCGCACCATCTTCTCGTTGGACAGCGCCGGCCCGCGCTTGTACTGCTCGAGGTTGGCGATGGTGGTGTTGAAGGTCAGGTCGCCCTTGAGGAACAGGCCGTTGGCCTTGCGCTCCTCGGTGATGAGGGCGAAGCCGTGGTCCATGGCGTCGCGCGCGCTGCTGAAGTTCATGAGGCGGTCGCAGAAGTAGACGCGACCCGCCGCGCGCGTGCGGATGCCGAAGATCGTCTCGAGCAGCTCGGTGCGGCCGGCGCCCACCAGGCCGTACAGGCCGAAGATCTCGCCGCGGCGCACCTCGAAGGTGATGTCCTGCAGGTGCGGCTCGTACTTGGTCGACAGGCTCTGGATCTTGAGTACCGGCTCGCCCGGCTCGTTGTCAACCGGCGGGAAGCGGTTGTCGAGCGAGCGGCCCACCATGGCCGAGATGAGCTCGTTCATGTTCGTCTCGGACGTGGGCTTGGTCATGACCAGGTTGCCGTCGCGCAGCACCGAGACCTCGTCGCAGATGTCGAAGATCTCGTCCATCTTGTGCGAGATGTAGATGAGCGAGATGCCCTGCTCGCGCAGCTTGCGCATCATCTGGAAGAGCTTCTCGACCTCCTGCGCCATGAGCGAGGAGGTGGGCTCATCGAGCACGATGACCTTGGCGTTGTAGGAGATGGCCTTGGCGATCTCCACCATCTGGCGCTGCGACACCGACATGGTGCGCATGGGCTGGGTGAGGTTGACCGTCATGCCCAGGCGGCGGAACAGGTCGTTGGCCTCCTTGCGCATGCGTCCCTCGTCCACTATGCCCATCGAGTTGACGGGATAGCGGCCCAAGAACAGGTTGTCCACCACGTTGCGCTCAAGGCACTGGTTCAGCTCCTGATGCACCATGGCGATGCCGTTTTCCAAGGCATCCTTGGGGCCGGAGAAACTGATCTCACGGCCGTCGAGGACGATGGTGCCCTCGTCTTTTTGGTAGGTGCCGAACAGGCACTTCATCATCGTGGACTTACCGGCGCCGTTCTCGCCCATAAGGCCCATGATGCTGCCGCGATGCAGCTCGAGGTTGATGTGGTCGAGCACGCGGTTGCGTCCGAATGTCTTACTCATCCCCTGGATGGAGAGGACGACATCTTGCTGAGATTCTGCCATGTAATCCCTCCTCGGTTATACCGGAGTGCCCGCCTCTCCAAAGACGGGATGTGGAAATGGGACGGGAGCGCCGGCACATACGACCTGATGCGTGTGCCGACGCTCCCAGCAAGCAGGGGGAAGAAGCACCCCTCTTCCCCCTGGCGGATCCGTTGGGATCGGTGTTTCCTATCGTCAGAGGCGCAGCTTAGCCGAGCAGCGACGTGTAGGAAGCGCCGTTGTCCGTCTTGACCATGTTGATGGCGAAGCCGTCGAAGGAGCTCGGGTCGGCAAGCTTGTTGGTGATGGAGCTCTCGCTCTGACCGTCGCCGCCCACGATCTCCAGATCGAGGTTCAGCAGCTCCTTGTACTTCTCCAGCAGCGGCTGGTAGGTCGAGGACAGGAAGTTGTCGGCGGAGTTGTACACGGACAGCCAGATCTTCTTGGACGGGCTGTCGTCTGCGCTGAGCTGCTGCTGGGCAGACTCATACAGCGCGGTGGCGTCGGCGAACTTGTCGGCGTTGTCGGCGGTGACGGCGAGGTTCATCGCGTAGTAGGAGCGATCCTCCTCGCTGTACTTGAAGTCGTCGGAGGCGATCATGTTGCCGGCGGAGTCCTCAGTGCCGATGCCGGTGTCGATGTCGACGCCGTCGAGCACGTTGCGCAGCAGGCGCAAGGTGAGGTAGGCCTGGACAGCCGGGTTCTGGGAAACGGTGCCGGCGTAGCCCTCGGAGATGGCGGCCACGGCGTCGGAGTTGGCATCATAGCCGAAGGTCGGGACCTTGTTCTCCTTGGACCAGGCGTTGAACATGGCCATGCCCATGCCGTCGTTGTTGGAGACGATGATGTCGATCTGCTCGCCGAAGGAGGAGGCCCAGGTGGAGATGGCGTTGCCGGCCGTGGGGGCGTCCCAGGTGGAACCGGCGGTGGTCTTCATCTCCTGGCTGGCCAGCTCGCGGATGATGTACTTCTTGCCGTTGACCTCGAGCTCGCCGTCCTTGACCACGGTCTGCTTGCCGTCGGTGTTGGTGCCGGCGGCCTCGGAGACGATGGCGCCGTCCTTCTCGACAGCGGTGCCCAGGGCCTTGCGGCAGCCGCGGGTACGGGCGATGGAGTCGTTGTGTCCCACGTCACCGATGGCCAGCACGTAGCCGATGATGCCGTCGCCGTTACGGTCGATGGTGTCGATGTTGGCCTTGATGTAATCGACGACCATCTGACCCTCGAGCTCGCCACCCTGATCGGCGTCGAAGCCGACGTAATAGGTGTTCTTGTTGTAGTTGAGGGTCGTCATGTCGAGCTCACCGGTGGAGCTGTTGGACGGCTGGCGGTTGTAGAAGACAACCGGTTTGTCGGTCGCAGCGCTGCCGCCACCCGATGCGCTGCCGTTGGCGGCAGGCTCGCCACCGCAGCCGGCCAGCACGCCGGCACCGGCGACGCTCAGCGTCCCCAGGCCGCAGACCTGCAGAAATTGACGACGTGACATTCCCATAAGGTTGCCCCTTTCAATCAACACGCGGTATGCGTGTAATTCCACAAGCGTCGCGGGCTCATCGCTCGCACCGGCAGCGCCGTCCCCGCGCGCCCGACTGCGTGAGAGGGGCGCGGCAGGCAGATGCGACTGCCTCGACACCGCCAACGTTAACGCGCCCATTTGCAATTTGGGACCGAAAACCGCGGCGCAACCGCCGAGCGGTAGCAAACCGTTCGTAAACGGTAGCTTGCGAACGAAAATGTTTAGAACGTTATCATTTGCTGTTCAATTTCCCATTGAGTACCTTGCCATGCGGCCGGTCTTCCGCTCATCTGCACATCGGCGCACAAAACAAACCCGGCGTGCTCAAAAAAGCGCCGCAGGCATCGCGCGGATAGCACGCGACGCCTGCGGCGCTGGGACGAGCGCTGTAGGTTGGGCCCACGCCAGCGAGAAGCCGCCAGCCGAAAGCAAGGTGGCCTGAACGCGGAGGGCATTGGGCGCACGCCCATGCCTGACAAGTAAAGGCCAGATTGCCCGGCTGACGGCTTCGCAGCGTCGGCCCATTCCGCGGTTTGGTAAAACCGCGGAACTCATTAGCCTGTGTTCTGAAGGCCGGCGGAGACCCCGGTCACAGTCGCCAGGATCAGACTCAAGAACTCGGCCTTGGCCTCCTCGGACAGCTCCTCCTGGTTGGCGCGGACCTCGCGCAGCGCGCGGACCTGCGCGATCGACAGCGCATCCACATAAGGGCTGCGCATGCGTACGGCCTGCCCCAGCACGCGGCGGTGCTCCAGGGGCCAGGCGTCGCCCACGATGGCAAGCGTCCAACGGCGGGTGAGCATCATCTCGTCGAACACCTTCGAGGCCAGGTCATCGCGGTCGCCGAGCGCCAGGTACATCTTGGCGATGCGGTTGTCGGTCTTGGCGAGCGACATCTCGATGTTGTCGATGAAAGTGGTGAACAGCGGCCACTCGCGGTAGGCCTGCTGCAGCAGCTCCAGGTCGCCCAGGGCCTCGCACGCGCTGCCCAGGCCGTACCAGGCCGCCAGGTTGATGCGCGCCTGGCTCCAGGAGAACACCCACGGGATGGTGCGCAGGTCATCCAGGGACTTCGCGCCCAAGCCGCGCTTGGCCGGACGGCTGCCGATGGGCAGCAAACCCACCTCGGTAAGCGGGGTGACGGTGGAGAACCACGGCGTGAAGTCCTCGGTGTGCAGCAGGTCGAGATAGCGCTCGTGGCTCGCCTCGTTCAGGCGCGCCGCCATCTCGGCATAGCGCTCGGTGGTCTCGGTGTTCGTGTGCTCGATCGAGGGCGCCGAGTTCAGAAGCGTTGCCGCGGCCACCGACTCGACATGGCGCTGGGCGAGCACCTGGTTGCCGTAGCGGGCGAAGATGACCTCGCCCTGCTCCGTCACCTTGAAGAAGCAGTTCACCGAGCCGGCGGGCTGCGCCAGCACCGCGCGGTTGGCCGGGCCGCCGCCGCGTCCCACCGCACCGCCGCGGCCGTGCATGAGCACCAGGTCGATGTTGTTGCGCTGCGCCCACCCGGCGATACGCTCCTGCGCGGCATGCAGCGCGAGCGTGGCGGTGGTGGGGCCGGCGTCCTTGGAGGAATCAGAGTAGCCGAGCATGACCTCCATGCGGCGGTTCGTGCTCGCCAGGCGCGCCTGCACCGCCGGCAGCTCCAGCATCCGGTCGAGCACGTCGATGCAGCCCTCCAGGTCCTCCAGCTGCTCGAACAGCGGAATCACGTCGAGGTCG
This sequence comes from uncultured Collinsella sp., assembly GCA_902470925.1. GTDB lineage: Bacteria > Actinomycetota > Coriobacteriia > Coriobacteriales > Coriobacteriaceae > Collinsella. The sequence goes on along the minus strand of CABRIF010000015.1, from coordinate 15,565 downwards.
GGCACGTCCTCGGCATGTGCGAACGCCAGCTGGGCGAGCTCGTAGACATCGGCCACATGCTGGGCCGACTTGGTGAACGAGATGATGTAGCGATGCGCCATCTTGCGGCCGTAGCGGCGCTGGATGGCCCCGATGGCGCGGAAGGTGTCGAGCACCTCGCGCGTCATGTCGGCCAGCGCACCGCGCTCTCCGTGCAGCCCGTGCTCGCGGATATCCTCCAGCGCACGGGTGTGCACCACCGAATGCTGACGGAACTCCATCTCCACCATATGGAAGCCGAAGGTCTCGGCCTGCCAGATCAGCGTCTGCACCGGGCCGTAGGCGGCGCGCACCGCACCGGCTTGCGCCAGCGAGCGCTGCACCACGCGCAGATCGGCCAGGAACTCATCGCAATCGCGGTACATGGTATCGGCGTTGCGGCCCACGGTGGCGTCCAGGCGCGCGGCCATGACGAGCATGACGGCGCGATGCGGCTCGGAAGCGGAGATGAGCCGGGCGCGGTCGGTGAGGACCTCGCTCATCTCCACCTGATGGCTCCACAGGTTCATAAGCTCGTCGGAAGGCTTGCTGTAGGCGGCCTCCAGCGTGAGGTTGCGGCCCACGCGGCGGCATTTATGCGCGAGCGTGGCGATCATATGGGTGGCGTACTTGGTGGCCACCTGGCGACTCACCTTCGCCGTCACGTTGGGGTTGCCGTCGCGGTCGGAGCCGATCCAGCTGCCGGGATGGAAGAACGCCGGGCACACGGGCGGCACCGTGCCGGCGCGCTCGCCCAGCACCCAATCGTCGAAGCGACGGTAGATCACCGGAATCGTGTCGAACAGCGTGCTGTCGAAGATGTCGATGATGGTGTCGGCCTCCTCGACCGGCGTGGGCTTCTTGAGCGCGATGGGGCTCGTGCGCACGAGCGCATCGATCTCCTGCAGCATGTGGCGCTCATTCTCCACCAGATCGGAGCCGCCCAGGTGCGGGCGCTCCTGCAACAGGTTCGCGATACGGCGGATCTTGCCCTCGACGGCCTTGCGGCGCGCCTCGGTGGGGTGCGCGGTGAACACCGGATGGAACTCCAGGCGGCGCAAAAGCTCGTTGGCCTGCGTGCAGCCAACCTCCTCGATCAGCTGATGATAGGCCACGGTGAGCTCGTTGGCCGGGTCGACGGTGTTCTCCGTCGAGACGGCGCGCTCGCGCTCGCGCAGCTTGGCCACGCGGTAGTTCTCCTCCGAGAGGTTGGCCAGGTGGAAAAAGGCGGTGAAGGCCCGCACGATCACCCGCGCGCGGTCGATGGGCAGCTCGTCAATGAGCGCCACCGCGGCGCGGAACGCCTGCGCGCTGCCGTCCTCGGTCACCGGGATGCCCTGCGCGTCCACGGTCTCGCCGTCGGCCTCCGCGCCCGGGTCGCCCTGGTTGGCGCTGATCACGCTGATCATCAGCTCGTCGAAGGTATCCAGGATCGAGGGGTCGTACTCCTTGAGCACCCGGCGCTCGAGCCGCAGGAACAGCGCCAGGCTGTCACGCAGCTCGCCGGGGATGTCGATCTGCGACATGACCTCGCGGGCGGCCGTGAGGTCGCTCAGGTCGATGCGATGCGTGCCCGACATGACGCTCGGCGGCACCACGTCGGCCGCGGTGCCCGACGGCTGCGAAGAAGGTTGGGGTTGTTCAGCCATGCTTCCTCCTTGAGATTCGTGCGCCCGAAGCGCAGCGGGCATAAGTATAGACCCGGTTGCTAAGGTACAGAGGTACTTTATTGAGATGCAGCATATCCGCGCATAACGAACACCTGTATATCGAACACAGCCGCACTTATGCGAAAAGCTCCGCGATCTGCGCCGCGGCCTGCTCGCGCGCCACCAGGCGCTCCTCGTGGGTGGCCATGTTGCGCACCTTCACCGAGCCGGCGGCGAGCTCGTCCTCGCCCACGACCATGATGTGGGACGCCGCGAGCTTATCGGCCTGCTTGAACTGCCCCTTGAGCGAGCGGCCCTGGTAGTCGCACTCGCAGCGCACCCCCCGTGCGCGCAGCTCGCCGGCAAGCGCGAACACCTCGCCGCGCAGCGCCGGACCCGTGCAGGCCACGTAGACGCAGCTCGGATCGGCCTGGGCCATCGAACCGCCGAACGCCTCGAGCGCCAGCATGGCCCGCTCGAAGCCCACCGCGAAGCCCACGCCCGGCGTGGGCTTGCCGCCCTCGAGCTCGACCAGGCCGTCGTAGCGCCCGCCGCCGCCGATGGAGCCCACCCCGGCGCCCGGGGCTTCCACCTCGAACACCGTGCGGGTGTAGTAGTCCAGGCCGCGCACGAGCGTGGGGTCCTCCACGTACGCGATGCCCGCCGCGTCCAGATAGCGCTTGACCTGCTCGTAGTGCTCGCGGCACTCGTCGCACAGGCTCTCGCGCATGAGCGGGGCGTCCTGCATGATCTGGTGGCAGCGCTCGTTTTTGCAGTCGAAGGCCCGCAGGGGGTTCAGCTCGGCGCGCTCGAGGCATTCGTCGCACATCTCGTCGGCGTGGCCGAGGATGAAGGAGCGCACGGCCTCGCGGTAGGCGGGACGGCACGCGGGGTCGCCCATCGAGTTGATGAGCAGGCACAGGCGGGAGAGGTCGAATCCCAGGCGCTCGTAGAAGCGCATGAGCATGATGATGCACTCGGCATCGGCCGCCGGGTCGGGCGCGCCTAGCCACTCGATGCCCACCTGGTGGAACTGGCGCAGACGGCCCTTCTGCGGACGCTCGCCGCGAAACATCGCCTCGGCGTAATAGGCCTTGAACGGGGCGGCGCCCTGCGGCACCAGGTTGTTCTCCACCACCGCGCGCACCACGCCGGCCGTGCCCTCCGGACGCAGGGCGAGACGCTGCTTGGCCTTGAGCTTGGCGTCGGTGCCCTCTTCGAGCACGCGGGCGAAATTGGCGCCGGAGAACACGCGGAACATCTCCTTGCGCACGACGTCGGTGGACTGGCCGATACCGTGGACGAACACGTCGAGCTGCTCGATGGCCGGCGTCTCGATCATGTCGAAGCCGTAGGGCCCGAACACCTCGGCAGCGACCTCCTGCATCCTGTTCCACGCGCGCATCTCGCGCCCGATGAGGTCCTTGGTTCCTTCCGCCCGCTGTGCCTGCATTGGCGTTCCTCCCGTACGGCTCGTTCACATTCGTCGTCCCATTATATATGCGACAATGGCCTTCGCTCGATAAACCCACGCGCGCGAAAGGCGGCGGAAACAAACCATGTCCAGCATCCACCAGTTCCGCAACGACTACTCCGAGGGCGCCGCACCCGAAATGCTCGAGGCGCTCATCCGCACCAACGCCGAGCAGACGCCCGGCTACGGCACCGACGTGCACTGCGAGCGGGCCGCCGAGCTCATCCGCGCCGCCTGCGCTCAGCCGGACGCCTTCGTACGCTTCCTCCCCGGCGGGACGGCAGCCAACGCCGTTGCCATCAGCGCCCTCACCGAGGAGTTCGAGGGGCCCATCCTGGCTGCCGACGCCCACCCCACCATCCACGAGACCGGCGCGATCGAGGCCTGCGGACGTCGCCTGCTCGCCACGACGGACCCCTTCGGCATCCTCACCCCCGAGGAGTGCACGCGCGTGTACACCCAGATGTGCGCCGGCGGTTGCCACACCACGCGACCCGGGATGATCTACCTCTCCCATACCTCGGAGTTCGGCCACGTCTACACGCGCGCCGAGTTCGACCGCCTGTGCGATTGGGCGCAGCGCCGCGAGCTTGCGGTGTACGTCGACGGCGCGCGGATGGCCAGCGCGCTGGCGGTCGAGGCGAGCGACCTTGACCTTGCGCACATCGCGGCACGCGCGGACGCCTTCACCCTGGGCGGCACCAAGGCGGGCATGCTGTTCGGCGAAGCTCTGGTGGTGAATCCGCGCTCCGCGCGCGGGCGGCGGGCCATCGAGCGCATCCCGTACCTCACCAAGCGCGCAGGGCACCTGAGCGCCAAGGGCCGCCTGATGGGCGTGCAGTTCGAGGCCGCCTTCACGCCTGGCGCCGACGGGAGCCTGCCCTATCTGGCGCACGCCGCCCGGGCGAACGCCTGCGCCGTCGCGCTCGCGCGCGGGCTCGAGGAGCTGGGGTTCGAGCCGTATATCCGCACAGCGGGCAACCAGCAGTTCTTCTGGTGCACCCGCATGCAGGCCGAGCGGCTGTCCTGCGCGTGCGGCGCCGAGATCACCTACATCGGCGGCCGTCCCGTCGCGCGCTTCGTGACCAGCTGGGCCACCACGGCAGACCACGTCGAGGAGCTGCTCGCCTTCGCGCGTGAGCTGCGGTAAGGGCCTTGTCGGAGGAGGCCTGAGGCCGGGCCGCGAGGCGAGCGGCCCAGGGCGTGGCGTGGGCGGGTGCGGACGCGGGCGCGTGCGCGTGCAACCGCAGGGCGGTCAAGGCGAACATGCCCGCCGCGGCGCCGCTGGCACAGTTTTGTCATGCCCGGCGCATGCGAACCCCAATCATGCATAAACCGTGCCATCCCGACCCTGCACGCAGACGCTCGCAGACGAAAACAACCGCTCGCCGAATGATACGGCAAGGTCTACAACCCACGCGTAGAGTTGGATATACCATCCAACGCCGCACGGCGCCGACCCCTCAGCCGAACGCACACGGGAAAGCGCAAGCCGGGCATCGCACGGCCATCGTATATACGCTGCGGCACGCATGAATAGGAGCTGCCCTATGTCGTCTGCAACCGCCCCCTCCACCTCCTCGGCACCCACCTATACGCGCCGCTTCCTGCTGCAGGCGGGCGCTGTCGGCCTCGCCGCGGCCGCCGGCCTGGGTCTCGCGCCGCGCCGCGCCCGCGCGCAGGAGCCCGCCGACATTCCCGCCATCGTCGCCGGCATGACCCGTCGCCAGAAAATCTGCCAGATGCTCATGCCCGACTTCCGCCAGTGGACCGTCGACGACACCCTCGTCGACCTCACCCAGCTGCCCGACGAGGTGGCAGACCTCATCGACACCTACGACTTCGGTGGCGTCATCCTGTTCGCCAACAACGTGAAGGAAACCGACCAGACCCTCAAGCTCACCATGGATATGCAGGCCGCGGCGCTACGCAACAACGCCGGCACCGCCTTCGGCGACATCCCACTGTTGCTCACCATCGACCAGGAGGGCGGCATCGTCTACCGTCTCGGCAGCGGCACGGCCCTGCCCGGCAACATGGCATGCGGTTCAACGCGCGACACCTCCGATGCCCGCCAGTGTGGCGAGGTCATAGGCCGTGAGCTCGCGGCCCTCAAGCTCAACGTGAACTTCGCCCCCGTGTTCGACGTAAACAACAACCCCAACAACCCGGTCATCGGTCTGCGCTCCTTCTCCAGCGATCCGGAGCTGGTGGCCGAGCTGGGCATCCCCATGATGCAGGGCATCCAGGCACAGCAGGTGGCGTGCGCCGCCAAGCACTTCCCCGGTCACGGCGACGCCGGCACCGACTCGCATACCGGCCTGCCGCGCATCGATAAGTCGAAGGCCGAGCTCGAGGCGCTCGAGTTCATCCCATTCCGCGCGGCCATCGACGCGGGCGTAGACATGGTCATGACCGCTCATATCCAATATCCGCAGGTGGAAACCACCAAGGTTCCCTCGGCAGACCCCACGACAGGCGATATTGAGCTGCCAGCAACCCTCTCGCCGGTGTTCATGACGAAAATCTTGCGTGACGAATTCGGCTTCACGGGCGTGTCGGTCACCGACGCGCTGAACATGGATGCCATTGCGAAGAACTTCGGCTACATCGACGCAGTGAAGCGCACGTTCAAGGCGGGCGTCGACATCGCGCTCATGCCCGTCACGCTGCGCAGCGCCGCCGACACCCCGAAGCTCGAACAGCTCGTGAGCGCGCTCGAGGGCGACGCCGAACTCAGCGACGAGCGCCTGAACACCTCGGTCACGCGCATCCTCACCCTCAAGCGCAACCGCGGCATCCTCAACTACGCGAACGAACTGGGCACCTTCGAGGAGAACCTGGCGTGGGCCCGCCAGCAGGTGGGCAGCGACGAGAACCGCACGATCGAGCGCGAGGTTGCCGCCGACGCCATCTGCGTGGTGAAAAACGAGGGCGGCGTGCTGCCCATGCGCCCGAAAGCGGGTGCGCACGTGCTGCTCGTGGCCGCCTGGGCCAACGAGCGCCCGGGCATGGAGTTGAGCATGCGCCGGCTGCAGGCCGAAGGCGTCCTGGATGCAGGTGTCACCTTCGAGTCGATGGACTACGCGGAGTCGTTCGACGACCCAGATGCCGCCGTGTCCGTCATCAGCGAGAAAATCGCGCAGGCCAGCCATGTGGTCGTGATCTCCGAGATAGGCTCGGCCAAGAACCTCGACCCCGACCTAAAAAGCGGCAGCAGCGCCTACGTCCCCACCCGCGTGGTGCGCGCAGCCAACGCGGCCGGCGTGCCCGCGGCGGTGCTGAGTATCTCCAAGCCCTACGACGTCGCGGTCTATCCAGAAGCCGCCGCCGTCGCCGCGGCGTTTGGCAACAAGGGCATGGACCCCACCGAGGGCCTGGCGCCGACCGCGGCGTTCGGCCCCAACGTACCCGCCGGCGTGGAGGTCATCTTCGGCGGGCATGCGGCGGGCGGCAAGCTGCCGGTCGACGTGTTCGCCACGAAACGGGCGGACGGCACGGTGCAGATCGATACGAGTCAGGTGGCCTACCCCATCGGCACGGGCCTCGCATACGACAAGGTGTCGGGCCCCGGTGCCGACACGAGCGCCCTGGCGACCCTGATCGCGCAGGTGGAACGCGACATCGTTCCGAACAAGGCACGCTACACCGCGACGAGCTACGCGGCTTTCGAGCAGGCGCTCGCCGCCGCACGGAGCGCACGCGATAACGGAACCGCCACGCAGCAGGAGGTTGACGCGGCGCAAGCGGCGCTGGAGACCGCGGTGGCCGGGCTGGTCGCCGTCGATGGCGGCGATGCTGGCACGGGCAACGAATCGGGTTCCGGCAACCGCAAGCCGGCAAGGCCGAGCGCGGGCACGCTGCCGCGTACCGGCGACGCATCCGGCCTCGCTGCTGCTGCCGCCGTCGCGGGCGCCGCGGCAATCGGATACGGCGCCTGGCACGAAACCGATCAGCAGTAAGATCGCGGCCTGCCCCGCGCAGCCCCCGATGCGGCTGCGCGGGGCAGGCATTCCCGCACGCATCGACGGCGCAGCGTGATAGAATCGGCAGGCTATCACCTCCCACAACGCTGCAAAGGAATGCCCATGGCAAACGCCGCCGACGCCCTCACCGACCGCGCGCTCGAGCTCGCCCAGCGCACCATCGTGCGCCGCATCGTCACCGCCTGCGCCGTCACGGCCTCCGCCCTGCTCCAAACCTTCCTCATCCAGGCATTCATCCAGCCCGCCAACCTGCTGCCCAGCGGCTTCACGGGCGTTGCGGTGCTGCTCGACCGCATCACATCCCTCGGCGGCATCCGCATCGACACCTCGCTGGGCATGCTCGCCCTCAACATCCCCGTGGCCCTCATGTGCTGGAACGGCATCAGCCGACGCTTCGTCATCTTCTCCATGATGCAGGTCGCGCTCTCATCGCTGTTCCTGAACGTGTTCCACTTCGCGCCGCTTCTGGGCGACAAGATGATGCTGCTGATCTTCGGCGGCGTGATCTCGGGGCTCTCGATCGCCATCGCGCTCAAATCCGGCGCCTCCACCGGCGGAACCGACTTCATCGCCCTGTGGGTATCCAACCGCACCGGCAAGACGATCTGGGGCTTCATCTTCGCCTTCAACTGCCTGGTGCTGCTGATTTTCGGGCAGATGTTCGGCTGGGACAACGCCGCTTATTCCATCGTGTTCCAGTTCATATCCACCAAGACCATCGACAGCTTCTACCACCGCTACGATCGGGTGACGCTGCAGATCACCACCCGCCTGGCCGACGAAGTCATGACCGCCTATGTGAACCATTTCCAGCACGGCATCAGCTGCGCCGAGGTTGTGGGCGGCTACAGCCGCGAGAAGATGTACCTGCTGCACACGGTGGTGTCCACCTATGAGAGCCAGGACATTGTCAAACTCGTGTGCGACGTCGACCCCGGCGCGGTGATCAACGTGTTCCACACCCTCAACTTCGTGGGCGGCTGGTGGCATGGGCACGTCGACGAGCCGCTGCCCACCGCCGTGCCCGATCCGGATAAGCCCGCTCGCCTGCTGTCCAAACAAGCTCGCCGCCACGAGCAATCGCGCCTGCAGCAGGATGACGGCCGCTAACCGACGTACGCGACTTCCCGGGTCATCCACCATCTTGTGAATGGAACCTGTATTATATGCAGGTTTATCTATCGGCGCGAAACACAGACCGCGCAAAGGGGCCTGAAGTGAACATGGGCCCGCCATCATGGTCGCAAATGGCATCTAATGGGTCTTTGCCCCTTGGAAAACAGTATGCACGACAGGTGTTCCGGGCTTTTCTGAGGCCAAAAACGCTGCCTTGAGCCCGCAAGGGGCCCTCGGGGCGCCGCTTCGAGCGGTATGCACTCCAATGTCCGGGAGCTTGGCCGCTCGAGAACACCCATTGGATGCCGTTTGCGACCACTTGGTATCAAGAGATTGAATTGAACAACCCCTCTCTGTATACCATGAATCAGAATTTAGGATAATTGTTGCAGATAATTGCAATTCTTGTATTTAATGTTGCGAGCCAGATGTCCGAAGAACCGAAGGCCGTCCAAACGCCACGATGGCCCATCGAGCGGCGGGCGCACCGCAAGAAACACCTCCGCTCCAACCCCGCGCCCCGACCGCACCCCAATGTCGCGATATCTCGCAGTTTTAGCCGCAAAAAGGTGGGAGAATAGGTAGACTGTAGCTTGCAGACGCAAGGAGGCCTCGTCCCATCATGGAAAGCACCCCAACGCCGCACAACGGCGCCCATCTCGGCGATATCGCCAAAACCGTCCTCATGCCCGGCGACCCGCTACGGGCCCGCTACATCGCGGACAACTATCTGGAAGATGTCAGCTGCTTCAACACCGTTCGCAATATGCTCGGCTACACCGGCACCTACCAGGGCCAACCCGTCTCGGTCATGGGCGGCGGCATGGGCATGCCCTCAATCGGCATCTACTCCCATGAGCTCTACGAGTTCTACGGCGTCGAGTCCATCATCCGCGTGGGCTCGGCCGGCGGCGTGGCCGAGGGCATCCAGGTGCGCGACGTCGTGGCCGGCATGGGCGCCTGCACCGACTCCAACTACGCCGCGATGTACAACCTACCCGGCACCTTCGCCCCCATCGCCAGCTTCGATTTGCTTGAGCGCGCCGTGGCCGCCGGCCGTGCGCAGGGCGTCGAGGTCAAGGTGGGCAACATCTTGTCCTCCGATCACTTCTACCTGGACGACCCAACCTCTACCGCCCGCTGGCAGAAGATGGGCGTGCTCGCCGTCGAGATGGAGGCCGCCGCGCTCTATATGAACGCCGCGCGTCTGGGCAAGAAGGCCCTGTGCCTGCTCACCGTCTCCGACCTGCCGCTCACCGGCGAGTCGCTGCCCGCCGACGAGCGTCAGACGAGCTTCACCCAGATGATGGAGATCGCGCTGTCGCTCGCGCTGCCCGCATAGACCCCCCCCTGCGCCTGCAAGGCCGCCTCGGCGGCATGCGGGCGTTTTGTTTCCGCGCGGCGTCGCGTCGCGCGGCCCGGCGCAGCCCGACGCGACGCAAGGCGGCGCTGTCCGCACAATGCCGCCTCACGCTGGGACTGCGGGTTGCGCCGCGAGGTCCCACGCCCGGCGGCGGGCGTGAAACGCGCCACCGCCTGCGCACCCTGCGCCGAGCAGGTTGCGCCGCGGGTCTCGCGTCCCGCACGGCGCGGGTCGCGTCGCATCACGGGGCTCACGCCCTGTGCCGCGGCACCAACCGCACGGGCGCACACCGGCGTCGCCGCGGCGGCCGACCGTTGCGGCGACCTGTCGCCTGTGCACGGGGCGTGCACCGCGCCCCGCCGCAGCAACGGCCCGCACGTCGCGCACCGCAGCCCGCCGCTGCAGCAGCCCGTCGCCGCGGCGCACTGCCGCAGCAGCCCGTCACCGCTGCCCGCGCATCCCGCGCCGCATGCGGCCCACCGCGCTCGCGCCCGCCATCGCGGCGTGCGCCGCGCATCCGTTCCATCTCCGCGACGGCCCAGCCGGGCCGCACGGTGTGGATAGATAGGAGCATCCCATCCGGGATGCATGCTCGCACAAGGGAAAGGAAGAGCATGAAGAAGAAGCGTTTCATGGGCCTCGCCACCGCTGCCGCGGCAGGCGTCCTCGCGCTGACGATCGCCGGCTGCGGCGGGTCGCCGGCCACGAGCGGGTCGACCGCCGGGTCGGCCGAGGGCTCCAGCAGCTTCAAGGTCAAGATGGTCACCGACATGGGCGGCGTGAACGACCAGTCGTTCAACCAGCTCGCCTGGGAGGGCCTGCAGGAACTCCAGGACCAGACCGGCATCAAGGTCGGCTACACCGAGTCCAAGCAGGAGGCCGACTACGCCACCAACCTGGACAAGGCCGTCGACGATGAGAACAACCTCATCTGGGGCATCGGCTTCGCCATGGCCAGCTCCATCCGCGACGCCGCCAAGACCAACCCCGACGTCAACTTCGCCATCATCGACAACGCCTTCCCCGAGAAGGGCCACGTGAACGAGGAGACCGGCGAGGAGGACGGCCTGCTGGACAACCTCACCGGCGTGACCTTCCGCACCCAGGAGCCCTCTTTCGTGGCCGGCTACATCGCGGCCATGACCACCACGACCGGCAAGGTCGGCTTCGTGGGCGGCATGAAGTCCGACGTGCTCAACACCTTCGAGTGGGGCTATAAGGCCGGTGTCGCCTACGCCAACAAGGAGGCCGGCAAGAACGTCGAGGTCACGACCCAGTACCTCGAGACCTTCACCGACGCCGCCAAGGGCAAGGCCGCCGGTCAGAAGATGTACTCCGACGGCTGCGACATCGTGTTCGCCTGCGCCGGCAACGCCGGCAACGGCGTGATCGACGCCGCCAAGGACGCCAACAAACTCGTCATCGGCGTGGACAAGGACCAGTACGAGCAGGCTCCCGACAACATGCTCACCTCCGTCATGAAGAACGTCGACACCGCCGTGATCGAGATCTCCGAGAAGGCCTCCAAAGGCGAGAACATCGGCGGCGAGAACATCGAGCTCGGCTCCAGCGACGACGCCGTCTCGATCTCCGAGCACCACGACCTCATGAGCGATGACGTCTACGCCACCGCGACCGACCTGTTCGCGCAGATCAAGGACGGCAAGATCACGCCGCCCGCGACCGAGGACGCGTACAACGAGTTCGTCGCCGGCCTGTAGGCTGCACGAACCGATGGGGGCGGCGCGCCGCGGGTGGCCGCCCCCTTCTTCATTTGCCGGCTCGCCGCACGCGAGCCGTCCCGCGCCCGCCCATGCCAAAGCGCCGGCACCGCCGTCGGCGCACCCGGGCAGGGCGGACGCGGGACGACATCCCGACACACTCACGAGAGGAGAAGCACCTATGGAGCCAGACGCGCGCTATGCGGTGCAGATGCGCGGCATCGTCAAGACGTTCGGCACGTTTCGCGCGCTCGACCAGGTGGACCTGACCGTCAAGGCCGGAACGATCCACGCGGTCCTGGGCGAGAACGGCGCCGGCAAGAGCACCCTCATGAACGTGCTCTACGGCCTGTATCAAGCCGATGAGGGGGAGATCTTCATCGGCGGCAAGCCGGTTCGCATCAACGACCCCAACGACGCCATCGCCCACGGCATCGGCATGGTCCATCAGCACTTCATGCTGGTGGACAACTTCACGGTGACCCAGAATATCGTGCTGGGCGACGAGGTGTGTCGCGGCGGCGGCATCCTCGACATGAAGCGCGCCCGCCGCAACGTCGAGCAGATCATCGCCCAATACGGTCTCGAGGTCGACCCCGACGCGAAGATCGAGGACATCTCGGTGGGCATGCAGCAGCGCGTGGAGATCTTGAAGGCCCTGTATCGCGGCGCCGAGATCCTCATCCTCGACGAGCCCACCGCCGTGCTCACCCCGCAGGAGATCGAGCGCCTGATCCAGATCATGCGCGACCTGGCGGCGGCCGGCAAGACGATCATCGTCATCACCCATAAGCTCAAGGAGATCAAGGCCTCCTCGAACACCTGCACCATCATCCGACGCGGGCGCTACGTGGGCGAGGTGAACGTCGCCGACGTGAGCGAGGAGCAGCTCGCCGACATGATGGTGGGCCACCACGTCAACCTCACCGTGGACAAGACGCCCGCCTGTCCCGGCGAGCCGATCTTCGAGATCAGCGACCTGCATGTGAACGACGAGCGCGGCATCGAGACCGTCCGCGGACTCAACCTGAGCGTGCGCGCCGGCGAGATCGTGGGCCTGGCCGGCATCGACGGCAACGGCCAAAAGGAGCTCGTGGAGGCCATCACCTGCCTGACGCGCGCCTGCGCCGGCACCGTGCGCGTGCGCGGCGCCGAGATCCAGAACACCAGCCCGCGCTGCGTGCTCGACCACAAGGTCGCCACCATTCACGAGGACCGCCAGCGCCGCGGGCTAGTGCTGCCCTTCACGGTGGCCGAGAACACCGTGCTGGAGAACTACCGCACACCCGAGTTCGGACGCCGCGGCGTCCTCGACCGCACGCGTATGCACGAGTACGCCGAGCAGCTCATCGGCGACTACGACATCCGCCCCGCCGACTGCGCCGACAAAAGCGCCGCGGGCCTGTCGGGCGGCAACCAGCAGAAGGTCATCATCGCGCGCGAGGTCTCGAGCAACCCGGACGTGCTCATCGCCGTCCAACCCACCCGCGGCCTGGACGTGGGCGCAATCGAGTACGTGCACCGCGCGCTCGTGGCCGAGCGCGACCGCGGCACCGCCATCCTGCTGATCTCGCTGGAGCTCGACGAGATCATGAGCGTGGCCGACACCGTCTGCGTCATCGCCGGTGGCCAGATCGCGGGCACGTTCAAGCAAGGCGAGGCCGATGAAGGACAGATCGGCCTGCTCATGGCAGGAGGCGAGGCATAGCATGACAACCGCTACCGCACCCCAGGCGCCCGCGCGCACCTGGCACCGCATCTTGAGAAAGCCCATCACGGCCACGTTCATCGCCATCGCGCTGGGCTTCGTCGTGGCGGCGATTCTGCTCGCCGTGGCCGGCTACGACCCGGCAGCCTCGTTCGCCGCGCTGTTCGAAGGCGTTTTCGCCAAGCCCAAGTACATCTCGAACACCATCATCAAGGCCGCGCCCATCATCCTGACGGGCATCTCGGTGGCCTTCGCGTTCAAGACGGGCATGTTCAACATCGGCGCCGAGGGTCAATACATCGCCGGCACCGTGTGTGCCGTGCTCGTGGGCGCCAAGCTCGACCTGCCCATGCCGATCCAGATCCCCGTGGTGGTGCTCGCCGGCGTGGCCGGCGGCGCGCTGATTGGCGCCATCACCGGAGCCCTCAAGTCGAAATTCGGCATCCACGAGGTCATCACCGCCATCATGCTCAACTGGACGATGCTCTACCTCAACAACTTCGTGGTGAACTCCAGCCTCTACCACCGCGTGAGCTCCACCTCATCGCTGCCGGTCAACGCCTCGAGCTACACCATGATCTTGCCCCAGTGGAAGTTGTCCGACCAGGGCCTGGAGACACTGCGCAGCATCCCGTGGCTCTACGACTTCCTGGTCAAGACCGACGTCAACATCGCCTTCATCGCGGCGGTGGCGGTGGCCGTCCTCATCTGGTTCGTACTCTACCGCTCCAAGCTCGGCTTCGAGCTGCGCGCCGTGGGCTTCAACCGCGACGCCGCCGAGTTCGCCGGCATGCCGGTGGGCCGCAACACCGTACTTGCCATGACCATCGCCGGCGCCATCTCGGGGCTGGCCGGAGCGCTCATGATCACCGGCATCGAACCGCACTGCATCTCGACGCTGGCCTCGTTCGAGAACTATGGCTTCAACGGCTTCTCGGTCGCGCTGATCGCCGGCTCCTCCCCGATCGGCTGCATCTTCGCCGGCCTGCTGTTCGGCGGCCTGCTCTACGGCGGCCAATCGGTGCAAATCGCCGTGGGCGCACCCACCGACATCATCAACATCATGATCGGCACCATCGTGTTCTTCGTGGCGATCGCCCGCGTGGTGACGCTTCTGGCAAATCACCTGGAGAAGCGCGCCGCCGAGAAAGCAGCCGCGAACCCGAGCGGCCCCGCCGGCCCCGGCGGCAGTGGCTCCGGCGGCAGCGACGCCAGCGGAACCGGCACCCTCGATGGCGCCGCGGCAACAGAGCAGGAGGCAACCCATGCTTAACTCGCTCGTGCTCCTTGTGGGCATCACCCTCATGTACGCCACCCCGCTGGTCTTCGGCGCGCTGGGCGGCGTGATCTCGGAGCGCTCCGGCGTGGTCAACATCGGCATCGAGGGCATGATGACCATCGGCGCGCTGGCCGGCGCAGCCGTGTCGTACTACACCGGCAATCCCTGGCTGGGCTTTTTGCTCGCCGGCGTGGCGGGCGGCGCCTTCGCCCTGCTCCACGCCGTGGCCTCGGTGACCTTCAAAGCCGACCAGAACGTCTCGGGCATCGCCCTCAACCTGTTGGGGCCGGGCATCGCCCTGTTCCTGGCGCGCCTCATGTGGAACGGCGGCACGCAGAGCCCCACCATCGAGACGCTGCCGAAGATCTTCGGCAAGGGCGCCTTCTCCGGCACCGTTTGGGCGAACCTGAACGTGGACGCCACCGTGGTTTTGGGCATCATCGCCGCCGTGGCGGTATGGTTCGTGCTCTACAAGACCAAGTGGGGCCTGCGGGTGCGCGCGGTGGGCGAGCATCCGGCCGCGGCCGATACGCTCGGCATCAACGTCAACCGCACACGCTTCGTCTGCGTGGTGCTTTCCGGCGTGATGGCGGGCTTCGGCGGTGCCTCGATCACGCTGGCCATCATCTCGCAGTTCACCCAAACCGCCGTGGCGGGTCAGGGCTTCATCGCGCTGGCGGCCGTGATCTTCGGCAAATGGACGCCGCATGGCGCGTTCGGCGCCTGCCTGCTGTTCGGCTGCGCCCAGGCGCTCGTGATCATCCTGGGAGGCGGCGTGGTGCCCATCCCCAGCGAGATCTTGGCCATCCTGCCCTACGTGCTCACCCTCGTGGTGCTCGTGCTGTTCGTGGGCCGCTCGGTGGCCCCGAAGGCCGACGGCGTGCCCTACGAGAAGGGCAGCCGCGGGTAGCTGCGGCTGAGGCGACGCCACACCCGCTGTGACACTGCGCCTGCAACCGCTGCGCCACCTTGAGTACCCGCGGCCGCCGCACCGCCTCGGGTAGCAACGGGTAGCCACAGCGGCGTCACGCCCGCTGCGCCCGCTGCGCCCCCTACGTTCTGCGCATTCGCACATCGGCTCATTGACTACTGGCTGCGACATTCGGGCGGCCCTGCGTACGGCGGGGCCGCCCTTTTCTTGTCCCCACGTGCGATGGGGCCGCCCTCTTGCCTCCTCCGCCCGTCGAGGCGCCCGCTTCCCATCCTGTCTCTTATACACATCTGACGCTGCCGACGATACTCCTTGTGTAG
>CABRIF010000014.1 GCA_902470925.1 uncultured Collinsella sp. | reverse complement strand
GAGATTCCTCTACGTCTCGTGGGCTCGGAGATGTGTATAAGAGACAGATCCTTAGCGGTACTTGATGGGGGAAACGCAAACGTCGTTCAAACGGAGCAACCATGTCGCATCGCACCGACTCTTCCGCACCTTCTTGCGAACCTACCGGCGCAGGCCCGCTGTGCTCGCGCCGCCGCGCCCTCCAGGCCCTGCTCGCCCTCACCGGCAGCGCCGCCCTGTTGGGCGCCCCGCGCATCGCGCGCGCCACGCCTTCGGCCTCCCAGGGCACGCTTGACGCGCTCGCCAGCGCCGAGGATCAGCTCGCCGCCGCCCAAAAGCAGCTCGACACCATCGGCACTCAGTTCCAGGAGCTGAGCGTTGCCCAGGACAAGACCATCGGCGAAATCGAGGATGTTCAAACCCAGATCGACGACACCCAAGATCAGATCGACAAAAAGCAAAAGGAGCTCGAAAAGAAGCAGAACCTGCTCTCGAGCCGCGTGTCGAACAGCTACAAGAGCGGCGCGAACAGCACGCTCGCCCTGCTGCTGTCCTCCGCCACCTTCGACGAGCTGATCTCCAACGCCTACTACATCGAAAAGGTCAACGACAGCGACAAGAAGGTCATCGAGGACGTGCGCCAGGTCCAGCAGGAGCTCGATGAGCAGAAGTCGGCGCTGGAGTCCCAGAAGTCCGACCTCGAGACCTTGAAGAACCAGCAGGCCGAGCAGCTGAGCCAGATGCAGGCCAAGCAGGCCGAGGTCCAGACCCTGCTCGACGGCCTCTCCCAGGAGGTCAAGGACCTCATGGCCCAGCGCGACGCCGAGTACCTCGCCTCCGCTCAGGAGGAAGAGCGTCAGCGCCAGGCGGCGGAGGCGGCCAACAAGGGCGGCGGCACCACCTACATCCCCGGCAACGGCCAGGGCTCCTCGGATATCGCCGGCTCGCAAGCGCGCGTGGTGGCCGCCTGCCACTCCGTGCCCAGCCCCGGCTACGGCCTGTGCGCCATGTGGGTCTCCCAGGTATTCAACGCAGCCGGCTTCGGCTACGCGAGCGGCAACGCCAACGACATGTACAACGCCTACTGCACCAGCTCCAACAAGGACAACCTCAAGGTGGGCATGATCGTGGCGGTGTCCACCCACCCTCACACCTCCGCCGGGCGCATCTACGGGCACATCGGCATCTACGTGGGCGACAACCAGGTGATGGACAACGTGGGTTATATCCGCACCATCAGCATCGACGAGTGGATCGCCTACTACGGTGCCACGGTCACCCCGCGCTGGGGCTGGCTGTGCGGCTGGGTGCTGGCGTAGGGCCCGACCTCGTTGCCCGCCGCGAAGACACCGAGCGAACGGCTTCCCGCACGATACCGAGCGCTGCCGCCTGCGCACAGACGCGACGATCCCGCGCGCGCAGGCGGCGCACCGCGCACCCATCGCCTACGCGATCGCCCGTGCGCACGGTGCCGATTCGCCGCCTTCTCCCCGCGCCGAAACCCCCTGCGCTATACTTTATGGCAACGTACCCATTGAAAGGAGTCTGTACATGTCCGATACACTCCAACCGCACGATACCTGCGTGCTCGTCACCGGTGGCGCCGGGTTCATCGGCTCCCACACCGTGGTCGAACTGCTCCTGGGCGGCTACCAGGTCGTCATCGTGGACGACCTCTCCAACGCCTCGCCCAAGGTCGAGGACCGCATCAAGACCATCGTGGGCGATGAGGCCGCCAAGAATCTCACCCTGTATGTAGCCGACGTCAACGACCGCGCCGCGCTCGAGCGCATCTTCGAGGCACACAAGATTGACCGCGTGATCCACTTCGCCGGCTTCAAGGCCGTGGGCGAGTCCGTCACCAAGCCCATCGAGTACTACACCAACAACATCGGCAACACGCTCACGCTCGTGGACGTCATGCGCAACCACGGCTGCAAGTCGATCATCTTCTCCAGCTCCGCCACGGTCTACGGCGACCCGGATTCTCTGCCGCTCACCGAGGACAGCCCCAAGAAGCCCGCCACCAACCCCTACGGTTGGACGAAGTGGATGATCGAGCAGATCCTCACCGACCTGCATACAGCCGATTCCGAGTGGAACGTCGTGCTGCTCCGGTACTTCAACCCCATCGGCGCGCACTCGAGCGGCCTCATGGGCGAGGACCCCAAGGGCATCCCCAACAACCTGCTGCCCTACGTGGCACAGACGGCGATCGGCAAGCGCGAAGCCGTCCACGTTTTCGGCGACGACTACCCCACGCCCGACGGCACCGGCGTGCGCGACTACATCCACGTGTGCGACCTGGCCGGCGGCCACGTGTCGGCACTTGCCTGGATGAACGGGCGCGAGGGCGTCGAGGTGTTCAACCTGGGCACCGGCCGTGGCACGTCCGTGCTGGATATCATCAAGGCCTTCGGCCGCGCCTGTGGCCACGAGATCCCCTACGTGATCGACCCGCGTCGCGCCGGCGACGTGGCGGAGAACTACGCCGACTGCTCCAAGGCCCGCGAGCTCATGGGCTGGGAGGCGCGCTACGACATCGACGACATGTGCCGCGATTCCTGGAGATGGCAGTCCAACAAC
This sequence comes from uncultured Collinsella sp., assembly GCA_902470925.1. Taxonomy (GTDB): domain Bacteria; phylum Actinomycetota; class Coriobacteriia; order Coriobacteriales; family Coriobacteriaceae; genus Collinsella. The sequence goes on along the minus strand of CABRIF010000014.1, from coordinate 31,931 downwards.
CCCAACGGCTACGAAGGTTAGAGCCGCGAGGAGGAATGGGGCGCGAAGGCGCTTTCACTCCGCGGCGGACGCCCGAGCGCGGAGCTCGAGCTCCCAAAGCCTGGACGCGCCGCGATCGGGCGCACGCAACAGATCCGACCCGCACGGGGCGACTTCGGTCGCCCCGTTTTGCTAGCATTACACGTTGAGAGTTCCATGATGAAAGGGCGGCATATGAGCGAGATCACCGAGCGCGCGGGCGAGGCCTTCGTCACCTACCTGAAGGACAGGCTCCCGCTGGTCGAAGACGCCCTGAGCTCGACGCGGGCTATGCCCGTGCCCGCAAGCGGCCCCGCGCCCGCAGAGGATCTGGAGCGCTACCTGTACTCCCCGCTCGCGCACTTCACCGCCGGTGGCGGAAAGCGCGTGCGCCCCGTGCTGGCGCTCCTGGGCGCCGAGGCCGTGGGCGGCACGGCTGAGCAAGCGCTCTCCTGCGGCATCGCCATCGAGCTTTTCCAGAGCGCGGCCCTCATCCATGACGACATCGCCGACGGCAGCGAGCTGCGCCGCGGGGAGCCCTGCCTGCATCGCACGGAGGGCGACGGACTGGCTATCAACGCCGGCGATCTGGCGCTCACGCGCGTATGCGAGATCGTGCTCGAAGACCATGCGTTGCCAGCAGAGCGCCGTCTGCACGTGCTTGAGGAGCTGCTGCGCATGGAGCGCCACACGCTCGAGGGCCAGGCGCTCGACCTGGGCTGGGCGCGCGACGGTCGCTGGGATGTGACCAGCGCGGATTACCTCTACATGATCGATGGCAAGACAGCCTGGTACACGGTTGCCAGCCCGCTGCGCGTCGGCGCGCTTGCCGCCGGAGCCTCCGATTGCGCGGCCGGTCGTCTGGCTCAGATCGGGCGGCCCGCCGGCTTGGCGTTCCAGCTCCAAGACGACCTGCTCAACCTGGTGGGCGATGCCGAGGCCCAGGGCAAGGACTTCCGCTCCGACATCACCGAGGGCAAGCGCACGCTCGCCGTGGTATGGGCGCTCGAGCACCTGGAGCCGGGCGAGCGCGCCGAGCTCGTGCGCCTGCTCGAGGCAAAGACCGCCGATGAGGACGACCTGGCGCGCGCCGTTGCGCTCATCGAGCAGGGCGGCGGCATCGACGCCTGCCGCAAGCTCGCACAAGAGCAGGCGGCCGAGGCCCAAGCGCTCACCGCCGAGCTCGCCCGGTCCGGGGTCATCTCGGCCACGGCAGCCGAGCTCCTGGACGCCATGGCAGACTTCTTCATCAACCGCCAGGCATAACGAACGCGCGGGAGCGAGCGCGCGGGAGCGAGCGCGCCGCGCATGCCGAAACGACCCCGTCCCCAGATTGCGCGCGATTTGGGGACGGGGTCAATCCGGTGCGCGCGTGCGCGGCTACTGTACGCGGTCGCGCACGCGGCGATACAACGTGCCGCCCGCCGCCAGCAGCGCGGCCGATGCCGCCACCGCCGCGATGGCAACCGTCCAGTTGCCATCGCCTGCCGCCGAGGCGGCAACCGTAGAGGTCACGATCGACGGAATCCGGCCCAAGGTGGCAATCAGCACCACCGGCACGAAGCGCATGCCCGTCAGCCCTGCAAAATACGTGAGGAAGTCCTTCGGCGTGCCGGGGATCAAGAATATCGCGAGCATCGCCAGCTCCATGCGCCGCGCATCCTGCAGCCAGGAGAACCGGTCGAGCAGCGATCGGTCGAAGAACAGCCCCACCAGGCGCCATCCCCACCGACGAACCGCCGCATAGATGACCGAGGTCGCAATGCCGGACGCCACCAGACACAGCGCTGTGCCCTCCCAAAAGCCGAACGCATACCCGCTCGCCAGCTCGATCGGCTCGCCTGGCAAAAACGCCAGCAGCACCTGCGCCATATTGATGCCCACCAGGGCAAGGCGGCTCGCGAGGGGCCGCTCGGCCACAAACGCGCGCACCGCATCGGCATCGGCCAGCCAGGCGAGCATGCCGGGCAGATAGCGCCAGCATGCGGCGGCGATGCCTATGGCGAGGACCACCCCCACCAGGGCGGCACGGCGGCGCAGGGTGCGCCTCGCTTCGCCAGGCTCCACCACGCGCGCCCGGCCGCGACCGGACGGCGTCGCATCGATCGCGCCCTCGGTTTCCGGCTGCATCTCCATCATCGCGATACCTCCTCGCCTCTCCAATACGGCAAGTATCGCCACCGGGTGTCTATGCTTTGTCTACCATGCGTTTTTTATCGCTGCTCTATCGAAAAAACTACAGCCTATCCGACGCATCGAAACGCGCGCACACCAGCGCGCCACCGCCCGGCGCCGCCCCCAGTTCCAGCGAGCCGCCATGCAGGCCGCACAGCACCTGCGAGACGTTGAGCCCCAGCCCGAAGTGCTCGGCCGACTTGCTTTCGCTGAAAAATGGGTCGCAGCCGCGCCGCAGCGCCTCGGGCGAGAATCCGGGGCCGTCGTCTTGCACGCACACCGCAAGCATCTCGGAGTCCGCACGAACCTCGAGCTCGATGCGCGTCCGGGCATGACAGCAGGCGTTGCCCAGCAGGTTGTCGAGCACCTCCTCCACCAGCGGCATGTCGATCGAGAGCACGGCGACCGGAGCGGCGGCTCCAAACGCCAACGTGGGCGCACCCGCTTCGGCAACGCTCGACGCCGAAGCCGGGGCGCTCGCGGCGGCGGCTCCGAACGCTGGCGCGGACGCACCCGGGGTCCCCGCCGCCCCTGCCGTGGCCGGGGCGCCGAGCGCATCCGAAGCGCCCCTTGGATCCTGCGCTCGAGCCGGGCAGGAGGCATCCGGCGCATTCGGCGCATCTGGTGCGCCGGCCATCCGCGCCGCACAGGGGCTACCCGCAGCCCTCGAGGCATCCCGCAGCCCTGCGCGCACCACCAGCTGCAGCCCCTCACCGCGCGCCTGCACCACCGCAGCGGCATGATCCACGATGCGCTCCTCCGCATCCGCCACCGTATACGGCCGCCGCACGACGGGGCGCTCGTCGAGCTTCGTCAACCCGCCCATGGCCGACGCATACCGCTCCAAGCGCTCAACCTGCTGCAACAGCGCATCGAGGGTGGAGGCGTCCACATCCTGCCCGCGCGCAGCGCGCATGCGGGCCATCTCAAGCGTGCCCTTGAGCACGGTCACGGGCGTCCGCAGGTCGTGCGCGAACGCCGCATTCAGGCGGCGGCGCTCCTCCGCCGTGCGCCATAGCTCCCGCTGCGACTCGAGCAGCGACGCGCGCATGTCCTCCATGGTTTTCGAAAGGCGCCCCAGCTCGCTTCCGCACACGCGCTCGATGGAGAAGTCCAGGTCGCGAGCGGCGATGCGGCTCGCCGAGGCCCCCAGCTCATCCAGCGGCGCCGCCACGTGCAGCCGATAGAAACGCCGGAACATAAGCCAGGCCAAGCCGCCGTAGATCACGAACGGCACCATACCGGTGAACAGCGACAGGGCGCGCGGCGCGAAGCCCGCCGGACGCGTGGGCGTGGCGTAGTAGGCGGTGTTCGACACCAGGTTCGCGCCGAACACGTCATCCAGGCTGCTGCCGGTCATCATCTCGAACATCTCCGTGCTCTGCGCGCGGAACAAGCGGCTCTCGGCATCATAGGCGGCAATGTCGTCGGCATCGATCTCGTCGTCGGTGCCGAGGATATCCTCGCGGGAGAACCGCTCGCTGTAGTTGAGCCCCCAGTCGAGCAGGCGCACCTCGCCGGCGCGCACCTGATCGAGCGTGGCGTACATCACCCCGTCGGAGCGCACGTTCGACGAAGCCTCCTGCCCCTCCGCGTGTTCGGGGTCGGCAGCGATAAAGACCGCATACCCCTTCCCGCCGGGCAGGTCGAGCTCGGCGGCCGGCAGCAGCGATGCCGACTCCGGATCGTAGATATAGGGGCCCGAATCCACCGACACGCGGCGCATGGTGCCGTCGGCGTCGGTCACCTCGATCTCGTAGTAACGGTCACTCCATATGGTCAACAGCTCGATTGAGCCTGCGGAGAGCACGGTGGCAACCGCCAGGTAGGCCGCCAGGTACACCGCGAACGTCACGCCTAGGGAACGCGTGCGCCACCAGGCAGCCGGACGCTCGCGCCAGGGCAGCAGGCGCAGCTGGGCACGGTCGCGCGCCCGACGCTCACGACGGCGCGTGCGGGCCTCCGTCCAGCTGACGCGGCGCTGCGCCCATGCGGCGGACACACGGTGCTGCAGCAAGGCCCGGCCGCGCTCGCGCCTCATCGAGCCACCCATTTATAGCCCACGCCCCACACCGTCTCGATAGGGTCGGTGGAAACGCCCGCCGAGGCGAGCTTGTTGCGGATGCGCCGGATGTGCTCACGCACCTGGGCCGGATCGCCCGCAGCCTCCCAACCCCATACGCGCTCGTAGATGGCATCACGGTCGAACACCTGACCCGGACGCTTGCTCAGCAGCGCCAGGATGTCGAACTCAAGCCGCGTGAGGTCCACCAGAACGCCGGAGGCCGGCGCGGGCGTGCGCACGGCAGGCTCGCCAGTGGCCGCCGAAGGAGCGGACTCTTGCTCAGCGGGCCTCTGACCCGCATGTGCCCTGCCGACGCTCGCGCGCCCCGACACCCCGCTCCCCGCCGCATGCGAGTCAGCGGATGCCGAAGCGGCCGATGCGGCAGCTCCGCCGGAGGATGCCGGACGCACCTCAACTGTTCGTTCACCGTAGTCGATCGTCAGCTCGCGGAAGAACCGTACCGCGCTCGAGCGCTCGTGAGCCCTGCCCTCGCGCGCCATGTGAGCCGCCACGCGTCGGCCAAGCACCTCAAGCGAAAACGGCTTGAGCACGTAGTCGTCGGCGCCGGCGGCGAATCCGTCGAGCTGGTCGACGTCCTCGATGCGCGCCGTCAAAAAGATGATCGGGCAGCTCAGGTGCGCGCGGATGCGGCGACACACCTCGAAGCCATCCATACCCGGCATGTTGACGTCGAGCAGGATGATGTCCGGACGCAGCCCCGACGAGACCGCTTCGAGCGCCGCCGCGCCGCTACCCACGGACGCGACCTCATAGCCTTCCATGCGAAAGAACTCCGCCAGCATGTTCGCGATGGCCTCTTCGTCGTCCACCACCAGCATCCGCATGTGAAGCCCCTTCCTGTTCCGCATCGCATGGGCACAACCGCCCCTCGCTATCTTCCTCCAAATCTGTCAACGTTCCATCGACGATCTGTGAAACGACGCGACCGCCGGTGTGTCTGCAGGCGTGTCTGTCGCGCGCTCGTCGGCGTGTCTGCCGGCGTTCCCGCAGCGGGTACGCCGGTGTACCCGCAGCGGGTTCGTACCCCGTCCATCCAGACAATCCGGGTTCAGATTTTTGCCATCCAGAAATATTGGGTGCGGGCCTTGTCCATTCAGAGCCATTTTTAGCCTCTCAATGGACGAGATACGAACCCTACATTTCCAGACGGACGAAACCCGAACCCCACATGATCCGCCAACCCCAATCCGCCCACGCATCCCGGGCCGCACACCGCCCAACCAGCCCCAGTCCGTCACGTACCCCGCGCGGCACGCCCCGCCACAAGCGCCGCGCTCGTCACCGCGCGCCCCGACAAACGGCTACACTGGAAACTATCCGGATATCCGCGTGCGAGGAGGCACACCATGCACGATGTAGGCATGAACACCAGCCAGCTTGAAATGAACGTGCGGCAGATCGACGAAACCATCGCGCTTGCGCACGAATGGAGCCATCGGCTGCTCCACGCTACCGAGACCTACGACATGGAGCGCATCGGCACCAAGCTCGAAGCTGCCATGTCGGCACTGGACCAAGCGCACCAGGCGCTTGTCGGCTACGAGGACGCCATCGAGGCCGACCACAATTCCGTCGGCACCGTGACGCTGGTGTAACCATGGGCGCATCCCATCCCGACCGCACCGCGGAGCCCGCGGGCACGCCTGCCGAAAAGCCCACAGGAGCCACCGGCAGCGAGCTTGTCCGCTTCTCCGTCGCCGTTCCCGAGGACCTGCTGCAGGCATTCGACGAGCAGATCGCGCGCCGAGGCGACCTGGCAAACCGCTCCGAGGGCATCCGCGACCTCATCCGCGCCTCGCTGGTGCGGGAATCCCAGCGCACGCCCCATGAGGAGGTCATCGGGTCGCTCACCATGATCTACGACCACCACACCGGTGACCTCACGCGCCGCCTCGACGACGTCCAACACGACTACACCGCCGAAATCGTCTCGACCATGCACGTGCATCTCGACCACCACAACTGCCTGGAAATCCTCGCGCTCAAAGGGCGGGGCGAACGCGTCTACGAACTCGCCGACAAGCTCCTCGGCCTGCGCGGCGTCAAGCACGGCGAGCTCACCTGCGCCGCCACCGGGTCGAGCCTGGCGCTCTAGCGCCCAAAGCGCACAGTACGCACGCGAGCAGCACCATGGAACACGCCCACATCCACATCACCGGCATCGTGCAGGGCGTCGGCATGCGACCCTTCGTGTATCGCGAGGCCATGGCGCACGGCATCGGCGGCTGGGTGCTGAACGCAGGCGACGGCGTGCATATCGAGGCCCACGGCGATTCGGCCGCGCTCGCAGCGTTCGTCCGCGACCTGCGCGCGCACGCCCCGGCGGCGTCGCGCATCGATGCCATCGAGGTTTCCGAGCTCGGCACCGACGAGGGCCCCAAGCGGGCAGACGGGCCAGAAAGCCATGGCAGCGCAAGAAATGCGCAGGTGAATAGCATCGGCAATGCAAGGGGCGCGGATGACATGCCGGCACCCACCTTCCGCATCATCGCATCTGAGGACCGCGCGGCGCACACCACGCTCGTCTCGCCCGACATCGCCACCTGCGACGACTGCCTGCGCGAGCTCTTCGACCCGGCCGATCGCCGCTACCACTACCCGTTCATCAACTGCACGAACTGCGGCCCGCGCTTCACCATCATCCGCGACCTGCCCTACGACCGCGCCAAAACCTCCATGGACGCGTTCCCCATGTGCGACACCTGCGCGGCGGAATACGCCGATCCGCTCGATCGGCGTTTCCACGCCCAGCCCGATGCCTGCTTCGACTGCGGGCCGCACATCACGTGGCAGGAAGGGTTCGCGGCCGTGGAGACGGTGAGCGGCGGCGTTATGCGGCGCGAAACGGGCTCAATGGCCAGCCGCGATGAGATGCCGAGCCGAGCGGGGGCGGCAGCTGGCCGCGGCAGCATACGGGGTGCCGCAGAGACGCCAGCCAGCTGCGATAGCATTCATAGCGAAGCGGGTGCGGCGGCTGACCGCGATGATATGCGGAGCGAAGCGGACACGGCGGCTGGCCGCGGTGGCACGCGGAGCGCAACGGCGGCAACAGCCGGCTGCGACAGCACGCGAGGTGTAACGGCGACGACGGGCGGGCGCGGCACGCGGGACGCAACGGCGGCAACGGGTGACAACAACATGCGGAGCGCAACGCCCGCCATCGGCACGACGCGCGAGGCGAGCGACGCCATCATCGCCCGCTGCGCCGAGCTGCTGGAAGCGGGGGGCATCGTGGCCATCAAGGGTCTTGGGGGCTTTCACCTCGCCTGCCGAGCCGATGCGGAAGCAACCGTGGCCGAGTTGCGCCGGCGCAAGCATCGCGGCCGCAAGCCGCTCGCCATCATGGTGCGCAACCTGGGCATCGCCGACGCGCTCTGCCATCTGAACGACACCGAGCGCGCGCTGCTCCAGGGCAGCGTTCGTCCCATCGTGCTCGCCCGCCTCCGCACCAACGACCCCAACGGCTCAACTGATGCAACAACCGACGCCGGCACCGACCGGGCCGCCGGCGCGCAACCCCCGGCGCGCCCCGCGGCGCCTGCCACCGTGGACGCCGCGGACCCCGACCGTCCCGCGCGCATGGCGATCGGCGGCAAACACGGTTCCCCCGACGCACCCATCACCGCCCCACAGCTGGCGCCAAGCGTCACCTGCGGCTTGCCGAGCGCAGGCATCATGCTTCCCTACACGCCCCTGCAGCACCTGCTGATGGCCGCCTGCGCCGCGCGCGGCGTATATGCCCTGGTCATGACCAGCGGAAATGTCAGCGGCTCCCCCATCGAGACAGACGATGAGCGCGCATGGGGAACCCTGGTCGAAGGCGGTATCGCCGATGCGCTCCTCGGCAACGACCGGCCCATCCTCACCCGCTACGACGATTCGGTCGTCATGGTTTCCGAAGGGACGGCCCGCCCCGTCCGCCGCGCACGCGGCTACGCGCCCCGTCCGCTCGCCCTGCCGGCACGTGCGCCCCGCGATCCCGGCCCTGCGATCGCCGACGGCGCCTGCTGCGTTCTGGCCTGCGGTCCCGAACAGAAAAGCACGCTCGCCTACACCCGCGAGCGCACGGACGGCGAGGCGTCGTGCTTCGTCTCCCAGCACATCGGCGACCTCGACAACGCGCAGACGCTCGACGCCTGGCACGAAGCCCGTACCCGGCTTGCGAACCTGTTCGACCTGCACCCCACCGTGCTCGCCTGCGACGCACACCCCGCCTACCGCTCAAGCCAATGGGCGCGCGCCGAGGCGCTCCGCGCGCACCTGCCCCTCATCGAGGTGCAGCACCACCATGCGCACATCGCCTCGGTCATCGCCGATGCGGCGGCTCGCGGCGCCCACGACCCCACCCAGCCGGTGATCGGCATCGCACTCGACGGCACGGGCGCCGGAGCCACCTTCGATGCCGAGGGAACCCTGCAGCCGGATGGAACCGTCTGGGGCGGCGAGGTGCTCGTGGCAAGCCTTACGGGCATGCAACGGGCCGCCCATCTACGCTGCTGGCGGCTCCCGGGCGGCGAGGCATCGGTGCGCGATGCGCGACGCTGCGCGTGGTCGCTGCTGGCCAGCTACCGCCTGCTCGACCATCCGGGCGCAGCCGAGCTCGTCAGCGCGCTCAGCCTCCAAGAGCGCACGCTCATGGAAGCCATGGTGGCGCGCAGCCTCAACAGTCCGTTCACCAGCAGCGCCGGGCGCCTGCTCGATGCCATCGCCGCGCTGCTCGGCATATGCCATCGCGCGACCTACGACGGCGAGCCGGCAATCGCATTGGAGGCCGCCGCGCTCCGTGCGCACCGGTGCGAGAACGGGCCCGCGCTGGCGCCTGCAGGCACAGCCGCGGCCGCGAGCCCCACCGCAGCCGCAGGCGTGGCGACAGCAGGCGTACCCACCGAGCCCGACGCCCTGGCAAGCGCACCCGCCCCGGTGGCGCCTGCGGTGTGCGCGCGGCCTGCAACAAGGACCCGCAATCAGAGCGCCCCCGGCCTCGCCCTCGCCGGCACTATCTCTGCCAGCACCGACCATTCGTCCGCTGCACTCGCAGAGATCGACGTCGAGGCCCTGCTCACCCATCTGCTCGACGGCCTTGCGCGCGGCGAGGATCGCGATGGGCTCGCGCGCGATGCGCACCTCCTGTTCGCCCGGATCATGGCCCACGCCGCCATCGATGCCGCCCACGAGCACGGCATCTCGTCCGTAGCGCTGTCCGGCGGCGTGTTCACGAACCGCCCGCTGCTGCACGACATCACGAGCATCCTTGCGCACCACGGCCTCACCGTGCTAACCCCGCACACCGTCCCCTTCAACGACGGCTGCATCGCCTACGGGCAGGCAGCTATCGCACGGGCATGCATCTTTGCCGCCAAACGTCCGCCCCGGGCGTATGGAGAGCGCCGCCAGGGGTAGTATCGGAAGCGTTACACATCGCCTATTCGCGGGACCGCCCCGCAGGATCGAGCAACCATGTGCCTTGCAGTTCCCGGCAAAATCCTGAGCATGTCCGCCGACGCGCGCGCCACCGTCGATATGCTCGGCGCCCAGCGCGAAATCTCCTTGCGCCTGACGCCTGCCGCTCAGGTGGACGACTATGTGCTGGTGCACGCCGGCTTCGCCATCCAGGTTATCGACGCGCAGGAAGCCGCCGAAACCCTTCAGCTCGTGGACGACCTCGCCGAGCTCACCGCCGATGAACTCGGCCTGGACGCCGGCATCGGGGCCACCGACGGTGCCGCCGCGCCCGCCGCCGCGCCCGCTGCCCCGGAGCGCGCATGATGCCCGCCGCGTCCACCACTCCGGAGCCCGGCATCGACTTCGCCGCCTTCCGCGACCCCGTGCGGGCACAGGCCCTCGTGCGCACCATCCACCAGCTCGTGGGCGAGCGCCGTATCAACCTCATGGAGGTCTGCGGCACGCACACGGTGAGCATCGGCCGCTACGGGTTCCGCTCCATCATACCCGCCGGCCTCAAGCTGCTCTCCGGTCCCGGCTGCCCCGTGTGCGTCACCGCCAACCGCGACATCGATCACGCCATCGCGCTCGCCCAGGTCGATGATGCCATCATCGCCACCTTCGGCGACATGATGCGCGTGCCCGGGTCCACCACCTCACTCGCCGAGCAGAAGGCCGCCGGACGCGACATCCGCATCGTCTACTCGCCGCTCGACGCCCTCGACATCGCCGCGCGGAACCCAAGCCGCCAGGTCATCTTCATGGGCGTGGGGTTCGAGACCACCACACCTGCCATCGCGGCCTGCATCCTCGAGGCGGCTTCGCGCGAGCTCGACAACTTTTCGGTGTTCTGCGCCCATAAAACCACGCCGCCCGCGCTGCGCGCCATCGCCAGCGACCCGCGCACCCGCATCGACGGCTTCATCCTGCCCGGGCACGTGTCCACCATCACCGGCACCGAGCCCTACCGCTTCCTGGTGGACGAGTTCGGCATGCCGGGCGTGGTGACCGGATTCGAGCCGATCGACATCCTGGAGGGCATCGCCCTGCTTGCGCGCATGGTGGTAGAGGATGCGCCTGCCATTGAGAACGCGTACCGTCGCGGCGTGTCCGCAGCGGGCAACCCCACGGCGCGCGCCCTGGTGGAGCAGGTGTTCGAGCCCTGTGACGCCATCTGGCGCGGCCTGGGTCCCATTCCCGCCTCGGGGCTTCGCATACGACCGGCGTTCCGGCACCTGGATGCACGCGAGCGCTTCGACGTTGCCGTGGAACCGACGGTCGAGCCGCGCGGTTGCCGCTGCGGTGACGTGCTGCGCGGCCGGCTCGCCCCCACCGAGTGTCCGCTGTTCGGCCGCACCTGCACGCCCGAGCACCCCACGGGCCCCTGCATGGTGAGCTCCGAGGGCAGCTGCGCGGCGTATTTCCGGTATCGCGAACGCTGACGGCGGGCGGGTCGGGCACAGGGCCGATACGTAACACGATTTCTTTCAGAAGGAGCGGGGTCACCATGAGCAACAACGCCGTACAACTCGGACACGGATCGGGCGGGCAGATGATGAAGCGCCTCATCGACGAGGTGTTCCTGGAGGCATTCGGCGCGGCGGAGCTGCACGCCGGCAACGATGCGGGTGTGGCCGAGCTGTCGCTTCCGACAGCAGGTGCGATCGGGCTGGCGGACGCTCCCGGTGACCGTCAGACGGCTTTTCCTGTGGCGGCAGACGCTGCAGCTGCGGACACCTCAGCGGGCGCCGCTGCTGAGAGCACCGCGGCGACCGCAGCAGTACCCGCTCGCATCGCCATGTCCACCGACAGCTTCGTGGTCTCGCCTCACTTCTTCCCCGGCGGCGACATCGGCCGTCTGGCGGTGTGCGGCACCGTCAACGACGTGGCCACCGCAGGGGCGCGCCCGCGCTACCTCTCCTGCGGATTCATCCTCGAGGAAGGCTACCCTCTAGATGACCTGCGGCGTATCTGCCGCAGCATGGCCGAGACAGCAGCCGAGGCGGGTGTGCGCATCATCACCGGCGACACCAAGGTCGTAGAGCGCGGGCATGCCGACGGCGTCTACATCAACACGGCGGGCGTGGGTGAGGTTCCCGCGGGCATGGCTCTGTCCGGCGCCAACTGTCGACCCGGCGATGTCGTGCTGGTGTCCGGCACGCTGGGCGATCACGGCATCGCCATCATGAGCCAGCGCGAGGGCCTGGCCTTCTCCACGCCGATCGCAAGCGATGCCGCCCCGCTCAATCACCTCATCGCCGCCGTGCTCGCCGCCGCGCCGCACACACGCTGCTTCCGTGATCCCACGCGCGGCGGCCTGGCGAGCACACTCAACGAATTCGCCGAGGCCAGCGGCGTGGCGTTCGAGATCGAAGAGGAGGCGGTGCCGGTGCGTGAGGCGGTGCGCGGCGCCTGCGAGATGCTCGGGTACGACGTGCTGCAGGTGGCCAACGAGGGCAAGATGGTCGCCGTGGTCCCGGCATCCGAAGCCGATGCGGCGCTGCGCGCCATGCGGGCGAGCCGCTATGGGCACGACGCGGCCGTCATCGGCCAGGTGCACGCACTCGAGGACGGCCACGCGCCGAGCGTCCGCGTCCGCACCCCCTGGGGCTCCACGCGCATCCTCGACATGCTCGTAGGCGAACAACTCCCCCGCATCTGCTAACGCAATTTGGGTAACGCAATCTGGGGACGGGGTCGTTTCGTAACGCAATTTGGGGACGGGGTCGTTTCGTACACGAAAATGTCCGCAGCCCCACCAATCTGGGGACGGGGTCGTTTCGTATTTGCGGCGTTTACCTGTGCATATACGAATCGACCCCGTCCCCAAACTGCACGTCCCCAGACTGCAAGACTGCACGACCAAGCGGATCAGTAGTGGACGAGCTCGATCCCGTGGTCCTCCACGTAGGCCAGCACAGATGCGTCGCACAACACCGCCAGCTCGCGCACGCGATCGACGTTATACGAGCTGCGCCGGTACAGCTCCAAATCGCAGTAGCCCGGATGCGCCATGATCTCAATGTCGCGCCCCTCGTGCGCCCGCAGCAGCTCAAGAAGCGCATCCGGCGTCGCCGTGGGGCCGAAGAACCCGCACACAAATTCAAAACTTCCGTACCGGCGCAGCTCCAAGCCATATTCCTCGGCAAGACCGCGCGAAACCGCCAGCAGGTCGTCTGTCAGATCATGCACACTGTGGTGCGAGTCGATATGCGTGGGCATCCTGCCGAACACCTCGCGGAACCGCTCGATTTGAGCACGCCACTCCACGCGGACCTCATCCATGTCGAGCGCAGCCGCATCAAGCTCTCGCCTGCTCGGAAACTGCCCCGCGGCCGTCACTAACGACGAACCGTCCGTCAGCGGGGCGCCCAGCGTGAGCGTGAGATGTACGCCCACGCCCAGCCCGTCGCACCCCTCCACGCAGGCGGCAGCGTATTCAATAGAGTCGCCGTTCGCCAAGGCCGTTGTGGAACGCAGGATTCCACTCCTATAGGCCTCAACGATCCCCAGCGTATTCGCCTTGGTATAGCCCAGATCGTCACCGTTCACAACAAGGCGCATAGCGCACCTCCCCTTCCTGCCGCACCTCCACGAGCCGGCACAACTCGAGCAGCAGCCGCAGCGCCGCCCGCAGCTCGCCCCACCATGGATGCCCGCGACTTTCACGCGAAACCGATACAAAAAGCGGCCCAACCATAACGTCGGGCCGCTCGAACACACCGTCGTTGCACGAGGCGCAATCAACACCTACGCGCCCAGAACCTTCTTCACCTGCTCGATCACGGCGGCGCCGTCCATCATGCCGTACGCGCGCATGTCGATCGCCTCCACCGGCTTATCGGGCAGCAGAGCCTGAATGCGCGCCAGCTCGAAGCGCACCTGCGGGCCCAGCAGCACGATGTCCGCCTCCTTGCCGAACGCCTCCGCCTCGGCAATGGGATGAGCGGCAATCGTCGCCTCAAACCCCGACGCATCGGCCGCCTGCTGCATCTTGGTCACCAGCAAACTCGTCGACATACCCGCCGCGCAGAACAGAACGATGTTTTTCATGTCAGTATCCTTTCGTAGAGGGCCGACCCATCCACATGGGCCAACCCGATCATATATCCAACCATATCCCGCCATACCGCCGGCGAAAACCGCATCCGCCGCGCGCCGCCCAGTGCCCCGAAGGTGCAATGACAAGCGAAACAAAGGCCTCGCCTTGCGCCTCGAAGCGGCCTCGCCGCCCCGAAGGGCGCGCGGCACGCCTTGCGCCTCGTCCGGGGCGGAGCGGTCGCACCACCCGGCGGGCGCACATCGCGCTACTCCTGGGCCGCCTCGGCGTCGAGCAGCGTCTTGTCGTACGCCTTGATGAACGGCAGGCAGATCACCACATCCAGCGCCAGCAGCACGAAGTACAGCACGATGGTCTTGGGATCCATGGTTGCCAGGAACGCCTGCAGCGGACCGGGCACCGTGAACGGCAGGGTGATGTAGAAGCGCCCCAGGATCCCGGCCTGCGCCAGCAGATAGTACGACGAGAAGTTCACCATGGAGCAGATCAGCAGCGGCACGTAGGTAAACACGTTGAGCACCGTGGGCATGCCGAAGATCATGGGCTCGTTGATGTTGAACACGCACGGCACCGACGCGACCTTCGCGATGCTCTTGAGCTGTGCGCTACGGCAGAAGAAGATGACCACCAGCAGGATGGCGAAGTAGGTGATCCAGTTGCCGAACACGCTGTTGGCCGCACCGGAGAAAATGTAGGGCATGGCCTGGCCGGACTGATATGCCTCGAGGTTGGCGGCAAGCGCCGCGGTCGTGATCGGGCTCGTTACGACCGACACCATGTTCGCACCATGGATGCCGAAGAACCAGAACGTCGTCATGATGACGTTGATGAGCAGCACCGACGGCAGGCTTCCGGTGGCAGACAGCAGCGGCTGGAACACCGTGTACACCAGCGACGTCAAGCCAGCGCCCGTCACCGTCGTGCACAGCACATCGAGCAGGGTGAAGCCAACCACGCTCAGCGTCATGGGAATCAGCACGTTGAACGGGGCGGCCACGTTGGGCGGAACCGTAGCGGGCAGCTTGATGGCGATGTTGCGCTTGATGCACTGGTGATTGATCTCAACGACCGCCAGCGCGATCACCATGGCGCCGAACATATAGGAGGCACCCGCTTGGCTGATGGAGATCGACAGCGTTTCCAAATCGACCGCGTTGCTCACGCACAGAAAGACCAGCAGCGCGCAGAGCATGTTGTTGATGCCGTCCATCTTATAGGTGGATGCCAGCTGATAGGCAACGCCGCACACCACGTACAGCGAGATGACGCCGATCGTCATATAGTACGGCACCATCAGCACCGAGGCGTTCGCGGTTGCCCACGCCTGCCAAGCAAGCAGGAAGTCGGCGAAGATATTGCCGCCCGCAAGCCCCGAAGGCACCGGCGGCATGGCCAGCAGGCACGCGAAGCCGCCGATTATGGTGATGGGAATCATGACGGTCATGCCGTCGCGGATCGCAGCGAGGTACTTCTGCTGCGAGATCTTCATGCCGATCGGCACAACGGTGCGTTCCATCACGGCCTGGAATCGATCCATGAACGACTGTTTTTGCGCGGCCGTCTCACTCATGGTGGACCTTCCCTTCTTTCGATTTCTTCTGAACGATGGTGATGCATGGCTTGCGTCGCCTACGAGTGTACGCATTGTTGAATGGATTTCAAGAGATTTACCGTTCACCGAAAAAATCATTCGGTGAACGGTAAATGATTCATTCATGGTGTACAGTAAACCCGTCCTGTAGTCGAATCTGTGAAATGGCAGCTAATCATGCGTATAGCATTTGATAAAGTAGACATCACTCCTCAGAGACCCTGCTATATGGCAGGATATAGTCGCACAGAACCGAGCGACTCGGTCCTTGACTCCATTCAAATCAATACCGTTGCATTTGAGATACAGAATGAATCGTTCATTCTGTGCGTGTTGGACTCAATCATGGTGGAGGAGGAGTTCTGCACCCAGGTGAAGGCACGCGTGGCTCAGCAGACGGACACCCCCGCCGAGCACATCGTTGTCTCCTGCATCCACACGCACTCCGCCCCCGCCTACTTCAAGCTCGCGTTCGAGGACACGCATGTGGAGCCCGAGCTGCGCGCGGGCGCATGCAACTCCATGGTGGAGAGCGCTCGGCGCGCGCATGGCTCCATGCGGGAAGCCCATGTTGAACTCGAGCGCATGTATGTCGAAAGCCTCTACGGGAACCGCAATGTCAAGGGCGGCGTTGAGGACAAGTCCTGCCAGCTGCTCATGTTCCGCGACAGCAGCGGAGAGCCGCTTGGGGCCCTGTTCAACCTCTCCGCGCATCCCACGATCCTCAACGGGTCGAGCCGCGTGCTGTCGGCCGACCTCATCGGCCAGGCGCGCCTGCTGCTTGAGCAGCAGCTCAAATGTCCGGTTGCCTGCGTCAACGGCACCTGCGGCGACGTCTCGACGCGTTTTTTCCGCACCACCTCGGGTATCGAGGAGCTCACCTCGACCGCGCAGGCGCTTGTCGACCAGTTCATGGAGCGCCGCGAGCCCATCGCGCTCACGGCGGGCCCCGTCCGCTGCGGACGCATCGAGCGACCCTGCACCTATGAGGCGGCCACAGACCCGGACTGGCAGGATATGACCGCACGGATCCAGAAGGACCTCGACAGCGCAAACCCCAATCGCAGCTCGGCGTTTCTTATGGACCGCCAGCTGCGCAAGCGCGCGATGGGCGCCATCCACCTCACCCTGATCAGCCAGTTCTACCTGGCGGGAAACCTGCTCATCGTCACCCTTCCGGGCGACATCTGCAGCGAGCTGGGGCTGCGCATCAAGCGCGCGTTCAGCGATCTCGAGGTCATCATCATCGGCTACGCCAACACCTACTGCAACTACCTCGTGCCCAGCAGCGATTACGGCCAGTACTTCGAAACCTTCAATTCGCGCTTGGCGCGTGGCGAATCGGACGCATTCATCGAGTCGGTCATTGGTAGTATTGAGTCACTACGCGCTGAATAGCTATTCGTTGCAGGAAGAAGTGAGCTTATGAATCCATTCGAGCAAATGCAACTCAAACAGAGCAGCTACACCAGCACCGACCGCCAGGTATACGACGCCATCGTCAACAATATCGACGCCGTGCTGCGCGGATCGGCCACCTCGATCGCCGAGGATTTCGGCATCTCGCAGCCAGCGATCACGCGCTTCTGCAAAAAACTCGGGTACCACGGGTTCTCCGATTTCAAGATCGCGGTCTACCAGCACCACAAGTCGGCCGCGATGACCGATTCGCCCAGCACCGTCATCGACTACTACTGTAGCCTGCTGCGCCTCGTGCCCGGCGCCATGGAACAGGCGGACATCCCGCAGCTCATCGACCGACTGCTCGGTTCGCGCATGGTCGCGAGCACCGGGTTCCACAAAAGCGCCCTGCCCGCGCAGCTGCTCAACCTCAACCTCGTCAAGTTCGGCCTGGCAACCAGCTTTGTCCCCTACGATCAGCTGATGCCCGAGCAGATGCTCAGAGAGCGCGACACGCTCGTGATCTTCTCGGCAACCAGCAAGGTATATAAGGAGTGCGTCGAGAGCATCCGCGAACTCGACCCTGTTCGTCGTCCCTACGTGGTGCTGGTGACCATGAACGCGAAAAACCCGCTGCGCAACAAGGTCGATCAGGTCATCTGGCTGCCGAATTACCAGAACCAGAACTACACGCAGTACCTCGAAAGCCAGATCGTCTTCATGGTGTTCGTGGACCTGCTCACCAACGCCATCGCCCAGAAGACGTCGCGGTAGCGCAAGCGACGGGCGCGCTCATCGAGCCGGTCGTGTCGCCGTAAACCTGGCCGAGGCGCTTCGGCCTCAACCAGTCACCCCACGGCAGGCCCTCTGCCTCCACCGTGTATTCACCGTGTCCGGCACCGCCCAGCGGACGGGCGGGCGCGGCGTGCAAACTTCTACCGAAAGGACCCCCATGATCGCCATCAACTGCACGATGTACCACGACAAGCTCAAGGACTATGTCGCCGCCATCGAGGACCCCGCCTGCACGCTCGTGAACGAGAGCCCCATGGAGCTGTGCTACGAGACCACCGACGACGCGCAGGCCCTCACGGTGGTGAAGCAGGCGCTCAAGGCCACGCCCGAGTTCAAGGCCGTCTACTTCCAAATCCACGCAAAATAGGCGCCCCGAGCGCCCCAGCCAAGCATATCGACGACCCTGCAAAGGAGCACATCCATGAATCCCCAGATCGAACAGGCAAGCTTCCAAATCATCGCCGCCGTGGGAGCAGCCCGCTCAAACTACATCGAAGCCATCCACCGCGCCGAAGCGGGCGACTTCGACGGCGCCGAGGCGCTCATCAAGGAGGGTCAGGAGATTTTCACCGCCGGGCACGATGCCCACTTCGGCCTCATCCAGCAGGAGGCCGCCGGCGAGCAGAGTGACCTGGCGCTCATCCTCGTCCACGCCGAGGACCAGCTGATGAGCGCTGAGGCGTTCGGAATCCTCGCGCGCGAATTCGTCTCGGTCTACCGCAAGATCGCCGACGTGGCGTAACGACATCGCCGCATCCGCCTTCGATCAACACCCGGAGTTACCATGCCCATAGCCCAAGCCCTGCTGTTGCAAACCTGCATCATGTTCATGCTCATGGGCCTGGGCATGGCGCTCTACCGGCTCGGCATACTCACCAAACGCACCGCCCAGGACCTGGGCGGCATGCTCATCAAGGTGGTGCTGCCCGTCGTGATCGTGCGGTCGTTTTGGGGCAGCTTCTCCCCGGAACGCCTGCAGGCCCTCGGCATCACGTTCGCACTCTCCTTGGCCCTGCTCTGCCTGGCGATTCTCATTTCTCGCACCTGTTTCCGCGCCGACGGCGTCGATGAGTTCTGCGCCGCGTTCTCAAACGCCGGGTTCATCGGCATCCCACTGGTTCAAAGCGCCTTGGGAACTGAGGCCGTCTTTTTCATCGCATGCTTCATAGCCCAGCTCAACGCCCTGCAATGGACCTACGGCAAACGGCGCATCGCCCGAAGCGACCAGCCGATTTCAGCCCGATCGGTCCTGGCGAACCCCATGCTTGTCGCCCTGACGGTCGGCATTGCGCTCTTTTGCCTGCACATCGCCACCAACCCCATCACCAGCGGCGTGGTGGATGCGATTGCCGCGCTCAACACGCCCTTCGCCATGATCGTGCTCGGTGTCAGCTTGGCCGAGGCCGATTGGCGCTCGCTGTTCACCACCGCACGTTTCTGGACGGTCTCGATCGTCCGCCTCGTCGTGATACCCGCAGCCTCGCTGGCCCTGCTGTGGCTGCTCCCCGGCAGCCAGGCAATCAAGCTCGCCTTGCTCATTGCCGCATCGGCTCCCGCTGGATCGAACGCCGCGGTGTTCTGCCAGCAGCTGCAGCAAGATCCCGGGCGCGCCAGCAGCATCGTATGCCTTTCAACCGTGCTTTCGCTGGCCACCATCCCAACGATCTCGGCTATCGGAAGCCTGGTGCTGTAACGGGAGCCGCCAGGACAACGTCGCCGCTGCCGCACAGATGCGCGAGCGCTGGCTTGCAGCAGCCTGCTGCGGCGCGGCGACGCGATGTCACGCGCCACTTGCTACCCATTCTCGCTGCCCATCGCAGCTTGCGCCCCCGCCACGCACCCGTGACGCGACACTCGCTTGCAGCTCGCTACAGCGACGAGCGCAGCACCGCCTCCGGTTGCAGTTGCAGCTGCTGCGCGCCCGAACCGCTCGGGGCGTCCGCCGGCCTCGCCGCGCGCTCCATCAGCATCTGCAGGCACGTCCGCGCCATCTGCTCCATGGGAATCTCAACGCACGACAGCGGGGGCCACATGTGCGCGGCATACTCCGGCAGCATGCTGCCAACGGAAACCACCCCCACCTCGCCGGGCACCAGCACGCCGCGCTCGTGAAGCGCATGCAGCGCCCCGGCTGCCACCAGGTCATTCGGGGCGAACAGGCAATCGGGCAGCGGTTCAGGCAGTGCCCGCACCGCCTCGTACCCATGCTGGGCGTCGTTGCCCGCAACATGCGCGCACGCAACCGTCGCGCCCGCATCGCGCAACGCCGCCGCGAATGCCTTCTCGCGCGCAGCTGCCCCCGCAAACGTCTGTGGCGCCGACAAGCACATGGCGCGCTTCGCACACCCCGCAGCCCCGCGCCGACTCAGCACCATGCGGGCTGCCATCTCGCCAACCACGGCGTCGTCTACCGAAACGGACGGATATCCAGCGACCTCGCGATTGTAGAGCGCCACCGGGACCATCGGCTCGCAAGCGCCCACATATGCCAGATCATCGTCGTTCGCATTCGCCACGATGGCCGCGTCGAAACCGGGCGCGTTGTGCAGCAGCCCCGCAGACGACAGCTGCCCCATGCGATAGGACACGACCATGATGTCCACATCCAGGCCGCCCTCCGCGATGCCCTCATGCAGCCCTCGCAGGAAGCGGGCGAGCATGGCCTCACGGAAGTCGTCGGCCCAAAACAGCGCGATGCTCGTGCGCGGCTCCGCTCCCCTCAGGCGCCGCGCGGCGGCATTCGGCCGATACCCCAGCGCGCGCATCGCATCAAGCACCCGCTCCTGCGTAGCCGGGGAGATTTTCCGGTCGGCCGCCCGTCCGTTTGCCACGATGGACACCGTGCTGAGAGACACACCCGCCCGCGCCGCCACCTCTTTAATCGTCGCCATCCTCGCTCCTTGCCCCGGCCGCCGGTTCGCGGGTGTGCTCATCCGTTGGTTCACAAGCGCGCGCCCGCCAGCTCGCAAACACAGCCGTCCGCCAGCCCATAGGTGCGCCCGCCCGCTGGCCCACAAGCACGCTTGCCCGTCGGTTCGCAGCCGCTGGTCCACTGGCACGCTCACTTTGAATCTTTCATCTCACCCATGCTAGCACAGCCTTGACAGTCACAAGTAGAACGTTATACTCAAAGCAGTTAGTACAACGTTGTACTAACGCATGGCAAGCGTTTCCGCACACATATCGTTTGAAAGGACCGCGTATGCGTACCGTACGAATCGGGTCGGGAGCCGGATATGGCGGCGACCGCATCGAGCCCGCCATCGACCTCATGTATCGCGGGGAACTCGACTACCTTATCTTCGAATGCCTGGCTGAACGCACCGTTGCGATCGCGCAGATGCGCAAGCGCGACAATCCCAACCTCGGCTACAACGACCTGTTCGACTACCGTTTCGAGCGGATTCTGGACGCCATCGCAGATCTGCGCGCCCGCAACGCACGCGTGCCCCGCATCATCACCAACATGGGGGCCGCAAATCCCTCGGCGGCAGCCGAGCGCTGCCGCGTGCTTGCACGGGAGCGGGGCATCACGGGCTTGCGCATTGCCTGCGTGACCGGCGATGATAAGACACCGGAGCTCGAGCGCTACCTCGACTTCGATACCATCGAGCAGCGAGCCCCGCTTTCGGCGATCGACGGCGAAATCATCTCCGCGAACGGCTACATCGGCTGCTCGGGTATCGTCGAGGCGCTTAAGCACGACGCCGACATCGTCATCACGGGTCGCGTTGCCGACCCCTCCCTCGCCCTGGGGCCGCTCGTGCACGAATTTGGCTGGCACATGGACGACTATGAGCGGCTGGGACGTGGCACATGGGTGGGCCACCTGCTGGAATGCGCCGGCCAGGTGACGGGCGGGTACTTCGCCGACCCTGGCTACAAGGAGGTGCCGGAGCTGTGGAATCTCGGCTTCCCCATCATCGAGGTGGACCAAGACGGCAACGGCGTGGTCACCAAGCTGCCTGAAACCGGCGGCCTCGTGAGCGAGGCGACCGTCCAGGAGCAGACGCTCTATGAGATTCAAAACCCCGCACGCTACCTCACGCCCGATGTCATCGCCGATTTCTCGCAGGTGCGCATCGAGCAGGCCGGCGCCGACCGCGTTCGAATTTCCGGCGCATCGGGAAGCGCGCCCAACGGCTTTTTCAAGACGAGCGTCGGCTACCACGATTGCTTCATCGGCGAGGGCCAGATGAGCTACGGAGGAGCCAATGCCCTGCAGAAGGCGCAGCTCGCACGCACCGTGCTCGAGCATCGCTTCGAGATGATCGGCTTGGAAGCCGAGGAGGTGCGCTTTGACTACATCGGTGTCAACGCGCTCTACGGAGCCGAGCTCTCCTCGCACCTATCCACCGCCCCTGCGCCCTGTGAGGTTCGGCTGCGCGTGGCTGCACGCGTCAAGACCGAGGCGGCTGCGCGTGAGGTGGGCCGCGAGGTCGAAGCGCTTTACACCAACGGGCCCGCAGGTGGAGGCGGCGCCACGGCGAGCGTGCGCAACATTATCTCCATCGCCAGCATTTTGATTCCCGCCACTGATTTCTCGGTGCACGTTGACTACCTGGAGGCGTAATCATGAAACTCAAAGAGATCGCACACTCCCGCACGGGGGATAAAGGAAACATCTCGGTCATCTCGCTCATCGCATACGATTCGAGCGATTACCCCCTGCTGGCAGAGCGCGTGACGGCCGCGCGCGTGGCAAACTGGTTCGCGCAGATCTGTCGCGGCACGGTCACACGATACGAGATTCCCTCCATCGGCGCACTCAACTTCGAGCTGACCGATGCCTTGGGCGGCGGCGTCACACGCTCGCTGGCCCTCGACATGCACGGCAAAACGCTGGGAGGCGCCCTGCTCGAAATGGACCTATAACAGCGCCCTGCAATTTGGGGACGGGGTCGTTTCGTACGACGCAATTTGGGGACGGGGTCGTTTCGTTCGGTCTGCAGGCTTGGCAGTCGACAGCCCAGGGACGGAGTCGTTTCGTATTTGCGGCGTTTACCTGCGCATATACGAATCGACCCCGTCCCCAAACTGCACGGTGAGGCTTTAGGCTTCGGCGGCTGCCATGTCCGCAGACGCGACTGCCTCCTCACCGGTGCGTGCCGCACAGGCTCGACGGCCCATCTCGGACCACTCGGGCTCCTCGTCGGGCAGGGAGCCCGGCTCCTTCTTCACCAGCTCCTTCAGGCAGTTCACCGCCACGATCAGACCGAGGGCAACCAGCAGCACCGCAAACACCAGCTGCAAGCCGGAGGTCGCCACGGCAGCAGCACCGCCCGCCGCGAGCGCCGTCACGCACCCGGCGATGCTCAGCCCCAGTGAGGTGAACGTGCACGCCAGCAGGAACGCCACCGGAACATACAGCATGGCGCCGCGACGTCCGGTGCAGCGGCAAAACACCGCCAGCGTGATCATCGTCATACCGCCGAGCAGCTGATTGGATGCGCCGAACAGCGGCCAGATCGCCAGATACCCGCCGAAGGTCAGCGCCAAACCCGGGAGCAGGGTCACCACCGTGGCAAACCAGGGGTTGCCCAGCACACGCATAGCGCCCGTCTGCGCGCTGCCCGCCTCAAGCGCGTCGTTCGAGGAGGCAAAGAATTCCGAGAACGACGTGCGTCCGATACGCGCCACAGCGTCAAGCGAAGTCAGCGCCAGCGCCGAAACGTTCATGGTCATGAACACCGTGGCCAGGGTGCCGTCAACACCAAACGCCTGCATACCGCGTGCGATACCAGCGGAGAAGATCTGAAACGGCGTCGCCGCGGCGGCACCGCCCGTACCCGCCGTATTCATGGTCGAGAACATGATGCCCGCCACGATGATGGCAAGGATACCCACGAACGACTCGACGACCATCGCCCCATAGCCAACCTTGACGGCATCCGTCTCACGCTCGATCTGCTTGGACGAGGTGCCCGACGACACCAGGCTGTGGAAGCCGGAGAGCGCACCGCAGGCAACGGACACGAACAGCACCGGGAACATCATGCCGGAGGCGTTCGTGAAACCCGTGAACGCCGGGGCGGTCATGGTGGCCTCCCCGCGCGCACCAAGCACCACGATGCCCAGCACCGCGCAGGCGATCATCACGATCATCATGATGGAAGTCAGATAGTCGCGCGGCTGCTTAAGCACCTGGATGGGCATAGCGCCCGCCAGCACCAGGTACACCATGACCACGGCAATCCAACCGTTGAGGTCGAGGTAAACCGGGAACTGCATGCCAACGGCGAACATGGCAACCATAAGCACCACACCGGCCGCGAACTCCTTGGCACCGGTCAGGTTGAAGCGGCGACACATCCAGCCGAATGCCATGGCCACAAACGTGAACAGGATGGAGATGGTGCCCGCGCAGCCCGCCGCATAGGACTTCGCCACATCAAAGCCGCCGGTAACAGTGGGCGTTGCCGCAAACGTGCCCGCCACCATCGAGGTGAACGCCGCGATAACGATCAGGCAGAACAGCCAGCAGAACAGCAGGAACAGACGGCGCCCAGTGCGGCCGATATACTTCTCGATCAGCTGCGCCAGCGATTTGCCGTTGTTCTTCATGGATGCGTACAGAGCGCCGAAATCGTGCACGGCGCCGAAGAAGATGCCGCCCACAAGCACCCACAGCACCACCGGAGCCCAGCCGAAAGCCATGGCGACGATGGTTCCCGTCACCGGGCCAGCGCCGCAGATCGAGCTGAACTGATGCGAAAACGCCGTGAATGCCGAGGCAGGCGAGAAATCCTTGCCGTCCTCCATGCGCCGCGCCGGCGTGAGGGCGTCGCGGTCGACACCCCAGGTATTGGCGAGCCATCGGCCGTACAGCAGGTAGCCTGCCGCCAGAATTGCGGCGGCCGCCACCATCAAGACCACTCCGTTCATTGCTGCTCCTTCCTGTTCAGGCTATCGAGATAAGAAAAGGGGCCGTCGATAGATTTCGACGGCCCCGTATCAGCCGTCCGCAAAGCTGCGGGCGGCCCTTTTCGCATGCCACCCGCGCTAGATAATGACGCTGATAATGTGTAGGCGTACGTTGCGCATGATGTTGATAACCCTCTGCCTTGGTGCGCGAGAACCTGACGTGTCCTCGCTGATGAATGCTGACATCTGGCAGTATTGCGCTTTATCTTAATAGAGTCAACATTATTTCAAACATGTTTCATCTATTTTAGAACACCCTTGTCTGGTCGAAGGTGCCTGCGCTCCGCTCATCGGAGGCCTGGATGCCACGCCCCTCATCCCGGGCTCGGTCCTTGGCCGTCGGCTGAGCTGGGGTTCGGTTCCCGTCCATCGACAGATGTTGGGTGCGGTTCGCAGCCGTCGGTGGATCTTGGGTGCGGTTCGCAGCCGTCGGTGGAATCCCGGGTTCGGTTCTCGGTCGTTGGCGGAATCCCGGGTTCGCTTCCCGTCCATCGGCAGATCCCGGGTTCGGCTCCTGTCCATCTGGAGCCGTTTTATGCCCCTGAACGGACAGACGCCGAACCCCAGTTTTGCCGATGGCCGAAATCCGAACCCGATATGGGCCGGACGGCCGAAATCCGAACCCGGGATTCGCCGACGCACGAAAACCGGGCCCGAGGCCCCATCGGCAGCTAAAATCCGGGCCCGGGACCCCACCAACGGACGAAACCCGAACCCGGGATTCCGCCAGCACACGAGGGCTGGGTCCCAGACCCGCCGATGGCCGAAATCCGAACCCTAAACCAACCGATGGACGAAACCCGAACCCGGGATCCGCCAGCACACGAGAACCAGGCCCCAAACCCGCCAGCAGCCAAGACCCGAACCTAAACCCGCCGACGGCCGAGGACTGAACCCCCAGACCCTTCCGGCGACTAAAATCCGGGCCCGGGGCCTCGCCGGCAGCCGAGCAGCAAACCCAAACCCCGCCGGCAACCAAAGCCGATTCACAAGGGCGCGCCGGCAAAAGCGGCCCAGCCCCAAACATCGCCGTCGCATAGGCCTACGGCACCATATCGCTCAACAGATCGACAAACGAGGCATAATCTCTCGCCCTCATCAGTCGCTCAACGTTCTCAGGCTCTACCAAAATGGACACAAGCGGATCAAATATCTCGTTGAATATTGAGCGCTCGCGTAGACTGAACGAAAGCATGAGAATCACGTCGACCTCTGCCTCGCCCCATGCAACGGGACGTTCAGGAATAAGAG
This sequence comes from uncultured Collinsella sp., assembly GCA_902470925.1. Taxonomy (GTDB): domain Bacteria; phylum Actinomycetota; class Coriobacteriia; order Coriobacteriales; family Coriobacteriaceae; genus Collinsella. The sequence goes on along the minus strand of CABRIF010000014.1, from coordinate 6,188 downwards.
CGGCGATGCAGCTTTTCCTTGCATGAGGGCGCAAGGCGTGCGGCACGGCCACCCTACCAAACGCCGTTGACGACAAATTCTCTCGCGCCCAAATTTCTTCCGAATACCCCTCATCGACGAACCCCTCATCTTCTAGTAACTGCACCAGCAGCGCAATCGCTTCCCCCCTTGACGACACCGAGGCGTTTGATACAAACAGCCCCGGCATCACGAGGGCTTCAAGATGCGCGCGGAACGACACTCGCCTCCGCTGCCTCCGTATATCGGCAACAATTTCGGCAATGCGTTCCACATCTCGTTCACGTGGGGCAATCCCTATGCGCACGACGGGCGCTTCCAAAATCGCACCGATCGGGCTCGTCGTCACAATCAGCTCGACATCCCGACAGCGTTTTAATTGCTCCTCCGTAGTTGCAACCTCTGCAAGCAGCACATCGTTCTTGAAATGACGTTCGAAAAAGCCACTTAAGCCGCGATCGATATTGTAGTAGGCAGGACAATACAGCACCGCACGCACCTTCTGACTCAGTTGCCTTTGGGTCTCCAATGCGCTACCAAGGTGAAATGCGATGTATGCGATTTCATCATCATCGATAATGAACCCGGTTTCTCGCTTTATTACACCCGCTGCATCAACAGCCGCATCCCACAGCAATGGGCAAGACGAGCGAATCTCATCGGTCAATGGATTTCGAGAAAACGAATCCCTTCGAGCTCGCGCAAGCAGGTTTTTGACATGCAGCACGAATCTCAGGAAAAACTCCTGTTCGGAAAGGCTGATATAGTAGTACGCCTCGATATCACCAATGATGGAGTCCGCGAGCCGAACCACCGTCTCGTCTGCATAACGCAGCACCTCCTCGCGGGTGCCATCTCCCTGCCACACGAGCGTCACTCTGCTTGAAAGCAAAAGCGCCAGCTCGTCGATTTCTTCCGCAGGAAACACGAGGTCGAAATGGGACTCAAGCAGCGATGCGATTTGCGCGGCCATCTCTCGCTCGTGCGGACGGAGCCCTCCTTCTCCAGACGCCGAGGCGCTTCCAACGGATCCAGCATGCTTTATCCGGTCGAGTGCTATAGCGATGTGAAGCACCATGTTGATCAGTGAGTAGTCATTTGCAAAGAACTGGCTCTCATCCAGTACCTCGACCACGCATTGGCGCACATATGCTGCATCTATATCGGGAAACGCCTTTTGAATCGTCTTGATATCCAGAAAGTTCACGCTTGTCTCGTCATAGAGCATCTGGGAGAGCATGCGCCTCTTGTTCTTCTCCGTTCCATGAACCGAGATCCGGCTGTCCTCCAGCGTCAGCGCCAAATCGAATCGAGCCATTTGACGTCGCACCCGAGCGAGCTCGCCATTCATAGTCGAAATCGATACGTAGACCTCTTCGCACAGATCATACAAATCGAGCGGGCCTGATGCGCGCAGGACTCGATTGGCCAGCCAGTGCATGCGCTCCTCACTCGTCTGCGGAACCAGACGCGAAGTTGACGTCCTGGCGTCGGTAAGCAACGTGCGGGCAGCTGCGCGATCACAGACATAACCCCGTCGCGTCGAGGTAACAGGCGCACCGCTCCCGTTTTCTTCGCCACGCTCGTTAATACGATGGACATACGTGCGAACGCTACGCTCAGACACCCCAAGTTTCCGCGCAAGAACCAGGGCAGTCAGAGGATACGGCTCCTCGAACAGCAGCCGCAGCGCAGCGCGCTCCTTGTCCGACAAAGCTGTCAATGTCGCCTCCTTGCCCTCGTACTGAGCCTGTCGACCATGGTACCCATACGCACAGACCACGGCATATCAAGCCTTGCAGCCTCACCCTGCAAACCGTTGTATGACGCATATGCCTTCGAAGCGTTTCATAGAAAACGTCATAAGATCCAGGGTCCAAAGTCGTAAGCCAACGGGCACAGCACGGACCTCGCAACGAAGGGATGCACCCATGAAAAAACTCAATGTCCTGCTTGTCTGCGGATCGGGAGCAAGCTCCGGGTTTATGGCCGCCAACATACGCAAAGCCGCAAAAGCGCGCGGTCTCGATATCGGCGTTGTAGCGCGTAGCGAGTCGGAAATCGACTCCTATATAGATGAAATCGATGCGCTTATGGTTGGCCCCCATCTCGCATACATCCTCGACGAGGTCGATGAAATCATAGGCGACTGGCCCGTCAAGGTCATTCTTATGAAAAAGGACTATTACGCAACACTCGATGGGGAGGCAGCTCTCGATCACCTTCTTAAGCAGATGGGCGACAACTAGCGGGCCTTTAGCCCAGTTCTCAATAACCCTACCCGTCAACACCCTTTCGAAAGGAGAACCTTCATGGAGAAACTCATCAACTGGCTCGAAACCAGCTTTCAGCCCAAGATGAGCGTTGTCAACACCAACGTCTGGGTCACCACGCTCAAAGATTCGATGCTCCAAATGCTGCCCATGATCTTCGTGGGTTCCATTTTCTGCGTTGGCACGGTCCTCGAAGAGTTCATCGAGCTGCCTTTTTCCTTTTGGACCCCATTCGGCTGGACCATGGGCCTGCTCTCGCTGTTCGTATCGTTCCTGATCCCGTTTAACTTTTGCGAGAAAAAGCGCCTGCGCAAAAGCCGATTCGTCGCAGCGCTCACCGGCGTCTCGGTCTTTCTCATCTCCATTTCCCCCGAGGTCATCGCTGAGGGCGAGGCCGGTTTCGGATCTTCCGCACTCGGTGCAGGCGGCATGTTTTGCGCCATGATCACTGGTGTAATCGTCTGCCTCGTCTTCAACGTATTCGGCAAGTTTTCGTTTTTTGGCGAAGACTCAGCCATTCCCGATTTTGTCCGTCAGTGGTTTGACGCGTTGCTGCCCATCACCATCACCGTCTTCGGCATGTTTGCGCTTGTGGATGTTGCTGGCATCAATCTGTATCAAATTGTCGTCAGCATCTTCATGCCGTTCCAGGCAGTTTTGAACACCTGGTGGGGCTTCACCCTTTTTATGATGCTCACCTGCTTCATCTACTCCATGGGCATCTCCTCATGGGTGCTCACCCCCATCAATGAACCCGTTAAGCTCGCCACCATCGCCGCAAACCTCGCGCTCATCCAAGCCGGGACGGCGACCGTTGCAAACCAGGGTGTCTTTACCGAAACCCTTATCTACGTAACCTATATGTGGTGGGGCGGCATTGGCTGCACCATGCCGCTCGTGCTACTGCTCGCCTTCCGTGCTAAAGCAAAACGACTCAAAGCGCTTGGTAAGGCCTGCCTGGGACCGGCAATCTTCAATATCAACGAACCGGTCATCTTTGGCTGCATCGCCTGGAACCCCGTTATGATGATCCCCATGTGGATTATGGGCGCCGTCATGCCCCTCATGACCTGGCTCGGAGTTAAGGTGCTGCAGTTTGCGCCCTTCAACACCATTCAGTTCGATCTTTGGTATTGCCCCTACCCCATCGGCACATGGATCTCTACTGGCGGAAGCATCATGGCCATCATCTGGGTCGTTCTTGAGTTCATCGTTGCCGGACTGATCTGGTATCCATTCTTCAAGGCCTACGACAAGCAATGCGCGGATGAAGAGACCGTCGCCGACAGCAAGGACAAGAAACCATCTATCACAGGCTAGAAGCAACCGCACCCATGCATCTAGCCACAAGGAGACACTATGGATAACGAACTAGTATCCAGCGCCATGGAAATCATCTTGCATGCTGGAGATGCGCGCACCAAGTGCAAGGAAGCTCTTGAAGCTGTTGCATCCTTCGATCTCACAGTAGCCCACGAGCGCATGGCGGAAGCGCACAGCGAGATCACCCGCGCCCACCGCGTGCAAACCGACGCCATTCAGGGAGAGGCGCGCGGCGAGGAGCTGCCCTATTCGCTGCTGTTCACCCATGCTCAGGACACCCTCATGACCATCAACAGCGAAATCGTCCTTGCCAAACAAATCATTAGCGTTTTTGAAGCATATGACGCCCGACTGAATGCGCTTGAAAACAAGCTGGGAAGCTGACTCCTTCGACAAAACCCGCCGCGACGTATCAAGATAACCCGATTTTGACCCATGAATGAACACGCGTGAGGAGACAACGATGCACAACGTACCAACCGGCTTTCCCAACAACTTTTTGTGGGGCGGAGCCGTAGCCGCCAATCAGCTTGAAGGCGCCTGGAACATCGACGGCAAGGGGATGAGCATCGCCGACATCAACGAGTTCCGAGATGACATAGCCATCGACAAGAAATACAACGAAGAGATCGATAGCTCCTATATCGAAGAAGCGATTTCCGACACTGACCGCATTTTCCCCAAGCGCTGGGGCATCGACTTCTACCATACCTACAAGCAGGACCTACGTCTGCTCGCAGGCATGGGGCTCAAGACATTCCGAACGTCCATTGACTGGGCGCGCATCTTCCCAAATGGAGACGATGCGGAACCAAATGAAGCCGGCCTGCGCTTCTACGATGACCTGTTCAGCGAAATGCTCAAGCTCGGCATGGAACCCATGGTCACGGTCTCCCACTACGAGATGCCGCTCAACCTGACACGCGGCGCATATCTGGGCTGGTACTCTCGTGAGACAATCGACCTTTTCACACGGTTTTGCCAGACGGTCTTCGACCGCTACGCCGACAAAGTACGTTATTGGATCTTGGTCAACCAGATCAACCTCATCGGACACGAAAGCTTCAATCATCTTGGAGTCGCCTGCGACCGCGTTGACGACCTGGCCTCCGCAAAATATCAAGCGGTGCACAACGAGATGGTGGCATGCGCCCGCGCAACACGCTATGCCCATGAGCACCATCCGAGCATGCAGATCGGCATGATGCTTTGCGGCGGTCCCTCCTATGCAGCCACGGCATCCCCGGAAGATCAGCTTGCGGCGCTCAAGCATAACCAGATGGAGTACTTCTATGCTGATGTCCTGCTCCGCGGCGAGTATCCTGGGTATGCATATCGGTTCTTTAAGGACCACAACCTGCATGTAGAGGTTTCGGCGGGCGATCTCGACGACCTGCGAAACACTGCGGACTTTTTCTCGTTCTCGTATTACTACACACGCATGGTTACCGCAGCAAGCTACGCCGAAGGCAACGAAGCAGTGCGCAACCCTTTGCTGCCCGCCAGCGACTGGGGCTGGTCAATCGACCCTATTGGACTTCGCATCTTACTCAATGAGTTCTGGGACCGCTATCGCAAGCCCATCTTCATCACGGAAAACGGCATCGGAGCATACGATAGCGTGGAGCAGGACGGCTCAATTCACGATCCGTACCGCATTGCTTATCTTCGCGCTCATATTGAACAAATCCGTGAAGCGATTGAAGACGGCGTCGACGTGCGCGGCTACTACGCCTGGGGTCCCATTGACCTCGTGAGCTGCTCCTCCTCTGAAATGAGCAAGCGCTACGGATTCATCCACGTAGACCTCGACGACTACGGTCAGGGAAGCGGGAAGAGAACCGCAAAAGATAGCTACTCATGGTATCGAAAGGTGATCGCCACCAATGGAGCCGACCTCTCGTAGCAGATTTACCCATCGACCTCCCCGTAAGCCGACGCACCCCACTTGTGCGCCCACCCGATGAAGCGGAGCGAATCTATGTATTCAAAAACCGTTACCATCCACAACCCAAGCGGCCTGCACGCACGGCCTGCGGCTGTGTTTGCCAAGACAGCTGCAGGGTTCACTGCGAGCATCACTGTCCGCAGAAACGAACCCGATGCAGAATCTCGCGACGCCAAGAGCATCCTAATGCTCATGGCACTCGGGCTCAGCTCCGGAACCGAAATCAGAATTTCAGCCGTCGGGCCCGACGAACACGATGCCGTCGACGCGCTTGTCGAGCTCGTTGAGTCCGGCTGCGGGGAGTAGCAGAGCCCCACGTCGGGTGCGGCTAGAGCACCCGCCAATGAAACCAGGGGCCGCATCCCAGCCGTCCTGCCCTTCCCGGATGCGGCCCCACCCATCGATGGATGTTGGGTGCGATTCCTGTCCATCGGCACGTCTCAGGTTCGGTTCTCGGCCGTCGGCGGAATCCCGGGTTCGCTTCCCGTCCATCGGCGGATCCCGGGTTCGGCCCCTGTCCATCTGGAGCCGTTTTATACCCCTGAACGGACAGGCGCCGAACCCCAGTTTTGCCGATGGCCGAAATCCGAACCCTAAACCAACCGATGGACGAAACCCGAACCCGG